>CAZEAF010000013.1:5207-17495 GCA_964510125.1 uncultured Coriobacteriaceae bacterium
CCCGCAGGTCCGCCTTGGCGCGCCCGCTGGCCCTCCCAAACACACCCGAAACCTTTATCTGCCGACAGCGCTATAGTATGATATCGACGCCCCTCGCCGAGCTGCGCAAAGGGGCAGGACGGACGCTTGGGTGGCGGACGCCACACAACACGAAAGGTTGCCAGATGAGCGAAGAGCAGGACATCCTGAGGGTGCCCCATGAGCAGATTGAGCAGATTCAGCTCGAGGGCGTCAAGAAGACGGTGGTGCAGTGCTACGAGCACATCCCCTTCTACAAGAAGTCGTTCGACGAGGCGGGCGTGGACCCCTATTCCATCAGCTCCTTGGACGACCTCAAGCGCTTCCCCTTCGTCGGCAAGCAGGACCTGCGTGACGCCTATCCCTACGGCATGCTGGCTGTGCCCCTGTCCGAGGTCATGGAGATCCACATGTCCTCCGGTACGACCGGCGTGGCCACGGTGGGCGCCTATACCCGTCACGACCTGGAAGTTTGGGGCGAATGCTTTGCGCGCGGCATTCGCTATGCAGGCGGCGGCAAGGACGACATCGCCCATGTCTGCTACGGCTACGGCCTCTTCACTGGCGGCCTAGGCGCCCACTACGGCGGCCTGTCGGCCGGGTGCACGACCATCCCTATGAGCGCGGGCAACACCGAACGCCAGATTCGCGTGCTCAAGGACATGGGCTCCACCATCATCTGCTGCACGCCCAGCTATGCCATGCATATCGCCGACACTGCCCTCGAGATGGGCATCGACCCCCACAAGGACTTCCACCTGCGCGCCGGCATCCACGGCGCCGAGCCCTTCAGCGACAACTTCCGGGCCGAGCTCGAGCGCAAGCTCGACTACAAGGTGCTCGACGTCTACGGACTCACCGAGACCATGGGTCCGGGCGTGGCCATCGAGTGTATGGAGCAGAACGGCCTGCACATCGCCGAGGATCACTTCTTCTGCGAGATTGTCGACCCCGAGACCGGCGAGAACCTGCCCGACGGCGAGTGGGGCGAGCTGGTCATCACGACCGTCGACCGCGAGGCGTCGCCCGTCGTGCGCTACCGCACCCGCGACATCACCCGCATCCTGCCTGGTGAGTGCCCCTGCGGCTGCACCCATCGGCGCATCGACCGTCTGCACGGCCGCACGGACGACATGCTCATCATCCGCGGCGTCAACGTCTTCCCGAGCCAGATCGAGGACGTCATGAAGACGGTGCCGCAGGTGTCCTCCTGGTACCAGATTGAGCTCGACCGCAAGAACGGGCTGGACGTCGTCACCCTCAAGGTGGAGACCGACCCTGACTTCCCAATGGACTCCATCGGCGCCATCCAGGGCCTGCAGAAGGAGATCAAGAACAAGCTCAAGACCGCGCTGGCTGTGGGCATTGAGGTCAAGCTCGTCGAGCCCAAGACCATCCCGCGCTCCGAGGGCAAGGCCAAGCGCATTATCGACCTGCGGAAGGGGAGCATATAATGATTGACCAGCTCAGCGTCTTCCTAGAGAACAAGAAGGGCCACCTGGCCTCCGCCTGCCGCGTCTTGGCCGACGCGGGCGTGAACATGACCGCCCTCACGATTGCCGAAACCAGCGACTTTGGCCTGGTCCGCATCATCTGCGACGACCCCGAGAAGGCCAAGGAGGCCTTGGACGAGGGTGGCTACCGCAGCACTATCACCAAGGTCTGCGCGGTCGAGGTCCCCAACTACCCGGGCGGCCTGGCCAAGCTGCTCGAGCTGCTCGACGAGCAGGGTGTGAACCTGGAGTATGGCTACTGCTTCTCCTCGATGGGCGAGCACGCCGTGGACGTCCTCAAGATAGCCAACCGCGACCGCATGAACGAGGCCGCCGAGGCTCTCGAGAAGGCTGGCTTCAAGCTCCTCGATTCCGAGGACCTGTTCTAAAGCCCTCGCAGGCAGATTATCCGGAAAGGAGCCAGCTCTCCAGGGGGCTGGCTCCTTTGTCATGGGGCAGGCGGCCTCGCAAGAGGGCAGGTGGCCTCACAAGCCGAGAAAAGGGGCCTGCGCGCATGACGAAGGCCCCTCGAGGTCTGTGAGCTTGCCGGGGTCTGCAAGCTTGCCCGCGGACACCCGGCTTGTTTTACGTCCTACGCCCGAGCTACTCCGTGAAGTAGGCCACACCGCCCTCGATGAGGGGCTGGAAGTGGTCGCCGGGCGTCAGCTCGGGGATGTTGCGGTAGAGGCCGGCGCCGCTGCGCTCCGTGTGGCCCATCTTGCCCAGGACGCGACCGTCGGGGCTGGTGATGCCCTCGATGGCCAAGAGCGACCCGTTGGGGTTGGCGTCCAGGTCGAGCGTGGGCTGGCCGCTCTCGTTCACATACTGGGTGGCGACCTGGCCGGTAGCCGTCAGCTGGGCGAGAAGCTCAGGGGAGGCCACAAAGCGGCCCTCGCCGTGGCTGATGGCGATGGTATGGACGTCGCCCACCGCGCACTTGGACAGCCAGGGGGACAAATTGCTGGCCACGCGGGTGCGGACCAGCTTGCTCTGGTGGCGGCCGATGGTGTTGAAGGTGAGGGCGGGGCAGGAGGCGTCCATGGGCCGGATGTCGCCATAGGGGACCAGGCCAAGCTTGACCAGGGCCTGGAAGCCGTTGCAGATGCCCAGCATGAGGCCGTCGCGGTTCTGAAGCAGGTCGCGCACCGCCTCGGTGACGGCGGGGGAGCGGAAGAAGGCGCAGATGAGCTTGGCGCTTCCGTCAGGCTCGTCGCCGCCGGAGAAGCCGCCGGGGATCATGACAATCTGGCTGCGGCGAATCTCCTCCACCAGGCGCCGGGCGCTCTCGGTGACGTCGGAGGGCGTGAGGTTGTTCACGACCAGCGTGGTGGGGATGGCCCCTGCGCGCTCAAAGGCCGCCGCCGAGTCGAACTCGCAGTTGTTGCCCGGGAAGACCGGGATGACGACGCGTGGGTGGGCAAGGGTGGGGCAGGATGAGCGGGTGTGGCGCGGGGCATCGGCGTGGTCGGCCCGGTCCCAGGTCAGGGTCTGGACGGGCTCGCCCTGGCTGCGGTAGGGGAAGACGCCCTCGAGCGGTTGCTCCCAAGCCTGCTGGAGCTCGTCCAGGCTCAGGGTCTCGGCCGCGGTCGCAAGCTCATAGGCCTGGGTCGTGGCGCCCAGCAGCTCGATGGTGCAGGAACTGGTAGCCGCAGGGAACTCGGCGCCTTCGGCCAGCTCGACCACGAAGGAGCCGTAGGCCGGCGTGAAGAGGCGGTTGGTGTCGACGGCGCTGTCGAGAGCCAGGCCCAGCCTGTTGCCCAGGCACATCTTGAAGAGGGCCTCTGCCAGGCAGCCATAGCCGGGGGTGGCCACGGCGGTGGCGGCCCCGGAGGCGATGAGGGCCTCGACGGTGTCAAAGGCCTCGAGCAGGGAGGCGGCGTCGGGCACTAGAGGCAGGTCGTCGCGGTAGCGCGGGGCCACGAGCGCCACCCGGGAGCCGGCCTGCTTGAACTCGGGCGAGGTCACCCGGTCCACCTTTCCCAGGGCCACGGCGAAGCTTACGAGCGTGGGCGGCACGTCCAGGTCCTCGAAGGAGCCGCTCATGGAGTCCTTGCCGCCGATGGAGCCGACACCCAGGTCCACCTGGGCGTCCAGGGCGCCGAGCAGGGCAGCCACCGGCTTGCCCCAACGCCTCGGGTCCTCGCGCAGCTTCTCGAAGTACTCCTGGAAGGTGAGATAGGCCTTATCGTGTTCGAAGCCCGAGGCCACGAGCTTGGAGACCGACTCGACTACCGACAGGTAAGCGCCCTCGTATTGGTTGGCGCTCATGAGCTGGGGGTTGAAGCCCCACGTCATCGCCGAGCAGGTCTGGGTCTGGCCCTCGACCGGCAGCTTGGCCACCATGGCCTGGGCGGGCGTGAGCTGGCGCCTGCCGCCAAAGGGCATGAGGACCGTGGCGGCGCCGATGGTGGAGTCAAAGCGCTCGACCAGGCCCTTGTTGGAGCAGACATTGATGTCGGTCAGAACCGAGCGCATGCGGTCGCCCAGGGTGGCACCCGGCCAAGCAGGCTCCCAGGCGCCCTGCTCCTCCACGTGGGCCTCCTGGTGCTTGGGGGCGCCGTTGGAGGCCAAAAAGTCGCGGCTCACGTCCACGATGGTGGCCCCGCGCCAGGTCATACGGACACGCTTCTCGGCTGTGACCTGGGCGATGACCGTGGCCTCCAGGTTTTCCTCGTGCGCTAGGGCAAGGAACCGGTCGGCGTCCTTGGCGTCCACGGCGACGGCCATGCGCTCCTGAGACTCGGAGATGGCCAGCTCGGTGCCGTCAAGGCCCTCGTACTTCTTGGGCACGCGGTCGAGGTTGACGAGAAGGCCGTCGGCAAGCTCGCCCACGGCCACGGACACGCCGCCGGCGCCAAAGTCGTTGCAGCGCTTGATGAGCTGGCAGGCGTCCTTGCGGCGGAAGAGGCGCTGGATCTTGCGCTCCTCGGGGGCGTTGCCCTTCTGGACCTCGGCCCCGTCCTTCTCAAGCGACTCGGAGTCGTGGGCCTTGGACGAGCCGGTGGCGCCGCCGATGCCGTCACGGCCGGTGCGGCCGCCCAAAAGGATGATGACGTCGCCGGGCTGGGGCTCTTCGCGGCGGACGTGGGTGGCCGGGGTGGCGCCCACTACGGCGCCAATCTCCATGCGCTTGGCCACGTAGCCGGGGTGGTAGACCTCGGCCACCTGGCCGGTCGCCAGGCCGATTTGGTTGCCGTAGGAGGAATAGCCGGCGGCGGCCGTGGTCACGATTTTGCGTTGGGGCAGCTTGCCGGGCAGGGTCTCTGAGACGGGCGTGCGCGGGTCGGCGGCCCCAGTCAGGCGCATGGCCTGGTAGACGTAGGAGCGACCGGAGAGGGGGTCGCGGATGCAGCCGCCGATGCAGGTGGCCGCCCCGCCGAAGGGCTCAATCTCGGTGGGGTGGTTGTGGGTCTCGTTCTTGAAGAGGAAGAGCCAATCCTCGTCTTGGCCGTCCACGTCGACGATGCACTTGACCGTGCAGGCGTTGACCTCGTCGGACTCGTCTAGGTTCCGCAGGATTCCCTTGGCCTTGAGCCAGCGGGCCCCGATGGTGCCCATGTCCATGAGGCAGACGGGCTTGGCGTCGCGGCCAAGCTCGTGGCGCATCTGCAGGTAGCGGTCGAAGGCGGCGCGCACCACGTCATCGTCCACGCTCACCTGGTCAAGCTGGGTGTGGAAGGTGGTGTGGCGGCAGTGGTCAGACCAGTAGGTGTCGATGACCTTGATTTCGGTGATGGTGGGGCAGCGGCCCTCGCCGGCAAAGTGGGACTGGCAGAACCTGAGGTCGGCCAGGTCCATGGCGAGGCCGCGCTCGGCGATGAAGGCTTTGAGGCCGGCCTCGTCCAGGTCCAGGAAGCCCTCGAGGGTCTCGACGTCGGCGGGTGTGGCCACGGCTAGGGCCAGGGTCTGGGGCTGGTCGAGCGAGGCCTCACGGGCCTCGACGGGGTTGATTACGTAGGCTTTGATGGCGGCCACGTCCTCGAGGGAGAGCGTCCCCTCGAGCAGGTAGACGCGGGCCGACCGGACGACGGGGCGCTCGCCCTGGCTGATGAGCTGGATGCACTCGCTGGCCGAGTTGGCCCTCATGTCAAACTGGCCGGGCAGGTACTCGACGGCGAAGACGGTCGCGCCGGGGTCCTGGGGTAGCTCAAAGCCGACCTCATCGACCTGGGGCTCGGAGAAGACCGTGGGTACGCACTGGTCGAAGAGCTCGTCGGTGATGCCCTCGACGTCGTAGCGGTTGACGAGCCGCAGCCGGGTGAGCCCGTCGACCCCGAGGATGTCGTGCAGCTCGCGGGTGAGCTGCTGCGCCTCCACGTCGAAGCCTGGCTTCTTCTCCACGTACACACGCTTGACCATGAGGCAGGTCCCTTCTGAGGCGACGGCAGGATGCAGCTCCGCCCGGCACAAGAGCGCAAAAGGACGGGCCGCGCGGTGCATCTCCTCATGATACGACCAGCGCGACCCGTCTTGTTTGGCGAGCGTGGAAGGATTGTGCAGCAATCGTCCGCCTGTGTCTGCGGGGCCTGGCGGGAAGGGCCTTGCCACCGGCCTCTTTGGCCCGCCGAGGCCCTGGCCCTGCCTACGCGCCGAGGCCGCCCGCGTCGGTGGGGCTATCGGCGGGCATACCGCCCATATCGCCCATGTTGACAGGGCTGCCAGAAGGCATGGCGCCCATATCGCCCATGTTGGCAGGGCCACCGGCAGGCATGTTGCCCGTGTCGGTTGAGTCATCAGTGGGCATGCCGCCCATGCCACCCATGTTACCCATGTCGCCCATACGGCCCATGCCGCCCGCACGGTCCATGCCACCCATGCCACCCATGCCACCCATGCCGGCCATCGAGCTGGGGGTCGTGGAGGCGGTGGCGGAGATGTCCGTCCCGTCGACGGTCACCGTGCAGGAGTCGCCCTCGGAAAGCTGCGGGGCGCTCGCGATGACGAGGGAGAAGGCCTTTGTCGGCGCGAAGGTGGCCAGCTGGGTCCCGGATGCGTCGGAGAGGGTGACGGTGCTGCCCGCCTGCCCGGAGGCCTCGACCAGGACAAAGGGCTGGGTGCCGCCCGTGAAGTTCTGGGCCATGCCGGCGTTGCCCGCGATGATGACAGTGCCGCCGTTCACGGTGCCCGACCCGCCGAAATCAAGGGCGCCGTTATCCGACCCAGTGGGGCCGCTCACAAAGACCGTGCCGCCGTTAATCTCAAGGGTTCCGTTGGAGTCGAGCCCGTCGCCCTGGGCGTCCACGACCAGGGTGCCGCCGTTGATCTGAACCAGGCAGCTGGCGTCGTTCTCCATGCCGCCGCCCATGCCGCCACGGCCGAATATCTGGTCGGCGTCGCCGGTGCTGGGAGACGCCGCGTTCACGCCGTCGTCGGACGAGGTCAGGTCAACGCTGCCGTCGTTCATGTAAATCTGGTTGCCCTCCAGGCCCTCGTAGCAGGTGACAATGGTCGTGTCGCCTCCATCGATGACCAGGGCGCCCTCGGCGTGGACCCCGTCGTCGCCCGCGGACAGGACCAGGGTGCCACCGACGATGCGGGCGTCGCCGTCGGAGTGCAGGGCGTCGTCGGAGGAGTCGACGCCCAGGGAGCCGCCTGTCACGCGCAGGTAGTGGGAGGCCTGGATCCCGTCGTCACCAGCCTCGATGGTCAGCGTGCCGCCGTCGATGGACACATAGCCGTGCGTGAGGTCGTCGGAGTCCTTGGAGGCAATGCCGTCGCCCTCCTGCGAGGTCAGGGCCAGGGTGCCACCGGTCACCAAGACGGAGTCGTGGCCGCGCAGGGCGTCGTCGAGGGCTCTTACGCTCACAATGCCGCCGGTCACGGCCAGGTCGTCCTTGGTGGAGATGCCGTACTTGTAGGAGCCGGTCACCGTCAGGGCACCGCTTCCGTTGATGGTCAGGTCGCAGGTTGACCAGAGGGCCGCGTTGGGGGCGTCCTCGCCGGTGTCAGCGTAGACGGAGCCGTCGGAAAGGGAGTTGTCCGTCCCATCGGCAAGGGTGACGAAGCACTTGTCGGCCTGGGCCACCTGGATGGCGGGGCCGTCGGCGTTGGCGATGGAAGCGCCGGCCAGGACCAGCTGGACCTTGGCGTCCTCAGGAGCGTTGACGACCACCGTGCCATCGGTGAGGGTCCCGGTCAGTACGTAGGTGCCGGCGGCGGAGACGGTGATTGTGCTGCCGTCCACGGTGACGCCATCAGCCGGGCTCACGGTGGAGGCGGAGTCGGAAAGGGTCACGGCCACCGCGGAGGCCGCGTCGTAGGAGGGGTCGTTGTCGCGGTTGCTGGTCTCGAGGTTGTAGGCCGACTCGTCGATGACGGTGGTGGCAGACGCGGCTGCGCTGGTCTCGGAGCCGGAGGGTGCGACGGCAGCGACGGTCCCGCCGGTCTGCTCGCTGGCCCAGGCGCTGGAAACGGGCATCCCGGTCCCGGCCCCCAGGGCCCCGCACAAGGTGGAGGCAATCAGCACGCCCGCCGCGGCCCCCGCCAGGCCCAGGAGGAGCCTGCGCGGCATCTTGGATTCTGTCCTTGCTTCCTGCATACCTCTGACGACCACCTTGACCTCGCTTTTCTCGTTTGCGCTCATCTGCGTCTCATTCATGTTCCCAGCTTGGCGGCCCATCCTAGAGCACCTCCTTGGCGCTCGGGGCGTTGCTGAGCTTGATTTTCAAGTTCCCGTTCAGCGCGCGCAGCTCGTCGAGGAGCTGTTTGGACCCGGCCTTATCGGGCAGGTCCACTTTGTAGGTGAGGTGGTAGAGGCTGCCCATGTTGGAGGTGGACACCTCGGACAGCTCGAAGCTGGCGCAAAGGCGGCCGAGCACCTCGTCGAAGACCCCCTCGTACTCCATGGTCTCAGGCACGGTGATATGCAGAATCATCCCGTTCGGGTCCTTGCCCTTGGTCGGCAGGAACGTATAGAGGACGCTCAGGACGCTCACGACCACCGTGAAGAGGGCCGCCAGGCCCAAAAAGCCCATGCCCGTCGCCAGGCCCACGGCCATGGCCATGAAGACGCTGCCGATGTCCTTGGCCGTTCCGGCGATGGAGCGGAAGCGGACCAGGCTGAAGACGCCCATGACCGCCACGCCCACCCCCAGGTTGCCGTTGACCAGCATGATGACGGCCTGGACCACGAGGGGGAGGATGGCCAGGGTGGCCACGAAGCCTCGCGACCCCTTGTAGCGGAAGGAATAGGCGGCCGCCACGATCAGGCCCAAGACGATAGAGGCGAGGCTGCAAATCAGGAAGTTAGCGGGCGTGATAGAGGCCGCGGCGCTCTCAGTGGTGCTCAGGACGGAGGAAAACGGTGAGTCGAGCATGGCGCTCGCACTCCTTTCTGGGGGGCGGGATGGTGTGGCGGGGCTGGCGCCGGGTCAGGGGCCTTAGGCGCAGGAGAGCGGGACCGCTGCGTAAGCTCGCAGGTAGGCCTGGCCGTACTTTGAGAAGGAGGTCGGCCGGGCCTGGCAGGCGTCCAGGGCCCTCACCAGCCACATGGGCATGGAGCCGGGCACCTTGACCTCCATGACCGCCTCGCCCGGGTCGAGCAGGTCGCCCTGGGCCCGGTCCTGGGGAAGGCGGGTTCCGGCCATCAGGTCCCGGTAGCTGATGCACTCGTCAAAGGTGACGCGCACGCCCTGGGAGCTGTCCGCCGGGGTCCCATACGCGTTGGGGGCCCAGGCCACGCGGGTGGCGGTGATGGCCATGGAGGGAGTCAGCGGGGAGTGGCGGGCAGCAAAGGCGTCAATCTCACGGGCGATTTGCAGGCTGTGGGCGGAAAGGGACTCGGCGGCCTGGACCGGGTCGGCTAGGGGGTTGGCCAGACAGGCCAGCTTGTAGGGGGTTCCTTCCAGATAAGAAAGGGCGGCGGTCAGGGACAGGGACACCCGGCGCTTGTAGACCACGCCGTCATACTTGATTTTGAGCTCCAAAAAGGCCCGCTCGGCCGTCTCGGGATTCCCGTAGGTGCGCAGGCGGAGCTTCTCCTTATAGAGGGGCTTGTCGAGGGAGGCTTGCACGACCTCGTGGTCGGGCGTGTCATAGTAGAGACTCCACACCTGGCAGCGCCCGTAGCTGTCGGGGGCCATGTGGTCGGACAGCGAGGCGCTGATGGATGCGTACTGAGCAGGGGAAAGACGGTACTTGAGCTCCTTGCGCTTAAAGGTATCGATAAAGCTTTCCACGGCTTCTCCTTAAGATTACTGAATGCAAGATAAAAATCGTGTTGTTCAGTTGCTCAAATAACGAGCGGGGGACATTTTAAGATGGACGGCTTTAAAACCCCTGAAAATGTGACAAGGATGAAAACCGGCCGCGAAAGCGCGATAAAGCTTGACCGAACCTGAAAAGAGGGGCGATTGATGCGGTGGTCTCCAGACAAACCGGCGCGGCGGGACGGGGAGGAGCCTGGGCGAGCGGTCATGCAGAAGAACGACACAAAGGCAGCAAGACTGTCCCTGTCGCCTTTGCAGGGGTAATATAAAAACTTGCCCGTCCGGCCGCCCGCAGGGTCTGGAAGGACGTGCTCTCAGCCCGTCATGCGAGGAGGAGTCCTTTTGTTCGCAGAGCTCGCCGCAGCCTTTTCAGGCACCGAGGCCATCGTCCAGCTCATCACGCTGACCTTTTTGGAAATCATCCTCGGCATCGACAACATCGTCTTCATCTCGCTGACGTCCGCCCGCCTGCCCGAGAGCCAGCAGCACATCGGCCGGCGCCTGGGCCTTGCGGCCGCCATGTGTACTCGCATTGCCCTCCTCTTCACCCTGGGCTGGATTATGCACCTGACCAAGCCTATCGCCTCCTTCATGATTGGCAGCTTCGAGCTGGACATCACGGGCAAGAACATCATCCTTTTGGCCGGCGGCATCTACCTCATCTACAAGGGTGTCACCGAGCTGCGCGACATGCTGGCCCTGGAGGAGGAGCGCGAGGCCTTCGGGCATCCGGACCACACGCCCAAACCCCCGCTCACCCTGCCGCGGGCGGTGGCCACAATCGCCGTCATGGACATCGTCTTCTCGCTCGACTCGGTCATCACGGCCGTGGGCATCGTGGAACATGTCATCATCGCGGCCTTTGCCATCATCATTGCCATCATCTTCATGATGGCCTGCGCCGACGTGGTGAGCGACTTCATCAACCACAACCCCGAGGTCAAGCTCCTCGCCCTCTTCTTCATCCTCACAATCGGCGTCCTTTTGGTTGTGGAGTTCTTCGGCGTGGAAATCAACCAGTGGTACGTCTACATCTCCATGTTCTTCACCTTGCTCACGACCGTGGTCCAGATGGTCTACAAGCGTCGGATGGAGTCCAGGCAGGCGGCTGCCGCGGAAGGGGAGCCCAAGCGCGAGGGCCAAGGCCCCCTTGCCTCGCTGGTGCGTGACAACCCCGAGTCCGCTCTGCTGGTCATCTGCTATGTCGCGGCCTTTGTCGTCATTGGCGTTGTCATGGTGGCGGGCGTGCGCTTCGACCCCATGTTCGTCGTCTTCGCCGTCGTCTTCTCGGTCGTGGTCACAGCCCTGCAGACCCGCTACCGCAAGAACCTGGCCAAGATGCACGAGGAGATTGCCGCCCACAAGGCGTCCGCATAACAGGGCGCATAACAGGGGACGTAGCACTGTTACATGGCACTACACACGCAGGAAGGCCCGCCGGTGCCCGGTGCATCGGTGGGCCTTCTCAGTGCGTCCCGGCCGTCCTTGTCTGACGCCCTCCTCACCCGACGCCCTTACTCAAAGGTGATGGGCGTCCCCGTCTCATAGAAGGGGGAGAGCTTGTCCACGATGGTCGTGAGGCCGCCGGGGATGACCCGCATGCCGAAGGGGGTCGTGGCATCCTCCACAACCTCGCCGTCGAACTGCATGGGCAGGGGAGGGTCGCAGCTCACCGTGAGCTCCTTGACGTGGTAGACGTCGATGTCGGGGTCGTTGACGCCCTGGCCTAGGAGCGAGCCGATGAAGGCGGGGATGAGCTTGGTGGCCGTGCTGGAGCGGACCACTGCCACGTCGAGCAAGCCGTCTTGGGGGTCGGAGCCGGGGATGAGGGTAAAGGTAGGGTTGACGGTGCCCCAGACCCCTGCCAGAACGCAGATTCCGTCCGCCTCCAGGGGGCGCTGGTCGAGCACCATGGACAAGTGGGAGAAGGTGGGGTTGGGGTTACCGAAGGCTGACAGGTAGTAGCTGAGCTGGCCGAACACGGGCTTGAGCTCCTGGGAGTCCTGCATGATGCGGGCGTCGAAGCCGGCTCCCGCCATGGTGAGGAAGCCGCTCGACCTGGTCTTGCCGTCGGCGGTGTGGTAGGTCATCTCGCCTATGTCCAAGGTGACCAGGTGCCCCTGGCGCAGAGCCGCGGCGATGGAGGCCGGCTCGGTCGCGCTCTGCAGGTTGTTGGCCAGCAGGTTTGCCGTGCCCGAGGGGAAGACCACCACCGGGATTCCCGTGCCGCGCAGGGCGTAGGCCACCCGCGAGACCGTCCCATCTCCGCCCGAAGCCACGACCAGGTCGAAGCGGCCCGCGTCGCCCACCTCAAAGGCCACGTCGTCGCCCGAGGTGGTGGCCCTAATCTCAAAGTCATCGCCCGGCAGCAGGGCCGTCCGGACGAACTCGAAGACGTCCCCGCTCTGGGGACCCGAGGCAGGGTTGTGGATGACGAGGGCCCTCATGCGGCGTCCTTCCTGTGCAGCCACGTGCGCGCGTGGCAAAGGAGTGGATTGAGCCCTATGATAGGACATTGGCCGCGGCGAGGTGCTGCAATCGGGCGCCGCCGCAGACCGAGACAACAAAGC
>CAZEAF010000013.1:17595-27712 GCA_964510125.1 uncultured Coriobacteriaceae bacterium
TTGGCCGCGGCGAGGTGCTGCAATCGGGCGCCGCCGCAGACCGAGACAACAAAGCGCTACCCGTCGCATCCAGCTCGTCGCACCCCGCCCCGCTACCCGTCGCGCCCAGCCCGTCGCACCCAAGGAGAGTGTTCGCGTGCTCATCACCACCGAGGACCAGCTTGCTGCCTTTGCCGCCCGCGCCGCGGCTTCCGACGTCCTCGCGATTGACACAGAGTTCCTTCGCGAGAAGACCTTCTACCCCCGCCTGTGCCTGCTCCAGCTGGGGACCGATGACGAACAGGTGGCCGTGGACCCCTTTGCCGTCGACGGCGTCAGCATCATCCGCGAGCTCCTCTGCGACCCCGCGATCACCAAGGTCCTCCACGCTTGCTCCCAGGACATGGAGCTGCTTCTCGCCCACTATGGGGTCTTGCCCCGGCCGGTCTTCGACACGCAGATTGCGGCCGAGTACCTGGGCAAGCGGTCCCAGATTGGCTATGCGGCCCTCGTGGAGGACTACTGCGGGACCTGCCTGCCCAAAACCGAGTCGCTCACCGACTGGTCCCAGCGCCCCCTGGACGACAAGCAGCTTGAGTACGCCTATGACGACGTGCGCTACCTGCCCCGGATCTGGCGGCTCATGCGTCGAGAGCTGGCCGACCGTGGCCGCCTCGAGTGGCTGGAGCCCGAGTTTGCCCACATCTGCGACCCCGCTACCTACAAGCACGAGCCTCGCGAGGCCTACCAGCGGTTGCGCCACCTGGGCAGTCTCACCCGAAGGCAGCTCTCGGTGGCCCGCGAGGTGGCGGCCTGGCGCGAGGACTACGCCATGAAGCACGACCGCCCTCGCCGCTGGGTCCTCTCGGACGAGGTGGTCGTCGAGATAGCCAGGCGCAGCCCCACCAGCCTCGCCCAGCTTGAGCGCATCCGGGGCGTCTCCGCCCTCACCTGCACCTGTCAGACGGACATCCTGATAGCCGTCCGCCGGGGCCTTGCTGTCGAGCCGGACGCCTACCCGCCAGCTGAGCAGGGCCACCTCTGCCCCACCCCCGACCAGGAGTGCGTCTGCGACCTCATGTACGCCCTGACCCGCCAGGTGGCCCAGCGGGAGGGCCTCGCCCAGACGGTCCTGGCCACCCGCGACGACCTGCTGGCCTACCTGGCCCACCCCCAGCATTCGCCCCTTTCCTCAGGCTGGAGAGCCCAGATCCTGGGCAACCAGCTGGACGACCTGCTCCAAGGGCGTTTGGGACTCACCGTGAAGGACGGCCGCGTCGAGGTGGTCTAGGGGAGACTTGCGGGTATAAGCTTGCCAATACCCACAACCCGCACCCAAGCGTCCACAAGGGGGCCCATCGCATGCAACTGTCCTACTTCTCCATCGTTATCATCTCCCTTGTCCTGGGACTGGGCACCCAGGCCTACATCCACATGGCTTACAGGCGCTGGTCACGCGTGAGGTTGAGCAACGGCCTCACGGGCCGCGAGGTCTCCCGTCGCATGCTCGATAGAAACGGCCTCACCCAGGTGCCCATCCAGAACAACGGTGGCGCTGATCTGTCCGACTACTACGACCCGCGCACCAACGCCCTCTACCTGTCGGCCAGCAGCGAGCGGGGCGCCTCGGTGGCCTCTGCTGCGGTCGCTTGCCACGAGGCCGGCCACGCTGTGCAGCACGCCCGCGACTACCTGCCCGCCCGCATACGCATGGCCATCGTGCCCGTCGCCAACATAGGCTCCGAGGCTTGGATGATTATCTTGATTCTGGGCATCGTCCTCAACGCCATGGCCCTGGTCAACATCGGCATTATCCTCTTCGCCCTCGTGGTCATCTTTGAGCTCGTGACCCTGCCCGTGGAGTTCGACGCCTCCAAGCGAGCCCTGGCCTACCTCAAGACTGTGCCCGGAATCTCCAGCAATGAGGTCGCGGGCGCCCGCCAGGTCCTGGTCGCAGCAGCCCTCACCTATGTGGCCGCGGCCCTGACCTCCGTCCTGCAGCTGGTCTACCTGCTCGGCCAGAGCCGCCGGGATTAGGGCGGCCGCCATGACGTGGAATCTCACGGGACGGACCAGCAACGACGCGGCAAGCGGCCCAGGCATAGGCCTGTCCGCCGGCAGAGAGGCCCCTGGCCTGGGGGAGGGGCCAGATAAGGAAGCCCTCTCGGTGGCCGAGGCTGTGGCGGTGGCCAACGGGGTCCTCAAGCCCTGCCAGCTGGTGGTGGAGGGCGAGGTCTCCCAGTTCAACGATAAGCCCGGCTACAAGGCCGCCTACTTCGACCTTTCCGACGGCAGCGCGACCATGTCCTGCCTCATGTGGCGCGAGCGCTACCGGGCTAGCGGGGTGGTCCTGCGCCAGGGCATGCGGATCCGCCTGACCGGCCATTTCAACATCTACGCCAAGAACGGCCGTCTATCCTTCGAGGTTTCCAAGCTGGAGGAGGCAGGGGAGGGCGACCTGCGCCAAAAAGTGGCCCGCCTGGCCCGCCGCCTGGCCGAGGAGGGGTTGCTGGCCGACGCACGCAAGCGACCCATCCCCGCCTTTTGCGAGCGCGTGGCCGTGGTGACCTCCCCGCGCGGCAAGGTGGTCCACGACGTCATCCGCACCCTGCGCCGGCGCAACCCCCTGGTGGAGCTCCTCGTCTGCGGGGTCCCCGTCGAGGGCGCCACGGCCCCTGCCCAGATGGCCGAGGCCCTGACGGTGGCCGCGGCTGCCAGGCCCGATGTCATCCTACTCGTGCGCGGCGGCGGCTCCTACGAGGACCTCATGCCCTTCAACGACGAGGGGTTGGCTCGGGCCGTAGCCGCCTGTCCCGTCCCGGTGGTGACCGGCATTGGCCATGAGCCGGACACCACTATCTGCGACTTGGCTAGCGACCGGAGGGCCTCGACGCCCACGGCCGCCGCCGAGTCGGTCGCACCGTCAAAAGACGAGCTAGCAGCCTCGCTTGGCCACCAGCTGACCCGCCTGTCGGCGCCGGTGGGCTCACTTCTGGCCCAGGCCCAGCGCACCTTGGACCTGCTGGCCGCCCGCCCCGTCCTGGCCAACCCTGTCCGGGGCTTCACTGAGCCTAGGCAGCACGAGCTGGACCGGGCCTGCGACCGCCTTTTGCGGGTGGGGACGGGCGTCGTGGGGCCCCGTGCCCGCGAGCTCAACCTGGCCGGCGACCGGCTGGGCAGGGTCGCCCCCGCCCTCACCGACGGCCGCAGCAGGGCCCTGGCCGAGCGGGCGGGCAGGCTGGAGGCCCTCTCGCCCTTAGCTGTCATCGCGCGCGGCTACGCCTTGGCCTTCGACGGGCAGGGGCATGTGATGCGCAGCGTGAGCCAGGCCCTGCCGAGTGCGCCCATCAGCGTGCGCCTGGCCGACGGATTGATAGACGCGCAGGTGACGGCCATCACTTCTGACGCCGGCGACACAATCAACAAGGAGGACTAGCATGGGCAAGCAGATGGAGCAGGCCACGATGGACTTCGGCGAGGTGGAGCCTACCCCGCCCGCCGAGGAGGCCGCCCAGACGGGCCAGGCCAAGGTCGCCGAGTCGGCCCGGCAGGAGAAGGAGGCAGCCGCCGCGGGCCTGACCTACCGTGAGGCCTCTGACCAGCTGGAGGGAATCATCCGCCGCCTGGAGTCCAACGACCTGGAGCTGGAGGAGAGCCTGGCCCTCTACCAGCGGGGCGTCGCCCTCGTCAGCGACCTGCGGGCCCGTCTGGCCGACGCCTCCCAGCGCGTCACCGTCCTCATGGGCCAAATCGAGGCCGAGGACGAGGAGGCCCACGACACCACCCTCAGCTAGCTTCCGCGCCCCAATCCCGAAGACGTCATCGCAGGCAGACGCCCTCTGCCCACACCTGAGAAAGGAACCGCCATGGACGACTGCATCTTCTGCAAACTCGCCAACCACCAGATTCCGACCGACATCGTGCTGGAAAACGACGACTTCACGGCCTTCAAGGACGCCAACCCCCAGGCCCCGGTCCACGTGCTTGTCGTCCCCAAGAGGCACTACGCCAACGTGGCCGACGACGTTCCCCAGGACATCTTGGGCGGCTTGCTCAAGACGGCCGTCGAGGTCGCCGACAAGACGGGCCTGCGCGACAAGGGCTTCCGCCTCATCATGAACACGGGCAGGGACGCCGGCCAGACGGTCATGCACCTGCACTGCCATGTGCTGGGTGGCGTCGATATGGGCGAGGGCATGCTGCCCCGTTAATAAAACATACATCTGCCAATCATCGGAACACGAGCGGCCATCCACCTACGCTATACATGGGCTGGATGGCCGCTCGCCTACAATTAAAGTGTCCGTGCCTTTAAGACGTGCTCCCCGAAGAAGGATGGTTTGATGAACGTACTGGTGGTGAATGCAGGCAGTTCCTCGCTCAAGTTCCAGCTCATGAGCGTAGAGACCCGCCATGTGCTGGCGCGGGGCGCCTGCGAGCGCATCGGCGAGGGCAGCTCTGTCTTCTCCTACAAAGACGAGCGGCACGAGCGGAACCTCCAGCTGTCCATCCTCAACCACCGTACGGCGATCTCCCTGGTCCTGGGGACCGTCCTGGCCAACATGGGCGACACGGGCATCAACGCCATCGGCCACCGCATCGTCCACGGGGGCTCCTTCTTCAAGGACTCCTGCCTGGTGACCGACGAGGTCCTGGCCAAGATTGAGGAGATTGCCCCCCTGGCGCCCCTGCACAACTACGCCGCCGCCTCGGTCATCGAGACCTGCCGCGAGGTCCTGCCCTACGTGCCCAGCGTCGTCTGCTTCGACACGTCCTTCCATGCCACCATCCCCGAGGTCGCCTACCGCTACGCCCTGCCCGACGAGCTTTGCGATAGTCTCCACCTGCGCAAATACGGCTTCCATGGCATCTCCCACCGCTACGTGGCCCTGACCTGCGACCAGATCACCCAGGGCCAGGCCCACCGGCTGGTCAGCTGCCACTTGGGCAACGGCTCCTCGATTTCGGCCATCCGCGACGGCGTCTGCGTGGACACCACCATGGGCTTCACGCCCCTGGACGGCCTCATCATGGGCACCCGCTGCGGCTCCATCGACCCGGCCGCGGTCACCTTCATCATCGAGAACACCGGCTACACTGCCCACGACGTGGACATGATTATGAACAAGAAGTCGGGCCTGTTGGCGGTGAGCGGCCTCACCAACGACATACGCGACCTCATCGAGGCCGCCGAGGCGGGCAACGACCGCTGCCAGCTGGCCCTGGACATGTTCGCCTACGACACCCGCAAGTACATCGGCGCCATGTGGGCTGCCATGGGCGGCGTGGACACCGTGGCCTTCACGGGAGGCGCGGGCCAGAACTCCCCGGACGTCCGCCGCATGGCCCTGACCGGAATGGACAGGATCGGCTTCGTCCTTGACGAGGCCCGCAACCAAGAGCGGCACGACGAGCCCTGGCTCATCTCCGCCGACGACTCGCCGGTCGCGATCTACGTGGTCCCGACAGGCGAGGAGGCCATGATCGCCATGGACACCAAGCGCATCGTCGAGAACTGCGAGTTCGGGGGCTTTCTGACCGAGGGCGAGGGAGAGGGCGAGGAAGAGGCCTAAAACCGGCACAGGGCGGTCGGGTGACGGGCGCGCGTCCCGGCGGCCCCACCCCGGAAGGCGGAAGGCAGAGGCGGGCCCCCGAGCGGCCGAGACTCGGGGACCCGCCTTTTCCTTGCGATGGCGCCTGGCCGGCCTTCCGCCCGCCGTCGGCCCGCCCGCCCCTGACGCCTAGTGGGCCAGCGCCTCTTTGCGGGTGCGGGCCTGCAGGGCCGTGAGGGACACCATGGCCACGATGTCGGAGGCCGAGCAGCCGCGGGACAGGTCGTTGACCGGGGCCGCGATGCCCTGGAGCACAGGGCCAATCGCCTCGGCCCCGCCCAGGCGCTGGGCTATCTTGTAGCCGATGTTGCCGGCATCCAGGTTGGGGAAGATCAGGACGTTGGCCCGGCCGGCAACCGGGGAGCCCGGGGCCTTGGAAGCTGCGACCTCGGGGACCACAGCCGCGTCGAACTGAAGCTCTCCGTCAAGGGCCAGCTCGGGGGCCTTCTCGCGGGCAATGCGGGTGGCCTCGGCCATGAGCTGGGCCTGCTCCTGCTTGGCGCTGCCCTTGCTGGAGAAGGAGAGCATGGCCACGCGGGGCTCGGTGCCCACAAAGGTCTGCCAGCTGCCGGCCGTCTGGATGGCGATGTTGGCCAGCTCTTCGGCGTTGGGGTAGACGTTGAGGCCGCAGTCGGCAAAGAAGAACATGCCGTTCTCGCCCAAGGTGCAGTTGGGGACCGCAATCTCGAAGAAAGAGGACACGATGGGCTGGCCGGGGGCGCACTTGAGAATCTGCAGGGCCGGGCGCAGGACATCGGAGGTGGAGTGGCAGGCACCCGAGGTCATGCCGTCGGCGTCGCCCTCCTTGACCATCATGACGCCATAGTAGAGCTCGTCGTCGAGCAGCTTGTAGGCATCCTCCAGGGTCAGGCCTTTCTTCTTGCGAATCTCAACCAGGTCCCTGGCATAGCGGTCGCGCTCGGGCGAGGCGCGGTGGTTGACGACGGACGCGCCGGGAATCTCCAGGCCGGGGTCTTCGGAAAGGACCGTGACCTTGGCGATGCCGCGCGCCGCGACCTCGCGGGCCGCCTCCAGGGTGCGGGCGTCGTGGCCCTCGGGCAAGACGATGTGCTGGGGGTTTGCCTGCGCTTTGACGATGACTGCGTCGATGAACGTGCTCATTGGCCCTCCTCGTGCTTCCTCGGCTGCTCATGTGCCTCGTATCATGTTCACCCGGATTATAGGGCGGCGTGATAAGATTCGTCTGATGTTACCTGCTAACTTGCCGCTCGCGGACGGATGCGCCGTGCGGGCGGCAGACGAGAAAAAGGAGCCCTGCCGATGCCGGTTACCTATGGCGTCCCTGCTGATTTCGACCCCAGCACCTATGACGCAATCGTGGTAGGCGCGGGCTACGCAGGCTCGGTCTGCGCTCGCGAGCTGGCGGAACGCGTCGGCAAGCGCGTGGCCGTGCTGGAGCGTCGCCCCCATGTGGGCGGTAACGCCTACGACTGCCTGGACGAGGGCGGCGTCCTCATCCACCTCTACGGGCCCCACATCTTCCACACCTTTGACGAGCGCGTCTACAACTACCTGGAGCGCTTCACCCACTTCGACGGCTACCAGCACCGGGTCCTGGCCAACGTCCATGGCACCCTCATGCCCGTCCCCTTCAACCACACCTCGCTTATCCTGGCCTTTGGTCAGGAGCACGGCGAGCAGCTCTATCGCAAGCTGGTCGACAAGTTCGGCGAGGACAAGAAGGTCCGCATCCTGCAGCTACGCCAGGAGGGCGACCCCGAGCTGGAGGAGGTTGCCGACTACGTCTACGAGAACATCTTCCTCCACTACACCCTCAAGCAGTGGGGTCAGACGCCCGACCAGGTGGACCCCTCCGTCACCGCCCGCGTCCCGGTCATGGTGGGCGACGACGACCGCTACTTCCAGTCTCCCTGGCAGGGCATGCCCGAGGGCGGTTACACCAAGCTCTTTGACAAGATGCTCGACTTCGAGGGCATCGACACCTTCCTCGAGGTGGACGCCCGGGACTACGTGCGCGTGGGCGAGGACGGCCTTACGGTGGGCGGCAAGCCCTATGCCGGCCAGGTTGTCTACACGGGTCCGCTCGACGAGCTCTTTGGCTCGGACCTGGGCGACTTGCCCTACCGCTCGCTCGACCTGCAGTTCCAGACCCTGCAGCAGGACCGCTTCCAGGAGGCGGCCACGGTCAACTACACCACGACCGAGGACTTCACCCGCATCTCCGAGTTCAAGCTCATGACTGGCCAGGAGGTCCCGGGCGTGACCACCATCCTGCGCGAGTACCCCCAGGCCTACGTGCCCGGCAGCGGCATGACCCCCTACTACGCCATCCTCAATGACGAGAATAGGGCCCTCTACCAGCGCTATCTCGACCGTGTGAGCGGCATCGCAAACTTCCACGCCGTGGGCCGCCTGGCCGAGTACCGCTACTACGACATGGACGGGGTCGTAGCCTCGGCCCTCGACCTGTCCGACAAGCTCGTGGGCGCGCAGGCCTGATGGGCGCGGACGGGCAGGGCGCGCAGGCCGCCCAGGCAGGGGAGGCCAAGGAGGGCTCCGAGGGCCAGAGGGGCGCTGTCCTTCTGACCTTTGCCATTCCTTGCTACAACTCGGCCGCCTATATGGACTCCACCATCCAGTCCATCCTGGACGTCTGCCAGGCCGACGGGGCCCAGGACTGCGAAATTGTCATCGTGGACGACGGGTCCACCAAGGACGATACGCTGGCAAAGGCCCAGGACTGGGAGGAGCGGCTCCCGGGCCGGGTCCGGGCCGTCCACCAGGAGAATGGCGGCCACGGGGCTGCGGTCCTGACGGGGCTTGAGGCTGCCCGCGGGGCCTACTTCAAGGTCGTGGACTCCGACGACCACCTGGACCTGGAGGCGGGCCGCGCCCTGCTCGCCGACATGCGCCGCCTAACCGCCGAGGGCGAGCAAATCGACCTCTTCATCACCAACTACGTCTACGACCACGTGGCCGACGGGACGCAGACGGCCATCGGCTACAAGCACGTCCTGCCCGAGGGACGGCCCTTCACCTGGGATGAGATGGGCCGCTTCCGGGTCGACCAAAACCTGCTCATGCACTCGCTCACCTACCGGACGGCGGTGCTGCGCGAGGGCGGCGTGCCCCTGCCCCGACACACCTTCTACGTGGACAACATCTACGCCTACACGCCCCTGCCCCGCTGCAAAAAGCTCTTCTACCGCGACGTGAACCTCTACCGCTATTACATCGGCCGCGACGACCAGAGCGTGAACGAGAAGGTCATGACCCAGCGCTACGAGCAGCAGCTCCGCATCACCCGCATCATGGCTGACGCTTACCACCTCTACAGCGAGGTCGAGAGTCCGTCCCTGCGCCGCTACATGCTGGCCTACCTCACCATGATGTTCACCATCTCCAGCGTCTTCTCCCACCTGTCTGAGGACCCTATGTCCGAGGACAAGCTGCGCGGGCTCTGGGACCATCTGCAGGAGTACGACGACCAGATGTATCGGCACATCCGCCACGGCCTCTTGGGCGCCCTTACCAACCTGCCGGGACGGTTCGGCCGCCGCGTCGCCATCGGAGGGTACCACCTGGCCCGCAAGGTGGTGAAGTTCAACTAGATGATTCTCGCCTCGGCATCGGCCCGCCGCCAGGAGATTCTAGCCCAGGCAGGCTACGACTTTACTGTGTGCCCCTCGTCCTTTGACGAGAGGCCCCTCAAGGCCGCCCAGCACGACCCCGAGCAGCTGGTCTTGGGCCTCGCCCGGGGCAAGGCCCTCGCCGTGGCCGGTCAGGCCGGGGCGGGGGAGCCCGTCGTGGGGTCGGACACGGTGGTGGCCCTTGACGGGGTCATTCTGGGCAAGCCCGACGGCGCCGAGGACGCCCGGGCCATGCTGCGCATCCTCTCAGGCAGGACCCACACAGTCTGCACGGGTGCCGCCATTGTCGTGGACGGGGCGGTGGCCTCGTCTTTCGTCGATGTCAGCCACGTGGAGTTCTTCCAGCTCTCCGATGCCGAGATAGACGCCTATGTGGCCACGGGGGAGCCCCTGGACAAAGCGGGCGCCTACGGAATCCAGGGCGTCGGCCGCCTCATCGTGCGGCGCATCGACGGGGACTTTTTCTCGATCATGGGCCTGCCCATCGCCCGCTTGGCCCGCGAGCTGGCCCGGGTGGCCGGGGTCCTGCCACAGCCGCAAGGCTGCGGGAGGTAGGAGGTGCGACGGCTGCCGGGCTCTTCGCCGGACCTTTCCTTGCGGGTGGCGCCCGTCGCCTGTCCGTCTCCTAGTTGGTCGGGGAGGGGCGTGCCCTTACCTCAGCTCCTCAAAGAGCTTGGTATATGGCATCAGCATCCCCTCGTTCATCTTGTTTCCCATCTTTGCCTTGATTGTGGGGTTGGAGATTAGGGCGCCGACCAGCTTCATCTTGAGAATCGTCCCGCGCTGCTTCTGCGGGAAGTCATACAGGCCGTGCTCCTTATAAAATCTGTGATCGGCCCTCATCATGCCCCGCATGACCCAGATGAGGTCCCGGAAGATCTTCATGCCGCCCAC
>CAZEAF010000014.1:0-5072 GCA_964510125.1 uncultured Coriobacteriaceae bacterium
GAAGAACGCGCAAAAATGTCACCCCAGGGGTCCTGTGGAGCACCTCGGACCTCCTGTCGGGAAGCCCCAAACGCGTGGCTGAGAAACACGCCTGGTCCCAGGAAGGTTATATTTCGTGTTTCGCGTGATGAAACTGTTGGCCGTTTGACGCAGCGGGCGCCCGTCCGTATACTTTTCGAGCTATTCTGTCTGTACTTGCAGCGATTCGCAGCATATATACGCCAGGAGGAAGTTAGTTATGAAGCGCACATGGCAGCCCAACAAGCGTAAGCGTGCTAAGACCCACGGCTTCCGCGCCCGCATGGCCACCAAGAACGGCCGCAAGGTCCTCGCCCGCCGCCGTGCCAAGGGCCGTAAGAAGCTCACTGTCTCTGATGAGCGGAACCGCAAGTAGTTTATATGTATGTTCATGCTATTAAATCGAAGGCTGACATAAGCGAGATTTTTTCCAAGGGCACTCGATTTAATAGCAAGAACCTCTCGATTATTGTCCTCAACAACGGCAATAGCGCCGAGCAACGCGACCCCCGTGGTCGCGTTGTGTTTATCGCGGGCAAGCGCAGCGGCAGCGCCGTTGAACGCAACCGCGCCAAACGCGTGTTGAGGGCCGTCGCCAGCGAGATAGGGCTTCCTCTTGCCGGGCACGATATCGCCCTGGTCGCTACCCGCCACACGGGTTCGGCCGACCATGCCGAGGTCGTGTCCAGCCTGAGCAGGCTCTTGGACAAGGCGCACCTGAGATGAGCACCTCGCAGCAGCCGGGCAAAGGCAACGTCTTTTCCCGTGCGGGCAAATGGGTCTGCCTTTGCCTTATCAACTTCTATCGTGCCTGTATCTCGCCCCTTTTCCCTGCTACCTGCAAGTATGTTCCCACATGCTCGCAGTATGCGGTTGAGGCTATTGAGAGGTTCGGGGTTCTGCGGGGAATCAAGCTCGCCGCACGCCGTATTATGAGATGTCATCCTTTTGTCGAGGGCGGTTACGACCCCGTCCCAGACCACTATGAGGGGCACTAGCGCGCTTATCTTTCGGAGGACACATGTGGGATTGGATTATTAATCTCGTTGCGAGCTGGATTGCCTTCTTCGAAGGTTTCATCGGCGACTGGGGCCTGGCAATCATCATCCTTACGGTGATTATCCGCCTGATTCTGTTCCCTCTTACCCTAAAACAGCAAAAATCTATGGCTGATATGCAACATCTTCAGCCTAAGCTTACAGAAATGCAAGCAAAATACGCCGATGATCCTCAGCGTCTCAACGAAGAGATGATGAAGTTTTACTCGGAGCACAAGGTCAACCCGGTGGCAGGCTGCCTGCCCATGCTCTTACAGATGCCCATCTTCTTCGCTCTGTTCTCGGTTCTGCGCTACCATACGCCAGAGGAAGCCTCCTTCTTCGGCATCCTCCCATCGCTCCAGAGCAGCGCGGGCGACGTGTTTGCAAGCGGCAACTACGGTGAGTTCGTCGCCTACATCATCTTCGTGATTCTGTTCGGCCTGCTTACCTTCTTGCCTATGTACCTGCAGAAGAACTCCAACTCCATGACCAAGGGCATGGGCGCCATCATGACGATCATGATGCTCTTCGTCGGCTGGAGCTCTCCCGCGGGCGTCGTCCTTTTCTGGGTCACCTCGAGCGCCTGGGCTGTCATCCAGCAACAGATTATCTTTAAAAAGAAGGACATCGAGGTCAAGGAAGAAGAGAAGAAAATCGAGGCGAGCAAGCCCGTCGAGGTCAACGTCGTCCGCCGCGAGCGCAAGTCCCGTCCTAGGAAAAAGCGCTAGGTAAGGAGTTTTTTATGGTTGAAGAAGAGACGCAGGATTTTGAGCCGACCACCGCAGTCGTGAAAGAGGGCTTTGAAGAGATTGCCCGCAAAGTCGCTGCCAAGGAAGAGCTCACCGATGACGAGCTTGACAAGGTGGCCGACGAGGCTATTGGCATCATCCGCCAGATGATTTCGTATTTTGACGCCCAAAACGCGTCCATCGACGAGTACGAGGGTGACAACGGCGAGCTGTTCCTTAATATCACAGGCGACAACATCGGCATCCTCATCGGCTACCACGGCAAGGTGCTCGAGGCCTTCAAATACATGTTCTCCGTGCTGCTCCACAACGACCTGGGCTTTCGCTTCCCGGCCCGCGTGGACATCGAGGGCTACGAGATGCGCCACACGCAGAAGCTGGAGAGCTTGGCCCGGTCTGCGGCCGCCCGCGCCGTCCAACGCCACCAAGAGGTTCGCATGCGGCCCATGCGTCCCTTTGAGCGCCGCGTTGTCCACCTGGCCCTACGGTCGAAAAAGGACGTGACCACCCACTCCGAGGGCACGGAGCCCAACCGCTACGTCGTGGTCGTCCCGGTCAAATAGTCTCGCGCCTGCGCGCATGCAGATGATTGATAATGGGGGCACTTTGGTGTCCCCATTTTTTCTGCCAAAAACCGGCGAGGCACCAAAAATTGGCAGCTGCCGTCTGGAAATACAGGATGAATATATCGGAGGCGACGTGACGAGGAGGCAACGGGTGATGGTTGATATCGACGAGGGTCTGCTCCTGCCTATGACTCAGGAAGAGCTTCTCAAGGCCGAGGATAGGCTGGCTCACTACCTAAACGACTACCAAATCGAGGTGGAGGACGGGGCTGTTGAGAAGGAAATCGCCTACCTGCGCCTCTTGCTTCAAAAGACCCAGCAGCTCAACCTCACAGCCATCAAGGACTTCGACAAAGGGCTGATCCTCCACCTACTTGACTCTCTGCTCTACCTCAAGCCCCTGTTCATGTACGGGTCCACCGTTTACGACGAGGCCCTGGAAGACGAAGTCGTCCGTATGCTCGACATGGGCACGGGCGGCGGCATGCCAGGCATCCCGCTGGCCCTCGCCGAACCCGACATCACCGGTGTCCTCAATGACTCGGTCAAGAAGAAGGTTGTGGCCGTGGGGGAGTTCGTCGAAGCGCTCGGTCTCCAAGACCGGATTTCCACCTCATCGGAGAGGCTTGAGGAGCTTGCCCTCAAAGAGGTCCAATCCTTCTCAGTCATAACCGCTCGCGCCCTCTCCTCACTTGTCGCCAACTTGGAGTACGCCTCGCCCCTGCTGGCAGAGGACGGCATCCTGATTGTGTCCAAAGGCAAGCCCGATAAAGAAGAGTTGAGAGACGCCCGCAAGGTCGAGCGCGTCGTGGGCATGGAGCTCATCACTCAGGAGAGCTACGAGCTGCCCGATGACTTTGGTCATCGCGAACTATTTGTGTACGGAAAGGTCGCCGAGCCCCAAATCGAGCTTCCTCGCCCGGTTGGCTTTGTCAAGTCGCATCCGCTCGTATAGTCTGTTGGACGTGGTTGGTTCGGGTTGTTTGACCGAGACACGCGAGTGTTTCACGTGAAACAAACCTGTTGGTCGCCTGGCAGGACCGCATCAGGGTCGCAAACTGTTTCACGTGAAACAACCGTGATTGGTCGGCGAGACAAGGGCCGCCAGGTTATAGGCACCGACAATCAAAGGATATGGAAGGGTCGATGGCCAAAAAGAAACAGTCCGGCGAGACCTCGGTCATCGCCATCATGAACCAAAAGGGCGGGGTGGGCAAAACCACGACCGCGGTCAACCTGGCGGCAGCGCTGGGCAAGATAAAGTACAAGGTTTTGCTCGTGGACTTTGACCCACAAGGGAATGCGACCTCGGGCTTTGGTATCGAGAAGACAGACATTAAGGGAAGCGTCTACGAGGCGATTCTAGGGGAGTCTGCAGCCAAGGACCTGATTGTCCACACCGACTCCAACGGCGTGGCAGTCCTTGCCTCGACTATCCAGCTCGCCGGCGCAGAAATTGAGCTGGTAACTATCCCCCAGCGCGAGCTCCAGCTTAAAAAAGCCTTGGAGCCGCTCATAGGCGAGTACGACTACATCCTTATCGACTGCCCCCCATCCCTGGGCGTGCTGACCATGAACGCTCTGACGGCGGCCACCGAGGTCTTGGTGCCCATTCAGTGCGAGTACTACGCCATGGAGGGCCTGTCCAAGATTCTTGAGTCCATGAAGATGGTCCAGGTCCAACTCAACCCTGACCTCAAGCTGCTCGGTGTCGTCATGACCATGTACGACTCGCGCACCAGCCTGTCGAAGCAGGTGGTCAAAGAGGTCCGCAACTACTTTGGCGACCAGGTCTTCAAGACCATCATCCCGCGCGCCGTCCGTCTGAGCGAGGCACCCAGCTACGGCCAGACCATCTTTGACTACGCCGGCAAGAGCAAGGGCGCCATTGCCTACAAGGACCTCGCGAAGGAAGTAGCAAAACGTGGCTAAAAAACAAGTATTGGGCAGGGGCCTTAGCTCACTCATCAGCGAGTCGAGCATAGAGGCAAAGACAGAGGAACTGACGAGGAGGGCGCAGGCCGGCAAGCCCGACCGCATCCTACCGCTAAGTCAGATTCACCGCAACAAGAACCAGCCCCGAACCAACTTTGACGAGGACGAACTCAACGAGCTTGCCGATTCTATCCGCCAGGTGGGGGTCCTCCAACCCATCCTGGTGAGGCCCGACGGGGAAGGCTACGAGATTGTAGCGGGCGAGCGCCGCTATCAGGCCAGCAAGCGGGCGGGTCTGGAGGAAATCCCCGTCGTCATCCGCGAGATTGATGACGAGCAGGTGCTGGAGCTGGCCCTCATCGAGAACATCCAGCGCAGCAACCTCAACCCCATCGACGAGGCTAAGGCCTACAAAGACATCCTCCAACGGACGAAGATTACCCAGGAGGAGCTAGCCAAGCGCCTGTCAAAGTCGCGTTCAGCCATCGCCAACACGGTCCGCTTGCTCGACCTGCCCGAGGAGGCTCGGGACTATGTGGAGCGGGGCACCATCACGCCCGGCCACGCCCGCGCGGTTCTCTCGCTCAAGACTGAGGCTATGAGGGAAAAGCTGGTCAAGACTATCGTCGAGAAGGGTCTGTCGGTCCGGCAGGCCGAGGAGCTAGCAGCGGCCCTGCAGGCACCCAAAAAGGAGGCAGGAAGGCCTGCGGGGTTCTCTTCCGCGCCTTACAAGGAGGCCATGCGCCAAGCCAGCCAGAACCTGG
>CAZEAF010000014.1:5172-27702 GCA_964510125.1 uncultured Coriobacteriaceae bacterium
GGGTTCTCTTCCGCGCCTTACAAGGAGGCCATGCGCCAAGCCAGCCAGAACCTGGGAGCCCAAGTGGCCGTCAGAGCCAAAAAAGACAAGCGCTGTATCGAGATTATCTGCGATGACGACGAGGAACTAAACCGAATCATTACCATGCTGTCGAAGGGAGAGGAGCGAGCATGAAGCGAGGGCTGATAGTCGCGACGGCGGTGCTGGGAGCTTTTGCCGTGGCCACCGTCGTCACAAGGAGTCTGAGCGACGAGGAAACCAGGGCCAAAATCCGCAAGGCGGGAGATGAGTTGCTCAACATTGTCGATATGGTCCGCGACCACCAGCAGGTGACCGCCCAGGCCAAGCAGGATCAGGCCGAGGAGGAGATTAGGCGCAACCAAGCCTGGGCCGACCAGCAGTGGGAGGCCCTGGGCATCTAGGGGACCCGCGCCCTGCGGCTGTTTCCGGGCGAGCTAAAAACCCGCCCGTTGAGCCAAAGACCCGCCTTACAAGCCAAAAACCTGCCCGACAAAATATAACCCGCCCGCTGAAACAAAAACCCGCCCACCAAAACGGTGGGCGGGCGACTGTTTGCCGCTGTGAGAGGACGAAGGGCTAGCCGCGGCTCATGCGCTGCTTAAGCTGGCCGCAGGCCGCGTCGATGTCGGCGCCGCGGGGCTCGCGAACTGTGGTCTCCACACCGGCCCGCTCCAATGCCGACTTGAAGGCGTTGAGCCGCTCAGGCGAGGTAGGGCCGAAGGTGGACCCCTTGACCGGGTTCATCTGGATGAGGTTGACGTGGCATAGGGTGCGCCGGCAGAAGGCGACCAGGGCTTTGAGCTCAGCGTCGGAGTCGTTGACACCCTTCATGAGTGCATACTCGAAAGAGGGGCGGCGGCCGGTGGTCTCGGCGTAGGAGGCCACAGAGTCGCGCAGGCGGTCGAGGGTGTACTTCTTGACGCCGGGCATGATTGTGTCGCGGGTCTCCTGGACGGCGGAGTGCAGGGATATGGCCAGGGTAAACTGCTCGGGCTCCTGGGCAAAGCGGTGGATCTGCGGGATGACGCCGCAGGTGGAAAGGGTGATGTGGCGCGCGCCGATGCCCAGGTAGTCGGGGTTGTTGATGATGCGCATGGCCTCGAGCGAGGCATCGTAGTTGAGGAAGGGCTCACCCTGGCCCATGAAGACCACGTTGGTGACGCGCTGGCCGAAGTCCTGGGCGATTACGTTGACCTGGTCGACAATCTCACCACAGCCAAGATTTCGGGTGTAGCCGTTGCGGCCGGTGGCGCAGAAGGCGCAACGCATAGGGCAGCCGGCCTGGGTGGACACACAAGCGGACAAGCGGGTTTTGGTGGGCATGGCGACCGTCTCGACCGTGGCGCCGTCGGCCAAGCGGAGCAGGTATTTGCGGGTGCCGTCGGCAGACACCTGCTTGCGTGCCACCTGGGGAAAATAAAGGGGCGACTCCTCGGTCAGCTGGGTGCGCAGGGTCTTGGACAGGTTGGTCATCTCGTCATAGGAGTGGCAGCCTTTTTGATAAAGCCACTGGAGCACCTGCTTGACGCGGTACGAGGGTTGACCCAGTTCCTCCATAAGGGCGGCAACGCCCCTGCAATCGAGCGCCTTAATCCCAATAGAATCGGCTACAGCACGCTCCATGGTTATCTCCGTTCATCCAAAAGCACAAAGCACAAAGCAGCTAAGATAGAACACACTAAAAGCGGGAAAGTGTACGTATCATAATGCAGGACGGAATCAAGTTAAACACACGACTCGGGTCCGCGGGGGTCACATGACAAGCAAGTACAGCAGATACAGCGGCCGGTACTCGAGTCAGTCGGGCTCGGAAGGCGCGGCGGCAAAGACGAGGGGACCGGCCGGCCGGCTGGCCCAAAAGGTCCTGACCGGCGCGGCCATGCCCAACCTCCCCTACTACATCGCAGGCGTGGCCGAGCTCGTGGTCTTGGCCGTGTGGGCGATTTTAACCAAGACTAACCAGACCGGCCCCATCACCGCCGACGCTGGGACATTCACTGCCGCCATCGTCGTCTTGGGCGCGCTCGTGGTCGCAAACATCGTCCTCGTGGCGGTTGTGTCTGTCATCTGCATAAAGGACGGCCGGAACCCGTGGGAGGACATCATACCGCTCAACATGGGAAAGGCCGCAATCCTTTTGGCCGTGGTGGCCGTCGTCTGGGTTCTTGTTATGCTCTGGCTCAGCTAAAGCCCGCCCGCCAAGACAAACAAACAGCCCGCCCCTCTTGCGAACAAACCAAGAGGGGCGGGCTGTTTTGTGGCTGGCACGCGCCTGTGTGGCCGGTAGGCGCCCTAGACGCGCTTCTTCGAGGCCGCGATGATGTCGGCCGCGGACTCGACGTTGAAGCGGTCCTGGTCGGGGCTCTCCCCGTCGGCGATGGCTAGGGCGATGGTGTCGCCCCGGGTGAGCTTCTTGCCCTCGGCGCGCTTGCCGCGGTAGAACTCCACCTTGTCGTGCAAGACGCCGCCCGGCTGGGTGTCGGCGCGGGAGAGGCCGCCGGCTAAAGGCTGATAGAGAATCGCGTCACGCAGAAAGTCGGGGATGTTGCGGCGCTTGACGTCGTTGATAATGACGTCGTTCATAGAGGAAAGTCCCACGGAGAACACAAGCAGGGACTGGTCGCCCAGGTACTCGTAGCCGTCGAAGAGGCCCTTGATGCCGTCGATGCGGTTATGGTGAAGGCCGCCGCCATAAACAATGACGGGATAGCAGGAAATCCTAAAGAGATTTGCCTTGCGGATGGGCTTGATGTCGTAATTCAGAGACTCGGCCAGGTACTCGGCGTAGCGCTTGGTGTAGCCGGTTGTTGAAGAATAGACGATAATGCCGTCTTTAGCCACGGGAACCTCCAAAACGAGAAACGAAGGAGCTGCTGCCAGTTTGTCTGCCAGTGCCGGTAGAGCCTGGGTGGAGCAGGGGGAAACCTTGCCTGTGGAATCCAACCACTGCCCTTGTACCCGCACGGGGGCGGGGTCTAGCGGAAGAAGCGGGACGGGGCTTAGCGGAAGAAGATAAGCCAGATGACGAGCGCGATGACGAGGACAATCAGGGCGAGGACCCCAATCGAACCAGCCAGGCAGCCACCGCGGTGGGCGAGGGCCATCTGGGTGAGCTGGTCGGCCAGGGACTGCTTCTTCTTGTAGACCACGACGCCGCTGTTGTGCTGCTTGGCAAAGGGCAGGGCCTCGACGCCGGTGGGCGTGAAGCTGCCCCCTTGGGAGAGAACCTCCTCGTACTCAGAGCCGGTCAGGGAGACGCGGGGGCGCTTGCCGGCGGCCAGCAGGTGGTGAATCTTGTCGGAGTAGGCTTGGAGGGAGGCTAGCTCGGCCGTCTGCGTCGGCTTGACGTTGTAGAACTGGTAGACAACCTCGCCGTGGAAGAGCTTCTCGCCGCCCTTCTGGACGTAGTAGACCAAGCTCAGCCAGCAATGGAGGGGCCAGCCGTTCTCAAAAGCCTCGGTCAAGCCCAGCCGGGCGCGGGGATGGATGAGGCCCAGCGAGCGGCCGTCCTTGGTGCTGACGCGAAAACCGTTTGAATCAGGATCTTGGGAGAGCTGGACGGACATGCCGACCACGCACTCGCTTGAGGCGAGCAGCTCGCTCTCCTCTTTGGTAACCTTGTCGATGGTGGTGTATTCAGCGACGTAGACGTCGACCTTGCTCACGTATGACCTCCTCGTCGATAGATAACATGCACACCATATCATGACCGTGGTGAAGAGCCCGTGGTACTATCGCCTCCGGTATCCCAAACCGCAGCGCAAGGAGCTTGACCGGCATGAACAAGGACGTATCAACCATCGAGGACCTCATCGCGCCCGGTACAGACGAGGATGTGGCCAACTCCTACCGCACCCTGTCCCAGCGGGCGGCCACCTACGAGTTCGGCCTGCTGGACGACGATGTGATTGTGCTCGACACCGAGACCACAGGCTTGGACTTCAGGACCTGCGAGCTCATCGAGGTTGCCGCGGCGCGCCTGCGGGGTCGGGAGATTGTCGGGGAGTTCGACATGCTCGTGCGGCCCCAAAGTCCCATCCCGCCCGAGATCGAGCAGCTCACCTCCATCTCCAACGAGATGGTCGCCACGGCGCCGCGGGCCGCGACGGTCATGGAAGCCTTCTGCGAGTTTGCGGGCGACGCGCCCATGATTGCTCACAACGCCACCTTCGACCACCACTTCCTCAAGAAAGGGGCCGGCCACGAGGTGGGCCAGGTTTGGGTGGACTCGCTGGAGCTCTCCCGCATTGTCTTGCCCTGCCTAACCAGCCACAAGCTGGGCGACCTGTCCCGGGCTTTCGGCCTCACACCCTCCACCCACCGGGCGATTGACGACGTGCGGGCCTTGTGCGGCCTCTGGCGGGTCCTGCTCTGCGCCGCGTCCGACTTGCCCCAAGGTCTTGCGGGCTACCTGGCCCGGCTCTACCCGGACGTCCCCTGGTCCTACCGGCCCATCTTTGCCCAGGTGGCGGCCATGACGCCGGACGTCCCCTTCTCCCTGCGCGACGCCCGCAACAAACGTTGCTCCAGCAAGCAGGCCCAGGCCCGGCCCGACGCGCGTGAGGTCGAGGGCCAGGAGCCCCTGGACTTCCCCCAGCCCGACGAGGTGGCCGCCGCCTTTGCTCCCGGGGGCCTGGTGGGCCGCATGTACCCGGGCTTCGAGCCCCGCTCCGAGCAGGTCCAGATGGCTAGGACCGTCGCCTCCTCCTTCGAGGCCCACAGGCATGCGGCCATCGAGGCGGGCACGGGTGTGGGAAAGACCATCGCATACCTGCTGCCGGCAGCCCTGCTCGCCCAGAAAAACGGAATCACGGTGGGCGTGGCCACCAAGAGCAACGCCCTTGCCGACCAGCTCATGCACCACGAGCTGCCCCTGCTCTCCGGCGCCCTGGGAAAGCCGCTCTCCTACACGGCGCTCAAGGGCTACGACAACTATCCCTGCCTGCGTAAAGTCGAGCGCCTGGGTGCAGTGGGGCATCGCTGGGAGGGGTCCGCCTCACCCGCCGACGTCCCTGAGCCCAGTGAGGACATCCTCAACGCCGTCGCGGCCATCATGAGCTACGCTTGCCAGAGCGCCGACGGGGATCTCAACTCCCTGGGCATCCGCTGGGGCAGGGTCAACCGCGGCGACCTCACCTCCTCCTCGGGGGAGTGCCAGCGCCGCCGCTGCCCCTACTTCCACGGGGGATGCTTTCTGCACGGGGCGCGTCGCAGGGCCGCTGCCTCGGACATTGTGGTCACCAACCACTCCCTGCTCTTCAGGACCATCGGGTCGGACGCCGAGGTGCTGCCGCCCATCCGCTACTGGGTGGTGGACGAGGCCCACTCCGTGGAGGAGGAGGCCCGGCGCCAGTGGGCCCTGCACATTGGTTCGCACGAGAGCGAGGCGGCCTTTGACAAGCTGGGTAGCCCCGCCACGGGCGTCCTGGGCGCCCTCATGCGGGCGGGGGCCGGCCTGGACGGGGCTTCGGTCATGGTCGGGGCTGTGTCCAAGACCTCGGCTGAGGCTGCGCGGGCCCTAGCGGCGGGCAAGGAGTTCTTCCGCTGGGTGCGCAAGACCCTGCCCAAGCCACGCAAAAAAGGCAGGTACGACGACGAGGTAGTGTGGCTGTCGGCCCAAATGCGCGAGAGCGAGGACTTTGCCGCCCTGTCCAAGGCGGGTGCCGAGTTTTCCGAGCGGCTGGAGGGGCTGCTCCGCCAGGGCAGGGAGGCCGTGCAGGCCATATCCGAGGAGGCGCCCGACTCGGGCATGGAGTCCGACCTGCTTGCCCGGCGCGACGAGCTGGCCTCGGTCATGGCTGACCTGACGCAGGCCAAGGACGCCCTTGACATCATCGTCGCAGGTACGGACCAAGGTTTTGTCTACTCCTTGGGCGTGAGCCAGCGCCGGGGCTACGAGAACTTCGAGATGTGCGCCGAGCCGCTCGACATAGGCGGCCTTATGGCCCGAATCTGGTATCCCGAGGTGGACAGTGTGGTCTACTCGTCTGCCACCATCGCCGTGGGCGACGAGTTCTCCCACTTCGACCACCAGGTGGGCTTTGACCGCCTGCCCGGGGACGCCTACGCCGACATTCGCCTGGACTCCAGCTACGACTTCGACCACCACATGCGCGTCATTGTCACCAGGGACATGCCCGAGCCCACCAACCCGCGCTACCTGCCCGAGCTGAGCAAGCTGCTGGTGAACGTCCACGTGGCCATGGGCGGGTCCGTGCTCACCCTCTTCACCAACCGCCATGACATGGATGAGGCCTTTGCCCAGGTGGAGCCCGAGCTGGCCAGACGAGGTCTAGTCCTGCTGCGCCAGGATTCCAGCTCCAACGTGCGCCACCTGCGCGAGCAGTTCGTGGCCGAGAAGGGGACCTCGCTCTTCGCCCTTAAGTCTTTCTGGGAGGGCTTCGACGCCCAGGGGGACACCTTGCGCTGCGTCGTAATCCCCAAGCTGCCCTTTTCCCGTCCTACCGAGCCGGTGGCACTTGAGCGGGAGGCCCGGGAGAGCAACTCCTGGGCGCGCTACTCTCTGCCCGAGGCTGTGCTCACCATGAAGCAGGCGGCGGGCAGGCTCATCCGCTCGGCCAGCGACACAGGCGTGCTGGTGCTGGCCGACCAGCGCCTGACCCTCAAGGGCTACGGCAAGGTCTTCCTCTCAGCCCTGCCCAAAAAACAATATGACATCCTTCCCACTTCGGGCATCAGCGACGCCCTCAGAGCCTGGATGAGGGAGCACAACCAGGGATAGGCTCCCACCAGGCGGCAAGCAAGCGGGGGCGAGCAGGCGGGCGGGGGCAGGCCCTCCCCTGCCCTATATCGTCCTCTCCCCTATGCCCGGCAGGGCGCGCATGCACGCGGCTAGCCCCGCTCTTCCCCGGCCTCGTCCAGCAAAGCCAGCAGCTGCCCGGCCAGTCGGCGCACCTGGTCGGCCAGCTCCCGGGGGCTCACCACTTCGACCAAGCCGAGGGACGCGGCCACCTGGCGGGCCAGCCAGGGAGAGTTGGCCATGAGGGGGATGGAGGCCAGGTAACCCCCGCGGGCCCGGTCCTCCTCACCCAGCAGGGCCGCGTGCTCCGGGGACGGGTCCGTGAGGCGCTCCAAGCCTGGCCAGGGGTCCCCTTCCAGGACAGCTATGGGGTCGTGGACTAGCAAGATTGCCCGCTGGCGGGCTTCGGCCAAGCTCTGGCTGGGGGTCGTGGCGGTCTCGCCCGTCCCTTTGCCAGACAGCCGGGGGTCGAATCTCTCGCCGGTTTTGTCCATGGCCTCGATGCGGTCCAGGCGGAACATGCGCCAGCCGCAGGCGTCCCGGCACCAGCAGGCCAGATACCAATTCTGCTGGTCAAAGGCAAGCCGCGTGGGTTCGACAAAACGGTCGCACGCCTTGCTGTCCCGCATACCGCGATACAGGATGTGCAGGACATGGTGCCTTTCTATGGCCTGGGAGAGAAAGGCCAGGTTTTCGGACAGGTGGGCCTGGCCGACCTGGGCCCTGATTCCTTTGACCTTCTGGGCTGTGAGAGGCGGGATTGCGTCTGACACCTTCTGGTAAAGGGGGTCGTCCTGGTCCACGCCGGCGATGTTGAACAGGGTCAGCAGGGCGCGCGTCTGGGCGGGTGTGAGGCCTACGGTCCTATCCATGGCAGCATCCATGTGGTAAGGGGTCACCAGCTTGGTCTGCTCGTCGTAGAGGACGAAGTAGGCGGCCAAGCCGGTGTCCCGGTCGCTCAGACTCGCCCCCCACTCGTTGAGCTGCCTGATGGCCTCCTCTACCTTGGGTGCGGGCATGCCGGTTTCCCTGGCTATGCGGTTGATGTGGACCAAGGGTCCCGGAAGACCGGGCTGAGCTGGGGCTATCTTGTTGATGTAGCGCATGACGGCAAAGGCGTTCTCCACGACGCTCGCCGCCTCGGGCCTGCCTGTCTTAGCCACGGTCCGCCACCTCCTTGCGAAGCCCGTCCCTCATGAGGTCGACGACCGCCTTCGGCCCCACAAGCCTGAGCTCACCCGCGGCCAAGCGCTTGAGGGCCCAGGAGGCGGCCACCCGGTCGTTGCAGGCGCCCACCCGCCAGATACAGGGCCCGCCCCCCTCTTGGCTCCACGTGCCTTGACCTCGGCTTATGGTGGCCCGCTCCTGGTCGGACAAGGGACGGAGCTCCTCGAAGACAAGGGTCATACCGCCGTCGGCGCCGGGCGCGGTCGCAGGCGCGGACGGGCTCGCGGCGCTCGCGAAGGGCTCGTACTGGAAGGGCAGGCGGAAGAAGTCGGAGGGGTCGAAGTCGGGCGGAATCTCGAAGGCGCCCAGCTTTTCCTCAAGGACAGGGGAATCCCCACCAGGGCGCACCCGGTCCAGACGGAAGGTCCTCAGGGCGTCTTTGGCCCGGTCGCGGCCCACAAAGTAGCGGTGGCCGGCCGCGGCCCAGAAGGTGTAGACCTCCACGCAGCGCCGGGCAATCGCGCCCTTGGCGTCCTCGTAGTCAAATGAGAGGGGCAGGCGCCGGTCCTGGGCCTCGAGCACAATTGCCAGGACCTTTCCCTGGTCCCCGTCCTTTCCGCCGGCGTCCGCAGCAACGGGCTCCGAGGCGAGCCTGCCCAGCTCGGCGGGCATCTCGGTGAGTGACCCGGCCATGGAGAGGATGCGGCGGAAGGCCCCGCGCAGGTCGTTCTCGAACTGGCCCATGCTGCCCATACCCGCCAGTATGAGGGCGACCAGACGGGCCGTCTCCTCGGAGCTGAGCCCGATGGAGTTGGTCTGGGCAAAGGAGAGGTCCGAGGCCAGCTTGTAGAGGGAGGAGTTGCCCTTGCGCTCGCAGGTGACGACCAGGCCCATCTTGGCTAGGTAGTCGCGGGCCCGCTGGAGGCGCTTTTTGAAGGCGGCCTCGGACATGTCGGGGTCGGCTGCGGCGTCCAAGGCCCGGATCTCCTGCTTGGTGAGGCCCCGGCGGCTCTTGTCCAGGGCGACGGCGAGCGAGAGGGCGAAGGGGGCGACGTCCTTTGAGGACTGCCTCACGTCCCGCTCGTTTGGATTGGGCATGGAATCCACCCCCTTCTACAGGCCTATGTGGTGATTGAGGAACTAACCATAGAACAACGATGGTATAGAATTACTAGGTTTAGGGCCGATATCGAACCAACAACACGCATACATGGCCTTGAGGAAAGGAATGATGGCATGGGCGACAATCAGTCCGGTAATCGCGACCTGAGCATCATGGACACGACCGAGTTCATCGCCCTCAACGCTCAGTACCTGAGTCAGTCCGGCACCCAAGGACAGCAGGCTGGCTCTCAGGCTGCGTCGAAGGGACAGGCACGCTCCAGCCAAAAGGCTGGCGGCGCGGCCCCGGCGAACCCCCTGGTGGCGGCCCGGGTCAGCGCGGGCAACACCTACGCAGGGGGCACCAAGGCGGGTGTGGACGGGCTTTATCCCATCGCCGAGCAGGCCCACGCGAAAGAGATTGACATCGCCTTCAACAAGCGCCGGCGCACCGGCAAGGTGATTATCATCGTCGTTATTATCGTCGCTATCCTCATCGCCATCGCCTGCGGCGCCTTCTTCTACCTCAAGGACCAGGCCTCCAAGCAGGCCCAGGCAGGCGTGAGCGCGGCCTGGGCTAGCATCGAGGCGGCCGACCAGGTAATCGACCCCTTGTCGGACGCCATGGCCCAGGAGATTAACGGCGGCACGCTGAGCTCAGAGGTGTCCAGCCTTATGACCCAGTACTCCTCGCAGGTCACCACCAACCTCAACGACGCCTCCCAGAGCGTGGCCCTGGACAGCATCTCGGCCAGGCTGGTGTCTGACGAGGACAAGGCGGCCATCAGTGCCGTGAGCTCAGCAATCGACGCCCGCCGGTCCCTGGTCTCGGTCGCCCGCGAACTCCTGCTCAACGATACCAAGCTCAACGACGCCACGACCGGCGCCCTGACCCTGCTCAACTCCGTCTACGTCCTCATCGGTGACGCGCGGACCCAGATTGCCAACTCCACGGCCATCGGCCAGGCCTACGTTGACGCCCTGAACGCCGAGGAGGACACCTCCGCCTTCAACCTGGCCGACGCCGTGGCCGCCGACGCCGCCGCCGTCCAGGACATCGTCGACGCCCAGACGGCCGTGGCAGCCGCCAAGCAGGTGGTGCCCGACGCCGACTACGCGGGCCTCGATGCCTACCTGGCCGCGGCGCTCACGGCTTACAACGCGGCCCAGACGCTGGACACCGACGTCATGAACGACGTCGACGCCACCGCCAGCAACGACGCCTACGTGGCCGCTACGGATGCCATGGCCGCAGCTGAGGCAGCCCTGCCCGCCGATGGCATGGCGGTCCTGAGCGGCTGGTACGCCGCGCTCACCTCCGGCCAGGCCGGCACCTTCTCGACAGCGCTGTCCAACATCGAGACTCAGGACGCGGCCGTCACCTCCTACCTGCAGGGCAAGGGCCTCCTGACCAGCGCCCCGACCGACGACGGCGCCGGGACCGAGGCAAGCGCAGACTCCGGGGAAACTACGCCCGAGCAGGCAAGTCCTGCCGACGCAGCGGTATAGAGATATACTTCTATGAAGCACATCGAAACGCAAACATCACAATCCGACAGGTGACGAGGAACCCATGGCTGACGCTGCACAGACGCTGAACTACCTTGTGAGCGAGTTCAAGACCTCCCCCGCGGGCACCCGTGAGGAAGCGGAGATGGCCCAGTCGCTCTCCGAGGCCATACACCTCCACGGGCTTGAAACCATCAAGCAGGACTTCACCTATGCCCAGTGGAGTCGCCCGTTGGCCGCCATCATGCTGGTCCTGCTTGGTGTCTGCGGCATTCTAGGCGGCTTGACCTCGGGCGCCCTGCACTGGGTGATGCTGATACTGGCCGTCCTGGCCGCCGCAGTCTTTGTGCTCGAGGTCTCGGGCCGCCAGCTTGTCTCGAAGCTCCTCCCCAAAGGCTACAGCCAGAACCTCATCGCCCGCTACCCCGCCCTGGGCCCCAACCCCAGCAAGTCCCGCCCGGTCGTCATCTTGGCCCATTACGACACGCCGCGCGCCGACGTCATGTCTCTGCCGATCCTGCGCGAGCTCGTCCCCTACGTCAAAGACACGACCTATATCTGCGGCATCGTCATCCTCGTGGTCACCATCTGCCAGCTCTTCCCCCTCCCCCAGTGGCTGCACACCTTCTTCTGGGCTGTCGCCATCGTCGCGGGCATCATTGTGATTCTGAGCGGCGTCCGCATCCTGCTCAACGTCTTCGTCCTGCCCTACACCTCCGGCGCCAACGACAACATGTCGAGCGTGGCGGCCGTGCTGGGCGTAATCGACCGCGCCGTGCCCGCCATGGATGAGGAGCTCGTGTCCCGCATCGCCGAGAAGCAGGAGCGCGGTGAGGTCGCCAAGGGCGGCGTCCGCGAGCCTGCCAGGCGCCAGGCCACGGCCGAGGACGATGACCCCGAGGCCCGCATCCGCGCCCGCAGGCGCAGCCGCCGTCTGGCCGACGCGCCCATCCGCCGTGGCGAGAGCGTGCTCCGCTCCCTGCAGATGGTGCCCGAGTCCTGCGAGATTGTCTACGAGGCGGCGCCCGACCAGACCGTCCTGACCGACCCCGTCCCCACCCAGCCTGCCGCTCAGACCGGCGTCCAGGAGGGCCAGGACGAGTTCACAACCCGGGAGCAGCTCCTGGACATCACCGACACCGAGCAGGCCGTCCTGCGCGAGCCGGTGATTGTCCCCGAGGCCAAGCCCTCCGCCACAGGCCAGCAGGCCCCTGCCGGCCAGACATCCGGCGCCATCCAGCCTGCGGGCGACCGCCAGGCCACCCGGGCTGTCAAGGCCAGCCAGGCCGCCCAGGTCAGCCAGGACACTGGCACAACCGTCCTGACCAGCGTCGCCGACCTCTCCGTCCCTGCTCCCGTCCCTGTCCAGGACGCCGCCTCCGAGAAGACAGTGACCGTCCCGGCCACCGCCGTGACCGCGACCAAGGCTGCTGCCGACGGCCAGGTCCCCGCCAACGTGGACGCCACCCGCGTGCTGGCCCCCGAGCCTGCCATCCCCGGCGCCACCTCCGTGCTCACCCACGAGACCCTCAACGCATCCCGCCGCCGTGAGGAGGACCGCGCCCGCGTCCAGGCCCTGGCTCCCGAGCCTGCCGGCCCCATCGACGTCCTCATCAGCTCCGACGAGCCGGACGCCGAGCTGCGCCGCGGCGTGTCGGTCCTGCCGCGCGACGTAGTCGAGCAGCAGGGCGCGACCACCGAGGAGGCCCGGCGCGACTCCATCCTCAACAATCCCAACTGGGGCACGACCAGCTTCACGCCCGTCCAGCAGAGCCGCCATGTCATCGAGGACCTGCCCGACCCGGCCGTGGCCGCCATCGACCCCTTCAGCGTGTCCAACGTCGAGACCATCGGCGACCTGGACCCCAACGACTTCTCTGCGATGAACTTCGAGACGGGCACCCACGCAGCCGTGACCCCGCAGATGCTCGAGCAGCAGCGCCGTCAGAACCTTGACGGCTTTGAGGACCTGACCGCCGACAACTCCCGCCGTGCCCGCCGCGAGCGTAAGAAGTACCAGGGCGAGCGCATCAGCCGCCGTGCCGCCAAGATGCAAGAGGAGATGCAGGAGCAGTCCTTCACCGACTGGCTGGGCGTGGACGACGACTACGACGCCAGCAAGAATGGCCGCCAGATTGGCTCGTGGGACAACTTCGAGGACGGCCAGGCCGCCCAGCCCGACCAGTCCGGCCAGGCCCTCCCGACCGACCTGCCCGATCCAGGGGACGACCCCCGCGGCAACGGTCATCGCTGGCAGGGTGGGGCAGTCCGCGCCCGCCGTCCTCGCCGTCAGGCCAACCCGGAGCCCCAGGAGGACCAGGACGAGGAGCTGCGCCAGGCCGCCATGGTCCTGGGCGACCCGGAGCTGATTTCCCATGAAATCTGGTTCGTCCTCACAGGTGCCTCCTCGGCCGACCATGCCGGCATGAAGGAGTTCATCAAGGGGTACGACCAGCGCCTGCACAACGCCTACTTCATCAACCTGTCCTGCGTGGGCGCCGGCAAAGAGACGCTGGTGCTCGAGGAGGGCGCGCCCCAGGCCCGCAAGGCTGACCGCAACCTGGTCAACCTCCTGGGCACCGCCTCCAAGGACCTCGGGCGCTCCTTCGCCCTGGCCCGCCTGCCTTGGATGGAGAGCGAAGGCGCCGTCGCCCTGCGCGCCGGCCGCCACAGCGTGACCCTGTGTGGCATGCAGGACGGCGTCCCGGCCAACTCCGGCTCCACCCAGGATACGGCCGACAAGGTGAGCCCCGCCATGGTCGACGACGTGGTGGACGTGCTCGTCGAGGTCATCAAGCGCGCCTAGCCGGGGCTAGGGGGGCTCGCGATGAACATCATCATCATCGGTTACGGGCGCGTGGGGGCGAGCCTTGCCAAGCTCGTCACCACGCCCACGAACAACGTGACCGTCATCGACATCGACCCCGAGGTCTTGGCCCGTATCGACACCGACTTTCCCGGCCACGTGGTGCTGGGCACGGGCTACGACGAGGACGTGCTGGTCCAGGCGGGCATCGAGGAGTGCGACGCCCTGGCTGCCGTCACCAACTCGGACAACGTCAACCTCATGGCCACCGAGGTAGCGCGCCAGCTCTACAGCGTGCCCCATGTCATCACCCGTCTGATTAACCCCAACCGCCTGGACGTCTACAGTCAGTTGGGCTTGGACTATGTCTGTGACACCGAGATTGTGGCCGAGGACATCTTTGCCAAGATACGCTCGCGCCGCCTCCACCACCTGGACACCTTCGGCGACTACGAGATTATGGACTTCTCCCTCGAGGCCCCCAACGGCATGAGGCTGGAGGAGATTGAGTCTCTGGGTGATATCCGCGTCATGCTCGTGCAGCACAAGGACGAGGTGTTCAAGCCCTCCCGGTCCACGGTCCTGCGCGACGGGGACGTCGTCATGGCGGTCGTGCACAACAAATCAGTGCATGACCTCGAGCCGTTCATGAGGGGCTAGGGGATGTACATCATCATCGGGGGCGGCGGCAAGGTGGGCGAGGTCCTGGCTAGGCAGCTGCTGGACCTAGGCCACGAGGTCGTCACAATCGAGCTCAAGCAGTCGGTGGCTGACGCGATGGCCGGCAAGCTGCGCGGCCGCTTCATGGTCGTGCAGGGCGACTGCTGCGACACCACCACGATGGAGGAGGCCGGCATCCGCGACGCTGACGCCTTCATCGCTGTATGCGGCCACGACGACGTCAACCTTGTGGCCTGCGAAATTGTGCGTGCCCTCTACCACCCGGGTCGCATCATCGCCCGCATCAACAACCCCAGAAACGAGCGCATCTTCTCCAAGATGGGTATCGAGGCTATTTCCTCCACCACCGTCGTAGCCCGCATGATTGCCGAGGAGGCGCTGGGCGCGCAGATGCGCACGGTCATCTCCCTGCGCAACGGCGAGATGTCCCTCTTTGAGATGGAGATTCCCAGCTCGGCTTCCCTGCGGGACAGCGGCGGCGTGCGGGTGCGCGACGTGGAGCTGCCCGACCAGGCACTCATCGTGGCTAGCGCCCACGGGGAGGACTATGGCGTTGTGACCCCTTCGACCCTGCTGGCGCCGGGCGACATGGTGCTCGTCTGCGCCAAGGCGTCCAAGGAGCCGGCCGTCCGCCAGGCCCTGCTGGAGCTGTGAGGGGCCGCCGGGCCGCTTGTGTTGGACGTTGCGCGGGGATTTGCGGCTGGGAAAAATCACGGGGCACATAGGCGCGTGCTTTTGCTACAATCAGCCAACGCATATGCGGGCATCGCCAAGTGGTAAGGCAATGGCTTCCCAAGCCATCATCCGCGGGTTCGAATCCCGTTGCCCGCTCCATTGTCTGCAACGGGGACGGCCAAAAGGCTGCCCCCGTTTTTGCATCCTCGGCTCGGCGGGGGGCGCGGCCGGCCAGGCGACGAAGCAAAGGGTGGTGCCATGCGCGAGGAGCTGGTAGGCAGGCTGGTGGAGATCCTTGCCGAGCCGGACGCCCTGCTCGCCCTGCCCAGCCGCATGCGCCCCAGCCCGCGCGCCATCCACAGGCTGGCCGAGGAATGCCTGGGCGAGGACCTCTGGCACTTCACCGACGGCCGCATGCTCATCTGGAACCTGGCCCGGCACGACGGCTACAACATCCCGCCCTACCCCATGGCCGGCTGCGGCGACGTCAAGGAGTTCCTGCACGACGAGGGCGCCGCCAACGTGCCCGACTGGTACCGGAGCCACCTGGGCATGGACCGGCAGACCTACGACCATATCTACCAGTACGAGCTGGTTATGGTCCGCAACCGGGCCAACTTCCGGCGGGTCTGGGTCATCCCCTCGGCCCAGCTGGACTTTGACGCCATCAGCCTGAGGACGGCCTGCTCCTGGGTTGTGACCTGGGGGACCTTCGCTCTCTCCAGCCTCACGGACGCGCAGGACCCCCGTCTTTTCAAAAGGTGAAGGAGGGTATGGGAAGGGCGCGTCGCCAGATTACCTAACAGGAGAAAGCAGTATAATCAGACCCCGTGGGCCGTTAGCTCAGCTGGCAGAGCAGGGGACTTTTAATCCCAAGGTCGTCGGTTCGAACCCGACACGGCTCACCACCTTAAGATACAAAAAGAACCGCAGGCAGCCTGATTGCCCGCGGTTCTTTTTTCTTACCCCTTGCTTGGTGTGTGCGCAGGCCGTTACTTGGCGTAGTCCTCAGCCACGGAAGAGCCGGCAATCATGCCGGAGGCGCCTGCGGGGACGATGTCGGTCGTGCCGGCGCAGCAGCCGGCCGAGTAGAGGTTGGCGATGGGGGCGCCGTCAGCATCCAGGACCTCGTAGCGGTCGCTCACATTCAAGCCACCCACGCTCTTGTAGCGCACGGGGACATTGAGCAGGTAGTAGAAGGGGGGCTGGAGCTCCTGCAGGAAGAGGGTGCGCTGGAAGTCGGGGTCCTCGCCGTTCTTGCAGATCTCGGCCCAGCTGTCAAAGGCGGCCTGGACGGTCTCCAGGGCCATGCCCATGCCCTCGGCCAGCTCCTCGATGGAGTTGGCGACCTTCACATTGTCCCCGGCGTTCTTGATAGGCTGCTGGTCGACGCCCTGCTGGCACGTGTCGTCCCAGATGCTCCACCACTCGTGGAAGCCAGCGGCGATGCAACCGGTCGCGGCGTCGTGGACGGCCGTCTCGCAGTAGAAGCGCTTGCCATTGGGCAGCAGGCCTAGGATGGGATAGTGCATGCCCAGCATGTGGCCGGCCTCCCAGCGGGGGTTGAGGTTGCCCGGCTCGGCCATGCCGGAAAGGGTGCCGCCGGCGGCCAGGCCGGCCTTGATGCCGTCGCCGGTGCGGCGGGAGACGATGCAGCCCAAATCGGCGGTGCTGGGGGCGTACTGGGTAATCCACTCCTGGTTGGAGGCGTAGCCGCCCGTGGCCAGGATGACGGCCTTGGCCTGGATGTCGACGTACTTGCCGTCGGCGTCGGTAAAGCGGGCGCCCGCGACCGTGCCGTCGGCGTCCACAATCAGGGTCTCGAGATGGAGCTGGAAAGCATAGGTGGCGCCGGCACCCTGGACCTTCTCGTCCATAAGGGCAAAGAGGGTCTGGGCGGAGTCGATGCCGTCCTGGGGGAAGAAAGCCTGCTGGTAGGGGCCTTCCATCTTGGGCTGGAACTGATAGCCCCAGTCATAGTGGATGAGGTCGATGAGCTTGCCGCCCTGCTCCTGGAGCTGCATGAGCTTGTCGAGGCCGGCCTCGTCGTTCTCGTAGTAGGGGGCGAAGCGCTCGCGGAGCTCGTCGATGGAGGTGTACTTCTCGGGGCGCTCCTCCTGGGTCAACCGGGCAGTGTTGCACATCATGCAGCCGGCTGAGGTGAGAGCGTCGCCGCCGGCAAAGTTGGTCTGCTCGGCCACGAGGGTCTCAAGGCCCGCCGAGGCGGTCTCGTAGGCGGCCATCATGCCGGCGATGCCGGCGCCGCAGATAAGGACGTCGACCTCCTGGGAAAAGTCGACGGCGGCGTCGCCCAGGGCCTTGGCGCCCGAGTCGGCAGCCAGAGCCTGGCCGGCGACGAGAGAGCCTGCGGCGATGGCTGCGGCGGCCGCGCCGGTGCCTAGGGCGCAGAACTGACGCCTGCTGGTCATAGTGGAGCTGTTCATGGAAAGCCTCCTGTTCGTGATGGACCAAAGTCCGTGGTGGACCGGACAACCCCCTCCATATAACTCGTCGGGAGGCCGGCTGCCCATACCGACCTTTTGGTAAGAGCGCCGAAACCGGCGAGGTAGGGATGGGGTATCGTATGTAGATACATGAGGTATTGACAGCAAAGACGCAGGTCAGGGCGGGGGACGCTGTGGGCGCTTGCGAGGGTGGGCAAACAAGGACGGAAGAGGGCCGGCGGGACCGTGGGGACGGGGCCGCGGCGGTCGCCGGGGGTGCGCAGCTCCCAGCCCCGCCGACAGCCGTGGCCATGCTGGCCTTGAGCGTGGGGCTCTACCTGGGCTGGCGTTTCGTCGAGATATCGCCCACCCTCTTTGCCAGCCCCCTGCCTGGCGTGGCGCAGACGTCTGAGGCCATGTCCTATCCCCTGCTTGCGGGGGAGCTGGCCGTCCTGGTCTGCCTGGCCTTTGCCCTGCCGCGCCTGCGCAAAAGGGTCAGCGGCTGCCGGGACGTGCGCGGGCTAGCCGCCTTTCTCGTCCTCGCCCTCCTCATGAGCGCGGGCACAGCCCTTTCGTACCTGTGCGGCTGGGTGGGCAGGGACGGACAGGCCCTCACAGGTGGCGTCATCGCTGGCCAAGCCCTCATGGCGGTGGACGTCGTCGTGGTGGTAGTCCTCGGCGCGGTCTTGAGCCGGCTGAACCTGCGCCAGACCTTGGCCTGCGTTTCGGCGGGCTACACAGTGGCCTTTGGGATTGACCTGCTCGTGGCCTGTCTGAGCCCGGTGGCCGCCATGGTCTTCCGGTCCCTGCTCCCCCTACTCTCGGGCCTGGCCTTTACCCTGACCATGCTGGAACCGGGGATGGGTAGCGGGGCCCTGCCTTCCCCTGGTGCCGATGCGCCTGCGCCCCCCGAGGCGACCCCCAGCCGCCGCACCGGCCTCTCAGTGCTCAGGGTCCTTGTGGGCACCGGCATTTTCGGGGCCATCTTTACCCTGGCCAACCACCTGTCCGAGACCAAGACCACCGTGTCCACGGAGATGTACACACTCGTCGCCGGGGTGGCGGTGGGGGCCTTTGTGCTGGCATGCGCCTGCGCGACCCGCCGGGCCACCGAGTCCGGCTTCACCCGCTTCTACCGGCTCATTACGCCCCTCATCGTGTGCTGCCTGCTGCTGACCCTGGTCCTGCAGTCGGGCTACCAGCGCTACGAGGCCCTCATGATTGGCTTGACCTGGGTCCTCTTCCGCATCATCACCTGGACCATGTGGGCCCAGCTGGGCAGTCGGACGGGCATAGGGGGCAGCTCCGCCTTTGCCGCGGGCCAGGCCATGCTGATGGCCTTCAGCACCCTGGCCGAGCTGGTCTGCGCCCACATCGACCTGTCCGCGGTGCCCATCACCTGGTCGGTCGCCGCCATCATCCTGCTGGCCATGGTCAACTCCGGGCTGGTGCTGGGTGGCGGAGAGGCGCCCGAGCGGCTGGTCGCGCAGACGGGTGCCGACAGCGCGGGCGAGCCGGGCGGCCAGACGGACCTGCCGGCCACGGGCACCGGCGACTCGCAGGTGGACGAGGCCCTACTGGCCAAGGTCACAGCCCCCTTCGGCCTGTCCGAGCGGGAGGTGCAAATCGCCCTGCTAGCCATGCGTGGCAACGAGAACGCGGCCATTGCGCAGATTGCCTGCATAACCGAGAGCACCCTGCGCACCCACCTGCGCAACATCTACGGCAAGATGGAGGTTCACAGCCGCCAGGAGCTGGTGGAACGCCTCAAGGAGCTTGCGGGCGGAAAGGCCGGGCAGGCCTAGGTCCTCCCGCGGGCCCGCCACTTGCCAGACACCTCCCCCGCGGGCCGTCGCCTGCCGGACGCCTCCCCGCACAGGCCGCCGCGCAGGCTGTTGCACTGCCACTACTCCGCCGTCCTCATGGCCAGGGAGATGGGCACGCGGCGGACTTTGCGCAGGTGGAGCAGGGCGACTGCTGCGTAGGACCCGATGCCCAGGGCCAGCACCTCGAGCACCAGGACCGGCCCGATGTAAATCGCGAAGTTGCCCGCGTAGGCGGCCATCATGTAGTTCACGACAATCTTTATCAGCCAGATGTCGATAGGCAGGCTGACCACGAGGGACGCCAGCACAGTGATGGTAATCGGCCGCACGTAGAGCCGGTCGATCTCGTGGTTGCGGTAGCCGAACACCTTCATGTAGGACACGTAGCGCGCCGACCGGTCGATGACGGTCTTGGTGAGCAGGTAGATGAGCACAAAGGAGACGGCGAGGGCCAGCACGGTGACCATCCGCATGACGGCGCCCATGGAGGATTCCATCTGGTTGGCTATGTTGTGCATCTGCTCGGGTGTGAGCTCGAGTGCCAGGAACCTCTCGTCCAGGTTGAGAGGCAGGTCGGAGGCGTAGCCGTTGAAGAAGTCCGCGGCGTTGCCGAACATCTCGTTGTAAGCGTCGAGGCTCAGGTAGACGTTCACGTTGGCGTCGGACCCCCAGGTCGAGGTGGCAACCACCAGGTAGGAGTCGCCGGTGAAGCGGTCGCGCATCTCAAAGGGCACACCGAGCTCTACCTGGCATTTCTCGACCAAACCCGCGCCTACGACCACAGGGGTGGCGGCCTGCGGCGCAGAGGCGTCCAGCGCCATGTCGGTCCAGTAGCGCGAGTCGGGGCTGACCCCGTAGACGCTGACCTCCTCGTCGCTTTCGCTGTACCGGCGGGCGACGACCAGGGTCGACACGCCGAACTTCTCGGCCTGGCCGATGGCCTCGGGTGTGTTCTGCGCGACGTTGACGGCGTTGCCCTGAAGGTCGACCTGGCTCGCCTTCTTGCCCAGCTGGAGCAGGTCCCTCATGGAGAGGTTCTCCAGGGGGTTCTCGGTGGTAATCAAGGTCTCGAGTGCGGCGTAGTTGTCGCGCTCCTCGTCGCTGGCGTCTATCTCGAGCGGGGCCTTGAGCATATAGAGATGGTTGGCGGGCAGGTCGGACGAGGCCTGGTCGGCATAGTGCGCGACCATCGGCATCATGCAAAGGCCCATGATGAAGAGGAGGGTGACCGCGATGATGCCGACAAAGAGCACAGCAAAATGGGACGCGTTGCGCAGAAAGACGCGCAGGCGGAAGCGGGTCGCAAAACTCCACCTGTCGGGCAGGCGCACGGCGGAGAGGCGGGAGTGGGTGCCCACCTCGTGGCGCAGGAAGGCCAAAGGCGTCGCCCGGAGCTTGATTGCCAGGCCCGCCAGTGTCACGGCGACCAGGACGACAAGCGGGACCACCGTGGTGAGGACGAAGGTCTGCACGTCAAAGGTGACTCGGAAGGGCGGCAGGCCGTAGGAGCCGTAGTAGAGGTCCGCCATGAAACGGATGAGTATGCCGTAGCCCACGACATTGCCCACGATGGCAGCGGCGATGCCGACGACCAGCGGCAGGGTCAGGTAGTGCCCGAGCAGCTCCCGCTTACGGTAGCCCAAGGCCAGCAGGGTCCCGATGACGGCGCTCTGCGAGTCGATGGAGGCGTTGGTGAGGACCACGAAGGCAAAGGAGACCACGACCAGCAGGATGCCCAGGAGGAACTCCCACATGAGCTGGTCGCCCTCCAGGTCGTCGTCGGCAAAGGTCATGGCCGCGTTGGTCTCGCGGTCGACCAGATCGGTGAGCAGGGCGCCCCCGTCCGAGAGGGCGTTGGCCACGTCACCTTCCAAGCTGGTGCGGTCGATGAGGGACAGGGAGGGGTCGGCCAAGCGGACGGCGTAGCGCCAGACCGTGTGCTCGCCGGCCATGGCATCGTAGCCCTCGGGCGTGACCTGGGCGATGGTGAAGGTGAGGGCGTTGAATATCATGTCGGTGCTCTTTTGGACGAGCGCCTGGTAGTCGGGCAGGCAGACGGCACCCACAATCGTGACGGGCTGCCCGCCGACCTCCACCTGGTCGCCCACCGCCAGGCCGTTGTTGCTCATGAACACGCGGTCGAGGGCAATCTCATCGGCGGCGGCGGGGGCGCATCCCTCCAGGTAGCTGGCCAGGTCGACGTCCGTCCGGTTCTTGAAGAGGCGGACGGTGCACGCGGAGTCGGAGCCGGCGAGGGCAAGGGGCACGTCCGCACTCCAGTTGTCGATGACCACGCCATCCGTCAGGTCCTCGACCTGGGCCCTCAACTCGTCCGGGAGGGCGAACTGGGTGGTGAAGGAAAAGTCCTCCATAAGGGACTGGGCACGGGTGTCGGCGATGACGCTCTGGATGCTGCGCGCTGCCGCCAGATAGCCGGATATGAAGGCGATGAGAAGGACAATCAGGAAGAAAAGACCCAGGTACTTGCCCAGGTCATGGCGGAGCTCGCGGGGAAGGCGCTTAGCGAGGGGAGTCATGGCTGCCGCCTACCAGGTCAGCTCGGCCGCCGGCACGACCTGGTCGTTGATCCGGTCCTCGACGATGACCCCGTCGCGCAGGCGCAGGATGTGGTGGGACATGCGGCGGATGGCGTCGTTGTGGGTCACAATCACCATGCTGCAGCCGTAGCGTCGGTTGACATCCTCCATGAGCTGCAGGATCTCCTTGGAGGTGCGGTAGTCGAGGGCGCCGGTGGGCTCGTCGCACAAGAGGAGACCGGGGTTCTTGACCAAGGCGCGCCCGATGGCGCAGCGCTGCTGCTGGCCGCCCGAGACCTGATTGGGGAACTTGTCCCGGTGGTCCCACAGCCCCAGCGAGCGGAGTAGGTCGTCGATGGGGAGGGGGTCGGAGGCCAGGTGGGCGGCCACCTCGATGTTCTCGCGCACCGTGAGGTCGGGGACCAGGTTGTAGAACTGGAAGACAAAGCCGAGCTCGCGCCTGCGGTACTCCACCAGCTCGCGGTCGGACATGCCGGTGACGGCAGCGCCGTTGACGACGATGGACCCACTGTCGGCGCGCTCGAGGCCCCCGACCAGGTTGAGGAAGGTCGACTTGCCGGAGCCGGAGGGGCCGAAGAGCACGCAAATCTCGCCCTTGGCGACCTTGGCGCAGATTCCGTTCAAAACGGTGGTGCTGGCCTCGCCGGAACCGTAGCTCTTGACAAGCCCGGATATGTCCAGGTAGGGGTTGGTGGCAACCGACGAGCTGTCCGTGTTCGGCATCAATGCTCCTTCTGTGGGCTACGAGGCGGGGGTTCTCGCTCGCGTCAAAGGAGCCACGCCTCGGTAGGAATAGTTAGTCATGGGTTACTATACTACCAAGGGACTCGGTTTTGTTTGCCGTCTCAAACTATTCTGGCGGACCAGAGTCTCCCACCAGGCGCAAGCGTGCGCTCGAAGGCAACCAATCCGACCATCCCGGCGCTGCCCTATCCAGCATCCCGAGCGGCGCCCTACCCAGTGGCCTCGTATGCTGTCGCCC
>CAZEAF010000015.1:0-26627 GCA_964510125.1 uncultured Coriobacteriaceae bacterium
GCCGCAGCCCTAGGCCTCCATGTCCAGGAAGTTGACGTGGGCCCCGCCGCCACTGGGAAGAATGCAGGGGTCGCGCGGCACCATCTGGAAGACCAGGGTCCGCTCCGTGACCAGCGGGGTGTGGCGGGCGTAGAAGACGGCCCCGCCCACCGGGGCGGTGATGGTCTGCTTGAGCTCGCCTGTCAAGGGGTCGGTCACCTGGGCCAGCGGGGTGCCCTTGCTCACGAGCTCGCCCAGGTGGACGAGGGGCAGGAATATGCCGCCGCAGTCGGAGTGGACGCGCACAAGCCCGCCCTCCTCCAACACGGTCGAGCGCCAGCCGGCATGGCAGGGCCGGTCAATGATGCCCCGCGCGTCCATAAAGCGCAGGCAGGCGCGGCCAATGGCCTCTGCCGACTCCATGTCCACCTGATCGGTGGCCTTGGTGTAGAGGGTATAGGCTTCGGTGTCCCACAGGCGCCAGTTGTAGTGCAGGGTCGCGGTGTCGAATGAGCCGGGCACGTGGCGCAGCACGTAGGGCAGTCCGAAGTCCTCGCCGTGGTTGCCCTGCTCGCCCGGGCCCAGCATGACGCGGGCATGGTCCAGGAAATCGCCCTGCAGGTAAAAGCTGGAGAGGTGGACGCCGTACTTAAAGCCCTGCACCCCTTTGAAGAGGCCGGCCGCGATGCGCTGGGTGGTCTCGCCCTTGTCGTAGCCGGGCGACATGCGGTTGATGTCGGTGTTGTCGCCCACCCAGAAGCGCCGGAACATATTCATGGAGGCGGTGTTGACGCAGGGTACGACCATGACCAGCTTGCCGGCCACCAGCTGGCCCGACTCCTCAATCTTGCGCATCTTGTGCACCAGGCGGGAGGCGATGTAGGTCTGCTGAATCTCGTCGCCGCGCAGGCCCGCCACAATGCATATGGCCCGCTCCAGCTCGGCCAGGCGCTCCTCCCCGACCCCGGGCTGGCCCAGGACCAGGCCGTCCTCGGTCCTTCCGAACAAAAAAGCCTGCACCTGCATGTCCTCGCGGTAGGGCATGGCGATGCTGAACAGCGTCTTCTCGAGCATGGCCTAGACCTCCCGCCCTTCGCTTGCGACCGCCGGCCTCCCCGGGATGTCCGCCGCGGTGGCCGGCTCCATCTTGAGGTCAAGCCTCTCCGGGATGCCCACCGAGGTGGCTGGTCCCATCTTGAGGTCGAGGATGCGGGCAATCAGGGAACCGGGGTAGACGACGGGGTACTCGCGCAGGGTGAAAAGGAGGCCGTCAACGGGACTGTGCAGCTCCTGCAGGGTGGTGCCGCGGGCCACGTCCAGGATGCGGCCCACCAACTGGCCGCGCTTCACCCGCGCGTCGTGCTCGGTCGCGGGCATGAAGAGGCCCGCCGCCTCGGCGTTGAGGAAGCTCACCTCACCGTCCGTGCTCACAATGGGCATGCGGACCTCGGGGGCCGCCCCCGCCCAGGCCCCCAGCTTGACCAGGAGGTTGAAGACGCCGTCGGCCAGCTGGTTGCCGTAGTCCTGGGTGACACGCATGCCAACGCCCATCTCCACGACTAGGGTGGGCGTGTCCAGGGCGTTCAGGCTGTAAGCAAAGGTCCCCTTGAGGACAGTGGCGTTGGCGTGCACCCAGACAAAGTCAACGTTGGCCTCCATGGCCAGGGGCACAAGCCGGTCGGCTGTGATCTCGTTGATGCGAATCTGGGGAAGCTCGCGCAGGTAGATATTGCTGGCGTGGATGTCCATGGCCAGGGTGGCGCCCTTGATGTCGGCCACGATGTCCGCAGCCACCGACTCGTAGAACGAGGCGTCGGACCCGCCGGGGAAGATGCGGTTCATGTCCAGGTCGAAATGGGGGATGCCACGGGAGATACCGCCCACGCCCAAGGGGTTGAGGGCCGGGTAGATGTCCACGACGCCGCGCAGCAGGTCGGGACGGGCGTTGATGCGGCGCGCCACCTCGTAGCAAAGATACTGGCCCTCGAGCTCGTCGCCGTGGATGCCCGTCACCAGGCAGACACGGGGCAGCCTGCCCGACCGCACGGCCTCGTCCACCTCCGGGGAGCCCATACCCACCGGCGCGAACCGGCTGCGCTCGATGCGCAGGTGCTCGCCCACGCCGAGCTCGTAGCTGGATACGCTTTCGACCATCGCGTTCCCCGTTCCGATTATTGGCGCCGCGCGCCCCGGGCCAGCCCGGACCCATCCGGCCCGCCCAGGTCTGTGCGGCGCATCCGTCTTTTGCCTATCAGCGTGTGTGCTCGCTCACCTGGATGGACACGGCCTGCCGCTGCAGGGCCACGCCCACGAAGGACCCGTTCTCGATGGGGCAGTCGGACCAGTCGCGCCCGCAGGCCAAGGGGATGTAGGTCTCGTCCACCTGGCGGTCGAACGTGGGGTCGAAGGCCACCCACAGACCGTCCAAGCTGGCCTCCACCCAGGCGTGGGTCTGCCCGCCGCCCAAGGTCAGGCCGCTCACATAGCGGGCGGGCGTGCCCAGCTCGCGCAGGCAGGCTACCATGACGTGGGAGAAGTCCTGGCACACGCCCCTGCCCGCGGCAAAGGCCTGGGCGGCCGTGGTGTGCACGCCGGTGGAGCCGGCCACGTAGGTCAAGGCCTCGTGGACCGCGTGGGCCAAGTCTGTGCAGACGGCCCCGTCCATCTGCGGGTGCGCCGCCCCGAACTCGCGCGCAAAGGCCGCCAGCTCCTCGCTTGGCTTGGTGAGGGCCGAGGGGTAGCGAAAGAGCGGGTGGGCTTTTGCCGGGTGGCGTGCGGACAGGTCGACCTGCACGGTGCCCGAGCTGCTGTATTCGATATGGGTGTGCTCGTCGCGGATGCAACCCGACCGCAGGGCGTTGCCAAAGGCGTCCTGCTGGCGGTCGAGCGAGGCGAAGGGGTCCACTGTGCAGTGGGCGCCGACCAGCTTGACCTCGCCCGCCGAGGTACGAGGCAGCATCCTCAGCACAAAGTAGTGCTCGCGCACCGGCCGGTCAAAGTCGATGCGCGTCTTAAATGTGAAATCGAGCTCCTTCAAAGCAACACCTCCTCAAAGACCTGCCCATTTTACATGTCGGGGAACAGGCCTTCCACGCAGTCGAGCAAAAGGACGCGGTTTTTCTGGGGCTCGGGGTTGGCCGCCAGGTCGAGCAGGAGCACCAGCCGCTTGGCGTCGCGGCGCAGGGGCGTCCGCCGCATGCGGTAGCCCAGCATCTCCAGGTCGGGGCCCAGGGAGTCCAGGTCGAGGCCCAGGCGGATGTTCATGTCAATCCGCTCGACGCTGCTGCCGCACTTGAAGGTGTAGCGGTTGACGGAGTCCACCAGGGTGTCGTCCACCCGCCCGCGGAAGGCGTAGACCATGTCGGTCACGCTCTGCAGGTCCAGCATGGGGGCCACGCCCGAGGCGGCCGACTCCATGATGTTCACGGCCATCTGGATGTAGGACAGAGCCGTGGACGAGATGGTCTCGCGCAGCACAATGGCGTTGTCGTAGGCCCGGTTCACGTTCGACCGCACCGAGAAGGGGTCCTCGGCGTCGAAGAGGAAGCGGCTGATGAAGTCGTCGCTGCCCGCGTAGGGCGCGGAGGGGATCTCCAGGCGGTTGCAGAACCCCACGTAGTCAAAGGCCGGCCCGTCGATGGCCTTGTCGTAGACGTCCTGCATGATTTCGATCTCCATGCCGGCACGGGCCAGGTAGCGGCCCAGCCAGAAGAGGCGGCCGAGCTTGGTTAGCGAGCTAGTACCCATGTGTCCTTGAACCCCCCTCCCTGGCTGGAGTTGACGATGGCGTTGCCCGCCTCGCGGGAATAGCGCGTGAGGCCGCTCGGCCAGACCCGGGTCTGGCTGCCCGTGAGCACGAAGGCGCGCAGGTCGGCCTTGCGCGGCACATCGCCCTCGGGCAGGTGCACCGGCAGCTCGGTGAAGTCCACGACCTCCTGGGCAATCCAGCGGCGGGGCGTCTCGCGCACCTTGGCCTTGAGCTCCTCGCGCTTGTCGGGAGCCAGGGCGCTGGCAAAGACGACGCCGTAGCCGCCTGCCTCGGAGGTGTCCTTGATGACCAGGTCGTCAAAGTGCTCCATCACGTACCTCATGTCGTCCTCATAGAAAGGCAGGTACGTGGGGGCGTTCTGCAAGATGGGGTCCTCGTCGAGGTAATACTTGACCATCTTGGGGACGAAGTAGTAGATGCCCTTGTCGTCCGCGGCTCCGTTGCCCGGCGCGTTGATGACGGCCACGTTGCCCGCCCGGTAGGCACTCATGAGGTTGGGAATGCCGATGACGCTTTCGGGCAGGAAGGTCGTGGGGTCCAGGTACTCGTCACTGACGCGGCGGTAGATGGCGCCCACCAGTTGGCTGCCCTCCAAGCCCCGGTAGTAGACGCGCTCGTTCTCCACGTAGAGGTCGCCCGCCTCGGCCAGCACCGAGTCGGTCTGCTCGGCCAGGTAGGAGTGCTCGAAGTAGGCGGCGTTGTAGCGGCCCGGCGTGAAGATGACGTTGATGCCACCGCAGTTGACGTCGTCCATGACCTGGCGCAGCATGGCCCCGTAGCCGCGGTTGTCCACGATATGAGAGCTGCGGAAGGTCATGGGGCTGCACATGCGGCAGATGGAGCGGCTGATGAGGGGGTAGGAGGCGCCGCTGGGAACGCGCAGGTTGTCCTCGAGCACAAACCAGCCGCCGTCCTTGGACTGGACCAGGTCAATCCCCGAGATGTGGCTGTAGATGCCCCGCGGCGGGCGGATGCCCACGCAGGGGGCCAGGTAGCCCGGGGTGGAGAAGACGAAGTCCTCGGGGATAACCCCGTCATGGACAATCTTGCAGGGCCCGTAGACGTCAGCCAGGTAGGCGTTGAGGGCGTCCACCCGCTGAATCAGGCCCCGCTCAATCTGCGACCAGTCGTCCGCACCGATGACGCGGGGGATGGCGTCGTAGGGGAAGAGCCGCTCGTTGAAGGTCCCATTCTTGTAGATGCCGAACTTGACCCCGTAGCGGGCGAGCTGGCCGTTGATGCGGGCCGTGTGCATGACCAGGTCGTCCAGGCCCACGACGCCCTCCGACCGGTACCGCTCTAGGATGTCGGCGGTCGGGTCCATGCCCGCCGCGACGCCCTTGTCTGTCGTGCCGCCCATAGCGATGCCTCCCTCGCGGCTGCCGGGCGGGCCTGCCCCGCGGGCGCCCGCCACCTCGTGCTTTTCCTGCAAGCAATAACGCGCTGTCCTTACATTTTCGTGCATGGATAAAAAGAGCGCGTTACAACCCTGTTAGTTTATTGCAAAGGTATGTGCCTTAAATCGTGAACTCGCCAAAGGCCCGCCGGCCCGCCGTGGCGGCGTCCACGTGAAAGGCCGCGCCCGCCGTCCCCGCCGGTCCCGTGGCATCGTCTGCGGCCTGGCCCCCGGAGGCGTCCCCCTCCCCCGGCAGCGGCGCCTGGGCATGGGAGAAGTCGTCGGAGAGCAAGAGGTCGGCCACGCCCACGCCGGGGTGCTGGTACATGATGTCCAGCATCTCGATGAAGTCGCGGATGACCTCGCGGGGCGTGATGTGGCTCGCGGCTCCCACCCGCCCCAGCTCGATGCCTAGGAACTGGGCCAGGTCGTCCTCGGTCAGGCGACGGTCGTAGCCATAGAGGCCAGCGTGGATGCCGGCCAGCTTCTCCACCAGCACCAGCAGCTCCTCGTTGGTGAGGGGCTCCAGGTAGATGACCGGGGCCAGCAGGTCGGACAGGCCCTCGCGGGCAAAGCGGCCCTGGGACAGGCGGGACCGCAGGGCCTCGTAGGAAAAGAGACCGCGGCGGCGGTCCTCCACGGCCTGGGGCGTCCCGCTCATGATGACGCCCAGGTAGTGGGCCTTGCCCTGGAGGGCGTCGTTATACATGGTGAGAACCTTCTCGTAGTTGTACTGGCGCGACACCGCGTTGGGGATCTTGTAGAGGTTCACCAGCTCGTCCACCAGCACGACCAGCCCCTCGTAGCCGGCCCCCCTGAGGAAGGCCGCGAGCAGCTTGATGTACTCGTACCAGTCGTCGTCCCCGATGATGACGCTCACGCCCAGGTCGGCCTTGGCCTCGGCCCGGGTGCGGTACTCGCCGCGCAGCCAGCGGGCCGCGTTTGCCTTGGTGTCGTCGTCCCCCTCAACATGAGCGCGGAAATAGCGGGCCATGACCTGGGCGAAGTCAAAGCCATGCACCAAGTCGCGCAGGCTGGCGATGACCTCGAAGATGCGGCGCTCCACCTCGGCGTTGAACGAGGAGCTGCCCGCCTGCGCCCCATCGGCCGCCACCTGGGCCTGGACGCCCGACATCCACCGGTCGAGCACCAGGGTGAGGGCCCCTCCCTCGGGCCGGGTCTTGGTGGAGAGGTTGCCGATGAGCTCCCGGTAGGTGGCCAGGCCCTGGCCCTTGGTCCCCTGCAGGCGCCGCTCGGGCGACAGGTCGGCGTCGGCCACCACAAAGCCCTTGCCCATGGCGTGGTTGCGGATGGTCTGGAGCAAAAAGGACTTGCCGCTGCCGTAGCGGCCAACCACGAAACGGAAGGATGCTCCGCCCTCGCGCACCAGGTCGAGGTCGCCGAGCAGGGCCCGAATCTCGACCTCGCGGCCCACGGTGATGTAGGGCAGACCGATGCGGGGCACGACGCCACCCTTGAGCGAGCTCATGAGCACGGTGGCCACGCGACGGGGCACCTTGACGGGGGCCTCCCCCGCCTCGGCCGCCGGGCCCCTCCCAACCTGTTGAGCCATACCCGCAACCCCCGTACCCGCCGCCCTTATTGCCAAGGGCGGCGCTCTGCTCGTATCGGATGACAGACACGCGCCAGTCAAGCTTGCGCGGAACGTTTGTTCTATGGTATACCACACATCAAGCCCGTCCGCCAGCCCCAGGGAGGCTCTCATGAGCTCCGACGTCTTTGACCGCTATGCCCCCTTTGTGCAGGACTTTATCTACGAGCATGGCTGGGAGTCCCTGCGCGGCATCCAGGTCGCGGCGGGCGAGGCTGTCTTCGACACGGACGAGAACGTCCTGCTCTGCTCCTCCACGGCCTCCGGCAAGACCGAGGCGGCCTTCTTCCCCATCCTCACCGAGTTCTGGGAGGACCCGCCACGGTCCGTAGGCGCCCTCTACGTGGCCCCGCTCAAGGCCCTCATCAACGACCAGTTCATCCGCCTCAACGACCTGTGCGAGGAGGCGGGCATCCCCGTCTGGCACTGGCACGGGGACGTGGCCTCGTCCCACAAGGCCAGGCTCCTCAGGCATCCCGGCGGCATCCTGCAAATCACGCCCGAGTCGCTCGAGGCCCTGCTCCTCCACAAGCACGGGGCCATCGCCAGCCTCTTCTGCGACCTGCGCTACGTGGTCATCGACGAGGTCCACTCCCTTCTGCGGGGCGACCGCGGCGGTCAGACCCTTTGCTGCATCGAGCGGCTCTCCCGCATGGCCGGCGTCAACCCCCGCCGCATCGGCCTGTCGGCCACGATTGGCGACCCCGAGGCCACCGGGGCCCTGCTGGCGGGCGGCTCGGGTCGCGGCTGCATAATCCCGCAGGTCAATGCCCCCGGCCGCACCTGGCGCCTCTCCATGGAGCACTTCTTTGTCGGCGGGGCCCAGGTGTCCCAGCCCGGCTTTGCCCCCCGCACCAAGCTCATGGACACGCAGGCTGTCGACGGGGACGGCCCTCAAACCACGCCCGGGCGCGCCCTGCCCGGCCAGCTCCCCCGGGGCGACCGGCCGGCCGCCTACGCCGAGGCGGACAGACGGGCGGCCAGGGACCGCCAGACCAGACAAGACGGCACCGAGGGCCCCGGCCCCCTCGAGCGCGCCCGTCAGGAGGCTCTGGCCCCCGCCTCCGACCGCGCCCCCGAGCACGCCGACCCCGGCATCGGCTACATCTTCGAGCACACGCGCGACAAGAAGTGCCTGGTCTTCTCCAACTCCCGCGAGGAGTGCGAGACGGTCACCACAACCCTGCGCCAGTACTGCGCGGCCAACGGCGAGCCCGACCGCTTCCTCATCCACCACGGCAACCTGTCCAGCTCGCTTCGCGAGAGCGCCGAGGACGCCATGCGCGACGACGACCGCCTGCTCACCATCTGCACCACGGCCACACTCGAGCTGGGCATCGACATCGGCCAGCTGGAGCGGGCCTTCCAGATAGACGCCCCCTTCACGGTATCCTCTTTCCTGCAGCGCATGGGCCGCACGGGCCGGCGGGGCGAGCCTCAGGAGATGTGGTTCGTTATCCGCGAGGACGAACCCGAGCCCCGGACCCTCCTGCCCCAGGCCATCCCCTGGAAGCTGGTCCAGGCCGTGGCCCTCGTCCAGCTCTACCTGGAGGAGCGCTGGGTCGAGCCGCCTCGCCTCGGCCGCCTGCCCTTCTCCCTGCTCTACCACCAGACCATGGCCGAGCTAGCCTCCTGCGGCGAGTTGACCCCCGCCCAGCTGGCGGGCCGCATCCTCAACCTTACGCCCTTCCAGGGCATCGACCGGGACGACTACGCCTGCCTCCTGCGCCACCTGCTCCAGACCGACCACCTGGAGAGAACCGAGCAAGGCGGCCTCATCGTGGGCCTGGCCGGCGAACGCGTGGTCAACTCCTACCGCTTTTACGCCACCTTCCAGGAAAACGAGGAGTACACCGTCCGCAGCGAGGGGCAGGAGCTGGGCACCCTGGTCAAGCCGCCGCCCGTGGGCGAGAAAATTGCCATCGCCGGCGCCACCTGGCTGGTGGAGGAGGTCGACCACAAGCGCCATCTCATCTACTGCACGCGGGTGGAGGGCAACGTCCCCGCCTACTTTGGCGTCGATCCCGGCGACATCCACACCCACATCCTGGAGCGCATGCGGCAGGTCCTGGGAGAGCCGCAGGACCTGGCCTACCCCTACCTCATGTCCAACGCCCGCGCCCGGCTGGGGCAGGCCCGCCATGTGGCCCAGGCGGCCGGCGCCGACCACGACCCCCTCGTCAACCTGGGCGGGGACACCTGGGTCCTCTTCCCCTGGCTGGGCACCTACGCCTTCCTGGCCCTAGAGCGCCTGCTCAAGATCCGCTGCGCCCCCGAGCTGGGCCTCAAGGGCATGGACTCAGACCGGCCCTACTTCATCCAGTTCCGCATGGATGCCGACCGGGACGAGTTCATGCGGGTGGTGCAGGACGCAGCCCGCGCCACGGCCGACCCGTCCTTTGACCCTTTGGGGCTCCTCTACGAGGGTGAGGTCCCGGTGTTCGACAAGTACGACGAGTTCGTCGGCGACGAGCTGGTGCGCAAGGGCTTCGCCCACGGGGTTCTGGACGTGGCGGGCATGCGCGAGCGGGTCCTCTCCTGGCGGTAGCGCCCTCACAGGAGACGGGGCCGGGGCATTTGTGCAGAATGTAACCGGGCCGCTGCCAAATGCCCACACAGGACAGGCCCGTAAAGACTACCCTGTTCTCAGTGGCATACGAGTGGCAAAAGGAGCGGGTGGGGCGCGTGCGGGACCGTATCGCAGCAGGTTGGAAGGCATTCGGGGGCTTTCTCAGCTCCCATATGGTCGTCATCGTCCTGTGTGGCCTGACCCTGGGCATCCTGGCCCCCGACGTCCTGGGGCCCCTCCAGCCCGCCGTGCCCTACCTCTTTGCCTTCGTCTCCTTCTCAAACGCCCTGGGCCTCACCTTCGACGCCCTCAGGCGCACCCTCTCCCACCCCGGGCCCCTCCTGCTCATGCTCGCCTTTGCCCACGTCCTCGTGCCCCTCTTGGGCTTTGGGGTGGGCAGCCTGGTCTTTGCCGGCCAGCCCGAGATTGTGGCGGGCATCGTGCTGGAGTACGCCACGCCCATCGCCACCTCCATGGTCATGTGGGTGGGCATCTGCCGGGGCGACGTGGCGGCGGCTTTGGCAACCCTGCTGGTCTCCACCCTCATCTCCCCCTTCACCATCCCCCTGACCATGCAGCTGCTGGTGGGGGCCACGGTCGACGTTGACGCCGTGGGCATGATCTGGAGCGTCCTTTGGATGATTGCCATCCCCGCCCTGGTCGGCATGGTCGTCAACGAGCTCTCCCACGGCTGGGCCAGCCTCCATGTAGCCCCTCTGACCTCGCCTGCCCAGCGGGCCTTCGTGCCCCTGATTGTCTCGGTCAACTCCACGACCATCTCCGGCTACATCCTGCACCCCACGGCGCTCACGGTAGAGGTCGTCGTCTTCATCGGCTGCTTTGCGGTGGGCAACTTCCTGCTCGGCGCCCTCATGGCCCGGCTGACCCGCCAGAAGGACCCCCTCTTCGTCACCATGACCTTCGCCTGCGGCATGCGCAACATCACGGCGGGCGCGGTCATCGCCGTCCAGCACTTCGGCGGGACCACCATCCTGCCCGTCATGGCCGGCGTCCTCTTCCAGCAGCTCCTGGCCTCGGCCGTTGGCCCCGTCATGCAGAAGTACCTGGCCCGCCGCCGCACGTCCCTGGCCAAGCGGCAAGGCTGAGCCCCGCCGGGACCGGTGCCAGGGCGTCGGATGTCCCCGCAGCCCGCAGGCCCCGGGCGAGCCTCAGACCGCCTGCCCCTCCACGGCGGCGAGCAGCTCCTCGCGCGTGTGCACGCCCACCTTGGCGTAGATGTGCTTCACATGGTTGCGGACCGTGTTCTCGCTGATGAAAAAGGCCTCAGCCACGTGGGCCTTGGTGTGGCCGCGGGCCAGAAGCTCCAGGAGCTCCTCCTCGCGCGGGGTGAGCCCCACCTCCTTGGCGAGGGCTTGGCAGCGCAGGGTCAAAGGGTCGGCCTGGGGTATGGTTCCCCCGCCGGCGGCCCCCTGCGCCCATCCCAGCTCCCGCTGGGTCCTGGCCACGCGGGCCGTCAGGTCGTCGGCGTCCCCAGCATCATCCAGGTCGGCGAAGATGAGGCGGTTGCCCATGGCCGCGTCGTCGAGCACGAACAGCATCACGACCACGACGAGCCAGATTAGGGCGGCCGAGACCAGGTGGAGCCCCGCCCCGCCCGCCGCCAGCCCGTCGCCGGCCATCTTGCCGACGGCAAAGGGAAGCGCGTAGGAGAGCCAACCCGCGCAGAAGACGGCCGCCGTCGGGAAGGGGCTGTGCCGGGCCACGTCGGCCAAGGCCAAAAAGAGGAAGACGATGAGGAAGGTCTGGGCCGTCCGCACCAAGGCGAGCAAAAGGGGCAGCTCGGCCCCAGTCAGGAAGGGCTCGAAGAGCAAGGCCGTGGCCACGAGCACAGAGATGATTCGCCACATGCGCGAGAAGTCGAGCCCCCGCCCAGCGATGCCCACCCAGGCGACGACGAGCAGGGCCACCACCACCTCCATGGCATGGTGGGCCACGATGGAGCCGCCCGACACGGCTATGGTCTCGAGCCAGACAGACTGGATGATGCCAAAGGCCAGGCTGTAGACGGCCACGCCGGCGGCGATGCGCCCCAGCGACCCGATGGTCCTGGCGTTGTAGTAGATGCCCGGCGTCCCCGCGGCGTCCCCGCCCGTCCCAGTATCCCCGCTCGCCCCAGCGTCCCCGCCCGTCCCGGCACCCTGTCTAGCAGACGATTCCCGCCCCTCGACGGCCCGGCGCGATTTTGCCGCGCAGAAAAAGGTCAGCGGCGGCAGGACCACCAAGACCAGGGCCGCGGGTACCGCCGGCAGCAGGTCGATAACCGCCTTGCCCACCGAGCCCACGGCCATGGTGAGGAAGACGAGAGGGGCGGCTAGGCGGATGTCCAGCCTTGCGTAGACTTCGCACCAGCGCAGGTAGGCCATGCCCACGCCCAGGCCGCCCAAGGTCGAGGCGACGCCCACAGCCAGGTCGTCTCCCGCCGTGGTCTCCAAGGTGAGGACGACGGCCGGCACCATCATGCAGACACAGGCCACCAGGTCGAGGGCCGGGCTGGCCAAGGGCCGCGCCGGACGGCCCCGCCCCTTCAGGGCCGCGAGGAGCATGAGGGCCAGGGCAACCGAGAGGGCGGAGTACATGACGGCCATAAGCGAGAGGCCGCCGCAGGTGACAGGCCGGTGCGTGACGCAGTAAATCCACATGTGGACAAAGGCTAGGCCGAACATCCAGGGCTTGACGCCTGTCAGCAGCCTGCGGAGGTTTTGCGGGCCACGCGCGTCACGGGGGCCGTCCGCGCCTGTCTCACGCCTCTTTTCGCCTCTGTCCATCCGTCTCTCCCGCTTTCAGACCGCGCCCGCCCGTGGGAGACAGCCTTGGCTTCCACGGAAAAACACTTGTCGATAATAGCGTACTTTGCCGGAGCCCCCTTGTCACCGTCAAACATGCCTCTGGCAAAACCCGAGGTCAGAAACCTAGCGCTGCACAATGGCCCCAAACGTGTCAGATTGCGGGGCGGCTTATGGCCCTGCAGCGTGCCATGAGGCGCGACCAAGATGGCCCTCAGCGGGTCTGTCCGGCCTGCCGGACCCGGGATATACCGACTTTGATACGCGGCAGGGCCGGGCGGGCGCCAAGGGGCGCCGATTGCCCACAGGCCTGCCGACACGCCGTAAGAAAGGCAAGGAGACACAGATGGCATCTTCCAAGAGCACGTTCTCCCTCCCGCTCGCCCCCACGGGCATCACCCGCCGTCAGCTGATTGCCGGCGCTTGCGCCGCGGCTGCCCTGGCCGGCCTCACCTCGGTCGCGCCCCGCGGGGCCTTTGCCGCCGAGGCCGAGTACAAGCCCTCCTACAAGCCCGGCACCTACACGGGCACGGGTGAGGGCAACGGCGGCGATATCACGGTTGACGTCACCTTCAGCGAGGACGCCATCACCGACATCAAGATTACCGCTGAGAGCGAGACGGCCACCATCGCGCACGACTTCTCCAACCCCGACGCCCCCGGCGCCCTGACCCTCCTGCCCCAGGCCATCCTCGAGTATCAGAGCCTGGGCGTCGACTCCATCTCGGGCGCCACGGCCACGAGCCTGGGCATCAAGGCTGCCGTCGCCGACGCGGTCGCCCAGGCCGGCGGAGACGCCGACGCCCTGGCCGAGCTGCCCGGCGCCCCCACGACCGACGAGGAGAAGGAGCTCACCGACGACGTGGTGGTCGTGGGCGCCGGCGGCGCCGGCATGACCGCCGCCATCCGCCTGCTTCAGCTGGGCAAGAGCGTCACGTTGGTCGAGAAGACCTACCGTCTGGGCGGCTGCATCTCCGTGTCCGGCGGCAACCAGGTCGTCCAGGGCTCTGAGCTGCAAAAGGAGTGCGGCGTGACCGATGACTCCGCCGAGTCCATGGTCGAGGACTTCCAGGCGAACGGCGAGAACGAGTGCATCCCCGAGCTCATCCAGCTCTACGCCGAGAACGTCGGCCCCACCACCGACTGGCTCAACCAGGAGCTGGGCGTCGAGTACAACACCGAGGCCGGCCTCCACAACCTGGCCGAGTACAGCCACGACCGCGAGCTGGCCTACCTCAACGGCGGCATGCAGGCCGCGGCCACGCTTCGCTCCAACGTCTACAACCTGGGCGCCAACGTCCTGCTCAACACCCGCGCCACCGAGCTGATTGTGGAGGGCGGCGCCGTTGCCGGCGTCAAGGCTGAAGCCAAGGACGGCACCACGTACACCATCCACGCCGCCACGGTCGTCCTGGCCACGGGCGGCTATGGCGCCAGCGTCGACTGGCTGCCCGAGAGCGCCGACAACTACCTCTACTACGGCCCCTTCTCCTCGACCGGCGACGGCCTGACCATGGCCACCGCCCCCGACGTGGACGCGGCCACCCGCATGCTCGAGTACGTCAAGCTCTACCCCAACGGAGTCGAGGTCTCGGCCAAGCGTGCCAAGTCCACCATCGACGGCAACCTGGTCGTGTGGAAGAAGAGCGCCATCCTGGTGACCCCCGAGGGCAAGCGCGTCGTGAACGAGCACGCTTCCAACCACGACATCCTCGAGTACGAGCTCGAGCAGGAGGGTCAGGAGCTCTTCCTCTTCATGGACAAGGAGAACTACGACGCCTGGGCCGAGAAGCTCCCCGACACCGGCTTTAACATGAAGCACGTCCAGGAGTACCTCGACGCCAACGGGTCCTCCACGCCTGTCTTCGCCCACGGCGACACCATCGCCGAGGCCGCCGAGCACGCGGGCATCGACCCCGACACCCTGCAGGCCACGGTGGACGCCTACAACGCCGGCGTGGACGCCCAGGAGGACGAGTTCGGCCGCGAGGGCGACTACCTCAAGGAGAAGATCGGCGACGGCCCCTACTACATCATCGAGCAGAAGCCGCGCTTTGCCACGACCATGGGCGGCCTGGTCGTCAACACCGACCTGCAGGTCCAGAACAACGCCGGCGAGACCATCCCCGGCCTCTACGCCGCGGGCGAGGTTGTGGGCGGCGTCCACGGCACCAACTCCCCCAGCGGCGCCAACAACGGCTGGGTCACCACGAGCGGCAAGCTCGCGGCCGAGGCGATTGCCAGCGAGGCGACACAGGCCAAGGCCGCCTAAGGCAGTCCGCCGAGTCATCGCCGGGCCCTGAGGGCTGAGAGCGGGACGCACGGGATGGACGGGATTGGAGATTGCCCCCGCCGCCCAACCCGTGCGCCCGCTTTCTGCTATAACAGGGCGGGACCATCCACCCGCACGACACCCTGACGGCAGCCAGCAGCGAGGACACCGGCATGAGCAAGGCACCATCGGCAAAGACACAGGGCGGGACCGCGGAAACCCCCGGCCTCTTCGACCGCCTCAAGGGCCCGCTCGCCCTGCTCTTGGCCGCCATGGTGTGGGGCGGCGCCTTCGTAGCCCAGGCCATAGCCTCCCGGTTCATCGGCCCCTTCACCTTCAACGGCTGCCGCACCCTGCTTGCCGCCTTTTTCCTGCTGGGCATCGTGCTGGGCCGCGAGGCCCTGAGCCGCAGGCGCGCAGTCTCGCCGTCAGGCCCCGCGGCCGGCCTGCCCGCCGCCGGGAAAGCCCGCCCCCGTGTCTTTCCCAAGGCCTTGGTCCTGGCCGGCATCGCCTGTGGCCTCGCCCTTTTCTGCGGCGACAACCTACAGCAGTTCGGCATGACCCTCTACCCCGACGGCGTCTCCTCGGCCGGCCGTGGCGGCTTTATCACCACGACCTACGTCGTCATGGTCGCCCTGGTCTCCTGGGTCCGGTCCCGCCATCTGCAGCCCTTCACCGCCGTGGCCGTCGTGCTCACCGTCGCGGGCATGTACCTGCTCTGCCTCTCGGGGGGCTTTTCCGACGTCTACCTGGGTGACGTCCTGGTCCTTCTGAGCGCCGTGGGCTACACCGCCCACATCCTGGTCATCGACCGCTACTCCCACATGGACGGGCTCAAGCTCACCTGCATGCAGTTCTTCGCCTCCGGCTCGCTCGCCTTCGTCTGCATGGTGGTCGTCGAGCACCCCGACCCGGCCACCATCCTGCCGGCCGTCCTGCCCATGCTCTACGCCGGCATTATCTCGAGCGGCGTGGGCTACACCATGCAGACCATCGGCCAGCGCACGACCGACCCCTCCGTGGCCGCCATCATCATGAGCCTGGAGTCGGTCTTCTCGGCCGTCGCCGGATGGCTGCTCCTGGACCAGCTGTTCACCCTGCGCGAGCTGGCCGGATGCGCCTTGGTCTTCGCCGCGGTTATCCTGGCCCAGGTCCCCGAGTTCCTCAAGGGCACGGGCGACCGAGCCGTCCCAGCCAAGAACTAGGGCGGGCCCGGCCAGGCTCCGCAGAGTCCCAGACCTTGCTGTTGGCGCCACCCCACAGCCTCTGAGCGGGAAATTTGACACTTTTGTCCCCGCATCCTGTCATTTTTTGTACTGTGGACGGTGTGCGCTGCGTTACCATTTTTCTCACAGCCAAATAGGGCAGGTTGCCTGCCGCCGCCGACGTAAGGGAGACTCGCGTGATTCGCGACATCGTGAAAGACCAGTCCGTGCTCAGTCACAAGTGTGAGGCTGCCACCGCCGAGGATTCTGAGATTGCCCAGGACCTGCTCGACACGATGGCTGCAAACGAGAACTGCGCCTGCCTTGCCGCCAACCAAATCGGCGTCCCCAAGCGCATCATCGCCTATTACGAGCAGGATGAGCCCCGCGTTATGTACAACCCGCGCATCGTCGCCGGCATGCGCCCCTACAAGGTGGCCGAGGCCTGCTTGTCCTTGGACGAGCAGCACACCGTCACCCGCTACTACGCCATCCAGGTCTCCTACGAGGCCATAGTCGACGGCAAGCTCGTGACCCGCAAGCGCCGCCTGCAAGACTGGGACGCCCAGGTCGTCCAGCACGCCATCGACCACTGCAACTCCCTGCTGGTCTAGCGGCCCCGGGCCCACATATGAACATTCAGATCTTTGGCACCAACAAGGGCTTCGACACCAAGAAGGCCCAGCGGTACTTCAAGGAGCGCCGCATCCCCTTTCAGTTCGTGAACCTCAAGGAGAAGGGGCTTTCCAAGGGGGAGCTGACAAGCGTGGCCCAGGCCGTAGGCGGCATCGACGCCCTCATCGACCCCAAGGCCAAAGACGAGGACCTGCTGGCCCTACTCAAGTACATCCCCGAGGCCGCGCGGTTCGACAAGGTCCTGGAGAACCAGGAGGTCCTCCGCCAGCCCATCGTCCGCAACGGCCGCAAGGCCACCGTGGGCTACCTCCCCGAGGTGTGGGGGACCTGGGAATAGCCCCTGCGCCTGCCGGGAGCGGGACAGAAGTCAAAAGAAGAGGCGCCCGACCGACCGGCCGGGCGCCATCGCCATATCATGCTAGGCCTTACCCGAATCCTACTTCTCGAACTTGACCGTCACGCCGTGTCGCACGGCCTCGGACGCCGCCTTCTCCTCGTCGACCTTGTTCGCCCCATGCTCGCGCTCGAGGAAGGCCTTGAGCTTCTCGATAGTGCCCTGGGTCACGGAGTGCTCCATGCGGCAGGCCTCCTCGTTGGCCAGCGTAGGCTCCACGCCCAGGTCATCGATGAGGAAGCGGCGCAGGGTCTGGTGGCGGGCCCATACCTTGTTGCCGTAGGAGCGGCCGAGCTCGGTCAGGGCGACGCGGCCGTAGCGCTCCTGCTCGATGCAGCCAGCAGCGCGCAGGGCCGAGAGGGCCTTGTTCACGCTCGCCTTGGAGACGTCGAGCAGTTTGGCCACGTCGACCGAGCGAATCATGTCGGTCTCCTTGGACTGCTCGAGGATGACGATGGCCTCGAGGTAATCCTCGTTGGCCGGGGTGAGCTCGGGCAGCCCGGTCTCTTCCGCCGCCTTCGCAGAAGCCGCCTCCTCGACGGATGCCTTGTCTTCAGCCATACGAAACTCCTTCGTCCCTCAAGCCCGCTCTCCCCTGAATGCACCCGAGCAGGCAGATTGTCTGCGCATATCGTTCATGGTCATATGCCCAGTTAAACTAGTATACATGCTTTTTTCTACGTTGACGTACAAATGGTGTAGCATTCTCGGAGCACCTGTTTTACTCCACTGAAAGGACGTCCCATGCCCCTCAGACTCGATCAGGTCGCCTTGAGCGTGCTCGACGCCCTCGCCAGAGATTACGCCGGCATGCCCGAGTGCGACGACGGCAACGGCCAGGCCTGGGCCCGTCTCTTTGAGAAGGCAGGGCGCGCCCGCCAGCTTTACGACCGCAATCTCTGGCAGCACCTTCAGCGGCGCCTGGCCTGCCTGCACGACGCCAACCTCTGCTTCCTGACCGGCCCCAACGCAAGCTATACCCCTCAGACCTGCGGTTTTGAGACCCGCCGCCTAGGCGACCGGCTCCTGGTGACCCGAGCTGGCAAGGCCGTCTGGCTCCAGCCAGGTGACGCCATCGTGGCCGTCAACCAGTGCTCGCTGGACGAGAAGGCCGCTCAGGGCCTGGGCGACCCCTTTGAGGGCGTGCCCGCCGAGCGCCAGGATTGGTCGCTTCTGCTCGCCGAGGCCAGCCGCCTTCAGATCCGCCGGGCCGACGGGTCCGAGAAGACCTACAAGGTCCGCCTCTTCCCCGCCAGTAGCGCTCCCTTGGACGACGCCCAGGCCGCCCCGGCTTTCTCCTTGCTGGCGGACGGCACCGCCTACCTGCGCGTCGACCAGTTCGACGACGATGCGGCAACCCGGGAGTTGACCGCCCATGCCGAGGAGGCCAGAAGGGCGCCCCGTCTGGTCATCGACCTGCGCAGGTGCACCGGCGGGTCCGAGGCCAACGCCTACGGCCTTCTCGACTGGCTCTTCGACGCGGACACCAATCTCGACCAGGTCCAGGAGCCCGAGACCGTCCTCACCAACTACACCGAGGCAAACTGCGCCCGCCGCGAGCAGCAGATAGCCCAGCTCCGCCTCCTGGCGACGGCAAGGCCCGAGGCTGTGGACCCGTCCGAGCTCTCATGGCTCGACGAGAACCTGGCCATCGTGCGTGCCAACCGAGGGCGCGGCTTTGTCGAGGAGACCGTGCAGCCCGGCAGCCGCCCCATCCTCGCCGCTCCCGCCGGCCAGCGCGTAGCCCTGCTCACGGACACCACGACCGCCGACGCCGCCGAGTGGCTGGCCCGGGTGGCGGGCAAGAGCCCCCGTGTCATCAGGGTCGGCCGCGCCACCGCGGGTAACCTGGACTACTCGAACCCCTTGTCCATATCCTTTGAAGACCGCTTTGTCTTCGTCTACCCCATGAGCAAGACCAAGGCCGCGTCCCAGGGCAAAGGCATCCGGGGCCACGGCATCCAGCCCGACGTGCCCGTCCCCTTCACGCAAAAGGAGTGCTTCGAGGACACCGTGCTCGCTCGCGCCCTCGAGGTCCTAGCCGACGCCTGATTCCATAAGACAAGGAGAGCTCGATGGCAGACCGCGCCCCCGCCTACATGCCGAAAGCCCAGCAGACCCCCTGGCAGCAGTCCTCTGAAATCGACCTGGCCCACACGGCCGTCCTGGTCATCGACGTCCTGGGTGGCGACACTGGCATCCCCGAGGCCTTTGAGAAGCCCATCCGCAACTGCCTGGCCATAGTCGAGGCCGCCCATAAGGCAGGTCTTCCCGTCATCTTCTCCGACGACAACCATGTCCCGGCCTACGACCGCGAGCTCGAGCTCTGGGGCGAGCATGGCATCAAGGGCACGCAGGGGTCCCTTCCCCTCGAGGACTTCGACCGCCTGCCCACCGACATCGTCATCCCCAAGCGCCGCTACGACGGCTTCTTCCAGACCGACCTAGACCTGACCCTGCGCGAGCTGGGCGTCACGACCCTGATTGCCGTCGGTGCTGACGCCAACATCTGCGTCCTCCAGACCCTGGCCGGTGCCTACTTCCGAAACTACAAGACCATCGTCCCCGCCGACGCCGTCTGGACCTTCCTGATTGGCACCCAGGAGGGCGCCCTCGCCTACTACACCCGCTGCTATGACAGTCGCGTCGTCACGACCCGGACCGTCTTGGAAGAGTACCTGCGCGCATAAGACGAGAGCTCGGACAGCGGGGAGAGAAGAGGGGGCGACCGGCCGTGGCGCGTCGCCCCCTCTTGTTTCTCTGTATGTCCGCTGGCTGCGGGGCGCCTTTGCCTGCCCGCGCCCCTTTACCTGCCCGCGCCCTTACTTCAGGATGCCAGCCAGCTGCTCGCGCAGTGAGCTTGCATAGCGCTCATCGGCCAGGCCCATCACCAGGTTGGTGGCCAGCCAGTTGGGGATGGTGCCCGTGTCGTGGCCCTCCTCGGGGTCGATGACGACGGCGTACATCTCCTCGTCGGCCAGGCAGCGCACCAGGGCGTCGGTCAGCTGGACCTCGCCGCCCTTGCCCGGCTCCTGCGTGGCGAGCAACCCCATCACGTGGGCGCTCAGCAGGTAGCGGCCAAAGATGGCCAGGTGGCTGGGGGCGTCTGCCAAGGCAGGCTTCTCGACCATGGAGGAAATCCGCCAGACAGCGCCCGGCTCGGTGTCGCCGGCACCCGCGAAGCCTTCGAGAGAGCCGATGCAGTCGCCGCCGACGATGCCGAAGCGGGAGACCTCGTCGTCGGGGACGGGGATGACGGCAATCACGCTGGCGCCTCCGTGAGCCTGGGAGACCTCCTGCATCTTGGGGAGAATCTTGCGCTCAGGCACCACCACGTCGCCCAGCAGGACGTAGAAGGGGTCCTCGCCGGTCGCGGGGGCAGCGCACAGGACCGCGTCGCCCAGGCCCTTGGGCTCCTCCTGATAGATGTAGGAAACCGCAAGGTCTCCGGCGGCCTGGCAGGCATCCGCGTAGGCGTCTTTGCCTCGTGCACGCAGCATGCCCACATAGGCAGGGTCTGGCGAGAAATACTGCTCGATGAGCGGCTTGGTGTGCGAGGTCACGATGACGCAGCCGTCGCACTCGGGAGCAGCCAGCGCCTCCTCGACCACGTATTGGATAATCGGCTTGTCCAGCGCGGGCAGCATCTCTTTGGGGACTGCCTTCGTCGTGGGAAGGAAGCGCGTGCCGAGGCCTGCGGCGGGGATGATTGCCTTCATGCGAGTGGAAACCTCCTGTGAAAACGACAGGTCCGAACGGGAGAAACACGCGATGCGAGACGCATCCTGCATATCCTATCTCATAACACACGGGCTATGCGGCGAGGTTGCCGGTCGCAAGGCAAAAGGCGGCCCTGGCCCTAGTCCCAGGGGTCGGCCTCCACCGGCTCGCCTGTGGCCGGGCGGTCGGAATAGGGGTCGTAGCCGTCGTCGTCCTCGTTCTCGGCCCGTGTGAAGGCGCGCGCGTCCCTCCTCCCAGCCGACCCGGCCGACGTTCGGGCTGCCTGGGACTGGTTGGGGTCGAGGGAGCTGGCTGCGAGGATCTTGCGCAGACGAGCCGCCTGCACCCGGGCGTCTGCCGCGGCGGAGGCCTGCGGCTCGTCCTCCCCCAGCCTCACGTCGCCGCCTCTCCCTTGTCGATGAGGCCTTTGAGCCGGCGCATCTCGAGCACCACGAAGACCGCCGTCACGATGACGGCCAGGGCGTCGGCCACCGCGGGCGCCGTCGTGAGGGCTGTGAGCGGGGTGATGTCCGGGACGATATAGGGCGCCACGACGGGCACCAGGAAAAGGGCCGGCAGGTAGAAGATGAGCTGGCGGGTCAGGGTGAGGAAGGCTGCCTTGACGGGCTGGCCGGTCGCCTGGAAGAAGTTGGACCCCACGACCTGGAAGGGCACGACCGGGAACATGGCCGTCATGAGGATGAGGGCAGTGGCCGCGAAGGCGTGCAGGTCGCTGGACACGCCCAAAAAACCCATGATTTGGCTGGAGAAGAGGATGGTGGGAATCCACAGGACCAGGTTGACGACGGTAGCCGCGGCGATGGTAATCCACAGGGTATGGCGGACGCGCCGGTAGTTGCGGGCGCCATAGTTGTAACCGAGGATGGGCTGGGCGGCGATGGCAAAACCGAAGGTAACGAAGAAGAGGATCTGGATGACCTTTTGGGCCGTCCCGATGACGGTCAGGCCGCCGTCCGCCCCGATGGGGTCTAGGGGGCCGAGAGCTGTAATCTGGATGTTGAGCATGCTGGCCGTGAGGGCGTTGGCCAGGTTGACCGCGAAGCTGGAAAGGCCGATGGCGGCGATGGACTTTATCAGCTTGCCCTGCGGGCGCAGGCAGGACAGGCGCAGGTGCATACGACAGCGTCCCGAGAGGAAGTATTGGATGACCAGGACCGTGGTCACCAGCTGGCCGCCCACCGTGGCCAGGGCCGACCCGGTCATGCCCATGCCCATCTGCATGACCAACAGGTAGTTGAGGGCCACCGAGACGGCGGTGCCGACGAAGAGGACGACCAAGGCGTAAGTGGGCCTGCCGTCGGTGCGGATGAAGTTGGAAAGGCCCGTACCCAGCGCCGAGATAAAGAAGCCAAGCAGGATGACGTGGCAGAACTGGCGGGAAAACTCACGGTTTGTATCGGTGGCTCCCAGGAAGTTGAGGACAGGGTCCAAAAAGATGAGGGCAATGATGGTCAGCAGGATGGGGACGACCGTGAGCATGGTGGCGGCGTTGCCCAGGATGTTCTCGGCATCTCTGTTGCGGCCCTGCCCCAGCCGTATGGCGGCCAAGGCGTTGCCGCCTGCGCCGAACCAGGCCCCGAAGGCGTTCATGACCATCATGAGCGGGAAGGCCACCGTTGTGGCGGCGATACCGGCACCGCCCACCGCATGGCCGACAAAGTAGGTGTCCATGAGGTTGTAGAGGGCGGTGACCAGCATGGAGAGGATGGCCGGCGGCGCATAGGACAGAAGGAGCCTCCCCACCGGCTTTGTCCCGAGGGGGTTATCGTCCAAGGCCGCGGCGCCCTGGCTTGCAATCTCGACATCCTGGTCTTTGATCGGGTCTTGCTCCACGCCTATCCCGTCCAATCTGCCTGCCTGCCGTCCCATGGCGGCTTTAAAAAGTAACTATAACGTTACCCAGGGTTCGGGCCGGCCGGCGCCCAAGCCCCCCTTCGTTGCGAAATTGCATAATTCCAGTAAGAATACAGGCCGAGATAGATGATGGCGCCGACGACGAAAGGGGCTTGCTATGGCGGACATCGGGTTGAGGCTGGGGACCGACGAGCTCGTCGCCCAGGGCATGCTCGACGAGGGACTGGTGGCCCAGGGCTTTTCGGGCAACCTGAGCGTTCTCAACATCACTGAGCCGGAATGCGTGGCCGAACTCCTGCGCCTCTACCAGGTGGCGGGGGCCGACTGCGCCCTGACCAACACGGCCGACGGGGCACGGGGCCAGCTTAGCCAGGCGGGCATGGGCAACCAGGTCGCCCAGGTCAACGCCGAGGGGGTGGGGTTGGCCAAACAGGAGGGCTTCTCACACGTGCTCGCCTGCGCCAGGCTTTCCTCCCAAGACCAGGCGGGGTTGGCAGACCTGGCCGAGCAGGTCCAGGCCTTGGCGTCCGCCGGGCCCGACGCCCTGCTGCTCCTGTCCCTGCCCTGCTCAGACATCGCGGCCCAGGCCGTCAAGGCCGCCCACGAGGCCTGCGAGCTGCCCGTCTTTGCCAGCCTAGCCCTTCCCCAGGGGGACGATACGCCAGGGCTGGCGGCCGTGGCCCAGGCTCTGGCGCAGGAAGGGGCGGCCGCTTTGGCCTGCGACGGCCTTGAGCTCCAGCCGACCCTGGGGGTCCTGGCGGCCCTTGCCGCTGCGACCGACCTGCCGCTGGCCGCCTTCCCCTGCCTGCCCTGGGCTCAGGGGGTCCGGCCCGACACTGCGGCGGGCACCCGGGCCCTCGACCAGGTCGCCCAGGCGGCAGTCCAGCTGCGTCAAGCAGGCGCTGCCCTCATCGGCACGTGCGGCGGCTCCTCGCCCGTTGTGACCGGCACCATCTATGCCGCCGTGGGTGGCGAGGCCGCAGCCCCGCGAGCCACCCGATAGGGTTACCCGTTAAGATTGCCCGTGCAAAAACAACGCGCCCGCGGCCCACATGCTCGGCCCGCGGGCGCGCCCTTAGGCCGCCAGCTCATTCTTTGTCGAGTCAATCAGGTCGACGAGCTGCTGCTTTGAGTGGACGTCGAGCTTGGTGTAGAGGTTCTTGACGTGGGTGCGCACGGTGTTCTCGCTCACCACCAGGCGGGTGGCGATGCCGGCGCGCGTGTTGCCGCGGGCAAGCAGCTCGCAGACCTCCGCCTCGCGCTCGGACAGGGCATAGCGGTGGGCAACCAGCTGGCAGGCCTTGACCACCAGGTCCGACCCATCGTCTGCCGGGGCGCCCTTGTCGGCCTGACCCCCTGCCAGCCCCTCGGCCCCCTCGACCGGAAGACCCTGCTGAGCGCCCGTCTTCTCGGGCTCCGGCTTTGCGCCCGCCCCCGACAGGACCTGAGACAGCGCGGCATCGGGGTAGCGCCCGCCGAAGGCCATGGCCATGGCGACGATGGCGGCTAGGGTGTAAGCGATGGAGAGGGCGTTGATGACCTGCACATCCTTGCCGAAGGCGACCGCCATGCCCTGGCCGAAGAGGGCGCCCGCGGCCGTCCCCGCACAGACGACGGCCCAGCCGACACAAAAGGCCAGGGCCGGGCTGGCCACACCGGTGGAGGATATGTCGAAGAGCAGTAGGAGTATGTAGAGCTGGACAATCCGCCAGAAGGCCGCTGTGAGCGCAGGCAGATAGTTGCGGCCGCTGTCGGGCAGGATTATGAAGGAGAGGAAGAGGACCGCCAGGATGGGCGTCAGGACAAGACCCCCCGCCCGCAGGCTAAGGACGCGGCCGCTGAACAGGACGACCAGCAGGATGATTGCGCAGATGACCATCACCGCCAGGGCCTCGACCACGCCCTGCTCGCTCGTGGCAGCGACGTTGTCGCCCCTGTTAAAGGCCGCCGCCCCCGCGCTCGCGGCAAAGAGGAACACGTATATGATGAAGGCCGCCGCGATTACCCGGTAGTGCTGGGTGCTGGAGGGCCGGTAGCTGATTTTGCCCGCCTCGGCTGACAGCTCCCCGCAGAACCACTGGCCCGCAAGGGCAAAGACGGCCAAAACCTGGAGGTCGTAAATGCCCAGGTCAGTGTTGGTCTTCACCAGCTGGGACACCAGCAGCTTGACCAGGGAGGCCACTAAAAAAGCCGCGATAAGGGCAACCATCCGGGCCTGGCTGGGCATAGTGGCGACACTCCGCAGGCAAGCCCCCAAGGCCACCACCGAGCACACGCCAGCGACAGTGGCCAGGGCCAGGCCCCCGAGCCCGCCCACCAGCAGCAGCTTGACCGGGAGGGCCGTCAGGGTCCCGAGCACGACTGCCGCCATGCCCAGCCACCGCAGGCCCTTGTCACCCAAGCTCACGCGCCCCCGCGCCAGAATCCGCGTGACAAGCAGCAAGAAGACTAACTCTGTCAGGGAGGCGACCCCGAGAGCCGAGACGGGGCTCTGGGGGCTGATGATATAGAGGGGGCGCTCGACCAGCTCGCACCAAGCGAGGACCGCCCCCATGCCCACCGCCTGCCCAAGCAGCGCACGGCTGAGGAGCTTGCCCTTGCCCGCTGACTCTTCCCTGCTTTTGAACGGCCCTTGCGTCATTAATCTCCCGTCGTCTGGGTTGTCCTAAAAGTATAGAGCAAGCACCGCGCGCATGCATTTTACCGCACGTACATATCGCAATGGCGGCTTTGGCGCTAGGATAAGCGGCGCGGGCATTTCACCCCTGACACTACGACGCGAGAGGCACCCATGAACAGGCTCATCGACACGCGCGGCCTTGCCGGCTCCCCCCTCTCCTTCAACGAGGCCATCATCGAGGGAATCGCGCCCGGCGGCGGGCTTTTCGTCCCCCAGACCGTGCCCCAGCTGAGCCTCGAGCGCATCTGCTCCCTGGCCGACCTGCCCTACTGGCAGCGGGCAGCCGTGGTCTACGAGGCTTTCGACATCGACGTGAGCGCCGAGGACATCAGGTCTATCATGGCGCAGGCCTATGCGGACAACTTCGACGACAGCCGTGTCGCCCCCGTCGTTTCACTTGACGATAAGACCTTTGTGCTCGAGCTTTTCCACGGGCCGACCCTGGCCTTCAAGGACATGGCCCTCCAGTGCCTGCCCCGCTTTTTCGAACATGCAGCCGGGACCCTGCGGGCGGAGGGCAGGCTGGACCACGACCACCTCATCCTGGTGGCCACCTCGGGCGACACGGGCAAGGCAGCCCTGGAGGGTTTTGCCGGTCGCGACCATATCGGCATTGTTGTCTTCTATCCCGACGGCGGGGTGTCCGACGTGCAGCTTCGCCAGATGACCACCCAGCAGGGCGCCAACGTGGGCGTCTTTGCGGCACGCGGCGACTTTGACGACTGCCAGACCTCGGTCAAGCAGGCCTTTGCCGACAAGGCTTTCGCGCAGGCTCTTCTGGACAAGCACGGGGTAGCCCTGTCCAGCGCCAACTCGATCAACTGGGGCCGCCTCATGCCCCAGATTGTCTATTACCTGAGCGCCTATGCCGACCTGGTGGCCACCGGCTCGGTCGCCGCGGGCGCCCCCATCGACATCTGCGTGCCCACCGGCAACTTCGGCGACATCTTGGCCGCCTACTATGCCCACCGCATGGGCCTGCCCCTGGGCAAGCTCCTCTGCGCCTCCAACGAGAACAACATCCTCACCGACTTCATCGAGACAGGCGTCTACGACGTGCGGGGCCGGTCCCTCCACCTCACGCCCTCGCCCTCTATGGATATCCTGGTCAGCTCCAACCTGGAGCGACAGCTCTTCGAGCTCTGCGACCGCGACGCCGACCGGGTCCGCAGCTGGATGGGCCAACTGTCGCGCGAGGGGCACTTTGAGGTCGACGAGGTCACCCGCGGCCGCATGCAGGCACTCTACGCCGCCGCCTTTGTGAGCAACGACGACTGCCTGGCCAAGATTGGCTCGGTCTGGGCCGCCCACCGCTACCTGTGCGACCCCCACACGGCCGTGGCCCTCGAGGTGGCCGACCGCCTGAGGGGCGACAACCCCATCCTGGTGGCCTCCACCGCCCACTGGGCCAAGTTCGGGCCAAACGTGTGGCGCGGCCTGCACGGCCTCTCCTCGGCCGACCCCCTGCCCGCCGACGTGGCGGCCCTTGACGGCATCTCCCTGGACGAGGCGATTGCCTGCGCCACTGGCACCCGGGTCCCTGCCAACATCGCCCGGCTCAAAGACGCGCCCCGCCGCTTCACCCAGGTCGTGGACGCCTCCCAGGCGGGCGTCGAGGAGAGCGTCTTGGCCTGGCTGGACGCCAATAGCTGAGTCCGGCGGGCAATCCGGGCGGCCGTCTTTGGGAGTCCCGGCGGCCGCCTGGGCCATCGGTCG
>CAZEAF010000016.1:0-10751 GCA_964510125.1 uncultured Coriobacteriaceae bacterium
ATCTACGGGCTGCTGGTCGTCGCCGTGGGCCTGAGCAAGGTCCAGTGGGCCGTCGACCTGCTCCGCGCCAAGAACGAGCGGTGGACCCTGCCCGCGATTGGAGCGGTTGTCGGCCTGGTGGTGGGCGCGTTCATCCTCTTTGGCCTTTTGGGCGAGGGCATCCGCGTCCCGGTAGCCGGCATCTGCCTGGTCGGCCTGGCCGTCCTTGACCTGGTCAGCCTGGTTCTGGCCTCCAAAGCCGCTTCTCAGCCCGCCGCCAAGCCTGCTTCCAAGTCCGCCGCGGCACCCACTGCCAAGACTGAGGCAACGCCTGCTGCCAAGCCTGCGCCCGCCTCTGTACCAAAGGCTGCGTCCAATCCTGCATCCGCGTCCGCTACAGAGTCCTCCCCTAAGTCTGCCCCCAAGACCGCTTCCAAGGCTGCCTCTGCGCCCGAGCCTGCAAAGGCAGCCGAGCCCGCTGAGCCCCCCGCGGCCGACTCCGCCGAGTAAGCCACGAGGGTCAGGCGGGGCCTCGGGCCTTACTTGGCCACGATGTTCACAATTCGGTCTGGCACGACGATGACCTTCTTGACGTCCTTGCCCTCCAGCCAGCGGGAAGCAGCCTCCAAGGCCCTCTGCTTGGCTGTCTCCTCGGAAGCGCCGCGCTCGAGCTCGATGTGGGTGCGGACCTTGCCCAGAATCTGGACGGCCACCTCCACGACGTCGGACTTGGCGGCATCCTCGTCGAACTCGGGCCAGGCGGCGTCGAAGACGGGCGTGGTGAAGCCCAGAGCCTCGTGGTAGAGTTCCTCGGACCAGTGGGGACAAATGGGCTGCAGGGCCAGCACGACGGACGTGGCCACTCGTTTGCAGAGAGCCGCATCCCGCTCTGCGGCGGCTGTCGCGTTGAGGTAGTCGTTCGCCGCGTTGACCAGCTCCATGATGGCGGAGATGGCCGTATTGAACTGCAGGGCCTCGAAGTCGTGGGTGCACTTGGCCAGGGTGCGGTTGAGCTCACGCCACAGGGTTAGCCCCGCGCCCGACAGCTTGCCGGGCTCCAGCGGGGAGTCGGCGCCCTTGGCGGAGTCGGCCAGCATCCAGACGGCACGCCAGGCGCGCTTGAGGAAGCGGTTGCAGCCCTCGACGGCCTTGGGGTCCCAGTCGAAGTCCTTCTCGGGCGGGGCTATGAAGAGGATGGTCAGGCGCATGGTATCGGCGCCGTAGGGCCCGATGACCGAGGAGGGCGGCACGACGTTGCCCTTGGACTTGCTCATGACGTCGCCGTGCTCGTCCTTTACCATGCCCTGGCAGAGCAGGTTGGTGAAGGGCTCGTCGATGTCCACCAGCCCCAGGTCGCGCGCCACCTTGGTCCAGAAGCGGGAATAGAGCAGGTGGAGGATGGCGTGCTCGATGCCGCCGATGTAGTTGTCGACAGGCATCCAACGGTCGGCGCGGTCCCTGTCGAAGGGCGCGTGATCGTTGTGGGGGTCGGTGTAGCGCAGGAAGTACCAGCTGGAGCACGTGAAGGTGTCCATGGTGTCCGTCTCGCGCCTGGCCGGGCCACCGCAGACCGGGCAGGTGGTCTGGTAGAACTCGGGGCACTGGGCCAGAGTCTCGCCGGCCGCCAGGTCGAGGGTCTCGGGCAGAGTGACCGGGAGCTGGTCCTCGGGCACCGGCACGATGCCGCAGTGGGGGCAGTGGACCATGGGGATGGGGTTTCCCCAGTAGCGTTGGCGGGAGACGAGCCAGTCGCGCAGGCGGAAGTTGACCTTGCGCCGACCCGCGCCCTTGGCCTCGAGCTCAGCCACAACAGCGGCCTCACCCTCGGAGTGCTTGCCGCCCACCATGCCGGTGAAGCGGCCGGACTGGACCAGGATGCCCTCCCCGGCCATGGCTGCGTCCCAGTCCACCGTGGTCACGCGGGTGCCGCGCTCGTCCTTGAGCTCGGGATAGAGGGGGTCGTCCTTCTCGCAGATGATGGGGATGATGGGCAGGTCGTACTTGCGGGCGAACTCGAAGTCGCGCTGGTCGCCGCAGGGTACAGCCATGACGGCGCCCGTGCCGTAGTCGCTGATCACGTAGTCGGCCACCCAGACGGGGACCTTGCGGCCGTCGATGGGGTTGACCACGTAGCGGCCAGTGAAGGCGCCGTGCTTCTCCAAGGTGCCCTGGGCCCGCTCGACGGCCGTGACCTTCTCGGCGCCGACCACGACCTCGCGGACGGCCTGCTCGTACTGGGTGCCGGCGACCAGGTCCATAAGGCCCTTGTACTCGGGGGCGAGCAGGAAGAAGGAGCAGCCGAAGAGGGTGTCGGCGCGGGTGGTGAAGACGGTAATCTTCGTGTCGGTGGGGTCGCCTTCGGCGTCGCACAGGGTGAAGTCGACCTCGGCGCCCTCGGAGCGGCCAATCCAGTTGGCCTGCATCTGCTTGACGCGGTCAGGCCAGCCGGGCAGCTTGTCGAGGTCGTCGAGGAGCTCCTGGGCGTAGTCAGTGATTTTGAGGTACCACTGCTCCAGGTCGCGCTTCTCGGGCACGCTGTGGCACCGCCAGCAGACGCCGTCGGTTACCTGCTCGTTTGCCAGGACCGTCTTGCAGGTGGGGCACCAGTTGACCGGGTTCATCTTGCGGTAGGCCAGGCCCTTCTCCCACATCTTGAGGAAGAACCACTGGCCCCAGCGGTAGTAGTCGGGGTCGCAGGTGCGGACCAGGCGGTCGTAGTCGTAGGAAAAGCCCATGCGGCCCATGGTGGCCAGGGCGTTGTCCATGTTAGAGTAGGTCCACTTGGCCGCCTGGGTGTGGTGCTTGATGGCGGCGTTCTCGGCCGGCAGGCCAAAGGCGTCGAAACCCATGGGGTGGAGGACGTCATAGCCCAGCATACGGGCCTGGCGCGCCACCGCGTCGCCGATGGTGTAGTTGCGGGCATGGCCCATGTGCAGGTCGCCCGACGGGTAGGGAAACATCTCGAGGACGTACTTTTTGGGCTTGGACGAGTCCTCGTCGGTCTTGAACACGTCCTGTTCTTCCCAAGCGCGCTGCCACTTCTCCTCGATGGCCTGCGCGTCGTAGACCGGGATGCCTACACGCGAATCTTCGGTGTCAAGCTGGGATGCCATTCATCTTCCTTTCGCAAGCGCCCCTGCCGCCAGGTTTGCGCGGACAAGTCGCTAGGCGTTGAACGTGTTGTTGTTTGCCGAGGTGACGGACTGGCTGGGGTTCTTGAGCAGGACGTCATGGGCGCCGCCCTCGACAAGCGAGGTGGCAGAGACCAGGGTAATTTTGGCCTTTTCCTGCAGCTCAGCAATCGTGTTGGCGCCGCAGTTGCACATGGTGGACTTGACCTTGGCCAGGGAGGCGGCGACACCGTCGTGCAGGGAACCCGCGTAGGGCACGTAGGAGTCGACGCCCTCTTCGAACTTCATGCCCTCCTTCTCGCTGCCCAGGTCATAGCGCTGCCAGTTGCGGGCGCGGGCCGAACCCTCGCCCCAGTACTCCTTCATATAGGAGCCGTTGACAATGACGCGACGGCTGGGGGACTCGTCGAAGCGGGCGAAGTAACGGCCCAGCATCATGAAGTCGGCACCCATGGCCAGGGCGAGCGTCATGTGGTAGTCGTAGACAATACCGCCGTCGGAGCAGACAGGGATGTAGACGCCCGTCTCCTCGAAGTACTCGTCGCGAGCGCGGCAGACATCAATCAAGGCGGTGGCTTGACCGCGGCCGATGCCCTTCTGCTCGCGGGTGATGCAGATGGAGCCGCCGCCGATGCCGACCTTGATGAAGTCGGCGCCGGCCTCGGCCAGGAAGCGGAAGCCCTCGCCGTCGACCACGTTGCCGGCGCCCACGGGAATGTCCTCGCCATAGTTGGCGCGAATCCAGTCGAGGGTGCGCTTCTGCCACTCGCTATAGCCCTCAGAGGAGTCGATGCAAAGGGCGTCGACGCCGGCGTCAATCAGGGCGGGCACGCGCTCGGCGTAGTCGCGGGTGTTGATGCCTGCGCCCACACGGTAGGACTTCTGCTTGTCGAGCAGCTCGTTGGGGTAGGCCTTGTGGGAGTCATAGTCCTTGCGGAAGACCAGGTAGAGGAGCTTGCCCTCGTCGTCGATGACGGGCAGGGCGTTGAGCTTGCGCTCCCAGATGATGTCGTTCGCCTCGGACAGGGTGCAGGAGGCGGGAGCGCAGACCAGCCTGTCTGCCGGGGTCATGAACTCGGAGACGCGGGTGGTGGGGTCGAGGCGGGAGACCCGGTAGTCACGGCTGGTCACGATGCCAACCAGGCGGGTGTTGAGAGTGCCGTCCTGAGTGACAGGCATGGTGGAATGGCCGGTGCGGGCCTTGAGGGCCAAGACATCGGACAGGGTCATGTTGGGCGACAGGTTGGAGTCCGAGCGGACGAAGCCAGCCTTGTAGGACTTGACCTCGCGCACCATGGCTGCTTCCTGCTCCGCAGTCTGCGAGCCGAAGATGAAGGACATGCCGCCTTCCTTGGCCAGGGCCTCGGCCAGGTGGGGGCCGGAGACGGCCTGCATGATGGCAGAGACCATGGGGATGTTGAGGCTGATGCGAGGCTCCTCGCCACGGCGGAACTTGGTGAGCGGCGTGCGCAGACTCACGTGCTCGGGGGTGTTCTCAGATGAGCTGTACCCCGGGACCAGCAGATACTCACTGAACGTATGGGCAGGTTCAGGATAGAAGTACGCCATATGGACGGATCCTTTCTCGTTTGCTGCGCGCACGTCATCCGGCGACTGCTGCCACCGGCCCGAGCTGATTCTGAACATTCTAGGTGATAGCGCATGGCAGTTTCATGCAGAGCTTGCATATTTCACTATCTGATAAACTGCTAGAATTTGATAAGCACGAGCGGTGAGTCTGCCACTTTTGAATAGAGGAGCCTTTCGATGGATTTCAAGATTCTCACGGACACCTCATGCAATCTGCCGGGAGAGCTTGTCGCGTCCTGCGACCTGTCCATGGTCCCCTTGCGCTACGTCATCGACGGCGTGGAGCACGAGAGCTATGCCTACGGCGAGCAGGTCGACTTCCATGACTTCTACGAGCAGCTCCGTCAAGGCCATCCGGCCACAACCTCCCAGGCCGACCCCCACGAGGCCGAGCAGATCGCCCGGCCTATCCTCGAGTCTGGCCAGGACCTCCTCTACATCGGCTTCTCCTCTGGCCTATCCGGCACCTACGAGTCGGTGAGCTCCACCCTCGACCGCATCGCGGCCGACTACCCCGACCGCACGGTCCTTTCGGTCGACTCCCTCGCCGCCTCCACCGGCCAGGGCCTGCTCCTCACCTACGCCAGCGACCTGCGCGCTCAGGGTATGGGCATCCGAGAGGTGCACGACTGGGTGGAGCGGCACCGCCTGAACATCTGCCACTGGTTCACGGTGACCGACCTCATGTTCCTCAAGCGCGGCGGGCGCGTGTCGGCCGTCTCCGCCATCTTTGGCTCGGCCCTGTCCATCAAGCCCGTCATGCATGTGGACGAGGAGGGCAAGCTGCGCGTGACCTCCAAGGTACGCGGGCGCAAGAAGTCCATCGAGGCCCTGGTCGGCAAATTCGCCGCCTCCCTCACCCGCCCCATGCCCCAGAGCCTCACTCGCCGGGCCTATATCAGCCATGGCGACTGCCTTGAGGAGGCTCAGACTCTGGCCGACATGATTGCGCAGAGCTGTGACAAGGCCGGCGTCCAGATGGCCTACCCCACCCTCGCCCAAATCGACCCGGTAATCGGCGCCCACTCCGGCCCCGGCACCCTGGCCCTGTTCTTCTACGACGACCCGTCCAACCGCTAGACGCAACTACGAGGCCTGTCTGCCCTCGCACTCCAGTTCCTCGATGGTCTTGGATATGGTGTGGCGGGTGGGCTCCCAGCTGACCTTGCGGGTGGCCGCTACCAGGCAGATAGGCACGTAGCTCAGCATGAAGACGGGGAAGGTGAAGAGGTTGCCCACCAGGTGCGCTGTGGTGGCGTGAATGTGCTTGCGCTCGGTGATGGTCGTGAGCAGGGCCAGGACGAAGAACACCAGGTAGAAGGAGGCTATGGTCATGACCAGGGACCCCATGCACATGCGAATCTCCGCCGTGGATGCCAGCATGGGGAAGAAGAGGCCGATAAGCAGGTAGATGCCGTTCACCGAGAAGGAAACCAGGGTCAGGATCATAGCGGGGGCCAGGGTCATGGTCATGTCGTAGACGGCAAAGCGGCCGTTACGGCGCTTGGGAGCCTTCTGCTTGGAGAAGAACTCACGGCAGAGGGTCCTGCCATATTTTACGAAGACCTGGTAGAAGCCCTTGGTCCAGCGCAGGCGCTGCTTCCAGGAGGCGGCGAAGGTGACCGGTTGCTCATCGAAGAACTCGGCCCGGTGGGCATAGCCGATGCGCAGGCCCTTGACCGCCACAAAGGTGGAAAACTGGATGTCTTCGGTGAGCAGGTGGAAGTCCCAGCCGTGCATGGCCTCGACGATGCGTGCGTTCATGAGGTAGCCGGTGCCCGAGATGGCGCAGGAGGTCCCCAGAATCATGCGGGCGTTGTTGAGATACTTGGCCTCGCGCAGGAACCAGGTGCCGTAACCGCGCGTAATCCAGCTGTCGTCGAAGTTCTTGGAGTTGCGGTAGCTGGTTATCGCGGCATAGGCGCCCTCGTCGAAGACGTTGTTCATCTCGCGCACGTAGGAGGGGCTGAGCACGTTGTCAGCGTCGAAGACGAAGTAGCCCTCATAGCGGCCGGGTCTCTCCGTGAGGATGCGGGATAGGCCGTAGTCCATGACCCAGCTCTTGCCGACCTGGCCGCCGGCCGGGCGCTCATAGACGGTGGCCCCGTTGGCCCGGGCAATCTCGGCCGTGTCGTCGGTGCAGTTGTCGCAGAAAACGTAGGTGTCGAGCTTGTCCTTGGGATAGTCCTGCTCGTTGATGGACCGGATGAGCTCGCCGATGACCTTCCCCTCGTTGTGGGCGCAGACGATGACCGCGTAGGTGTGCAGGGTGGAGGCCTGACGGTAGGGTGCGTGCTTGTGGCAGAAGACCACGAAGATGTAGACAATCTGGTAGAAGAACGCTACAACGAAGAACGCGAGAATCACCAAGTTGAATATGACAATGGGAGTTATCTCCATGCCGCCTCTGCCCTCCCCTCCCTAGCGCCCGCTGGCCATGGGGTCGCCCCACAGGTCGAATCCATGCTCGCGCATGACGCGCACCTGGTCAAGATAGCAGACAACTTCCTCGCCCTTGGCCGTGCGCCCCAGCGACCGTCCCTCCAGTCCTTCCAGGGCCTCGAGCAGGTCCAAGGGGAGCTCGTCGCGAAAGCTCATGCGCCTGTCTGTTGCCGGGTGGTCGAAGATTAGGCTCCAGGAGTGGAGGAACTGGCGGTCGAGCCCGAGGTTGGCCCGGCCGTCGCCCCGCCCATAGAGGGGGTCGCCCACCACCGGGTGGTGGATGAAGTCCATGTGCACGCGGATCTGGTGGGTGCGGCCGGTGAAGAGATGGCATTCCAGCAGCGTATAGCCCTCGTCTCCCCGCTGCTCCCCAAAGCGCTCGAGGACGGAGAAGGTCGTGATGGACTGGCGAGCCGCGGGGTCCTCGGACACGGCCATCTTGAGCCGGTCCTTGGTCGACCGGGCGATGGCGGCGTCCACCATGCCCGTGTCGGGCCCCACCTGCCCGTGGACCAGGGTGAGGTAGCGTCGGTCAAGGCTGCGCACGCGAATGGCGCTCTGCAGGGCGGCCTGGGTTTCGTCGTCCTTGGCGGCCAGCATGAGGCCCGTTGTGTCCTGGTCCAGCCGGTGGACGATGCCCGGCCGGTCCTCCCCCTGCAGGGTGCCCAGGTGGTCGATACCACAGTGGAAGACCAGGGCGTTGACCAGGGTGTGGTCGGGGTGCCCCGGGGCCGGGTGGCAGACCAAGCCCCGCTGCTTTGAGAGGACAATCAGAAAGTCGTCCTCGTAACGGATATCCAGAGGTATGTTCTCGGGCTTGGCCTCCTGCTGGGAGGGGTCAGCCTCGGGCAGGCTGTATGCTACCTCGTCTCCGGGGGCTAGCAGGCGTTTTTTCGAGGTCTCCCGCTCGTCGTTGACCAAGACCCGCCCGGCCTCCACCAGCTTGGCAGCCGCCGACCGGGAGGCCATGCCCGGGCACTCCCCCAAAAAGGCGTCCAGGCGCTTGTCCCCGCCATCCAGAGGCACCTCCACACGGTGCGTGTGCAGCGCGCTCACGAGCGGCCCCTTCTCAGCATGACGACGACAAGCAGGGCAAAGCCGCAGACGATGGCGACGTCCGCCAGGTTGAACACGGGGAAGTCGACGAAGAGGAAGCGCAGCATGTCGGTCACGTAGCCCTGGGCCACGCGGTCGATGACGTTGCCGACGCCGCCCGCGCAGACAAGGGCAAGGGCGCAGGTGAGCGCCCGGGACCGGGGCTTGACCAAGGCCTGGGCTGCCAGGCAGGCGCCCACGATGACTATGGCGCAGACGACAAAGGCCCAAACATGGCCCGCGAGGATGCCAAAGGCGGCGCCTGAGTTCTCCACCAGCTCGAGTCCCAGCAGTCGGGGGATGAGCACGGGCTGGAAGTCTGGTGAGAGGGTCGCCCGGGCCCAGGCCTTGAGGGCCTGGTCGGCGGCAAGCACGATGGCGAGAACGCAGGCAAAGAGGGCCCACGTGCCGCGCGCGGACGGACCCTGGGGGCCCAGGTCCGCGCGCGGCTGCGAGGTGGCGGGCAGGCTCAAAGCGCTACCCCGCCGCCCCGCAGGACGCGACGGCGTCGTGGCAGCGGTCGCACAGGCCGTCCTCGCCCAGCCGGCGGGTGTTCCAGCAGCGGGGGCACCGGTCGCCCTCGGCGGCTTCAATGGCGGCGACCATCCGGCTGTCCTCCCCCGCCACCAAGTCGAAGTCGGCGACGATGCAGAACTCGGCCAGGTCGACGCCGGTAGCCTTGAGGGTCTCCACGTCGGCGGCGGGGGCCGTCAGGGTGACGTGGGCCTCCTGGCTCTTGGAGACGGTGCCAGCCGCGACGGCCTCCTCGAGGGCCTTCTTGACCACGTCGCGCGCGGCGAGTACCAGCGGATAGCCCTCGAGCAGGTCCTTGCGGTCCCTGGCCTCGGCCGGCGCCTCGTACCAGGACAAAAGGGCCGCGTAGGCCTGCCCCTCGCGCAGGTCCTCGGGCATGTACCTCATGACCTCGTCGCAGGTGTAGACCAGGATGGGCTGCAGGTCGCGCACCAGCATAGACAGAATCTGGGCAAAGACGGTCTGGGCGCTGCGGCGCTCGGGCGAGTCTTTCTTGTCGCAGTAGGTGCGGTCCTTGAGGGCGTCGAAGTAGACGTTGGAGAGCTCGGTCACGATGTAGTCGTAGAGGGCGCGATAGCCCACGTTGAACTGGTAGGCCTCGAAGGCCTCGCCCACAACGTCATGCACCTGGGACATGCGGGCAAGCTCAATGCGATCGATAGGCAGGAGCTCGTCGAAGGCGAGAGTGTCGCGGGCGGGGTCGAAGTCGTCGAGCTCAGACAGGAGGAAGCGCATGGTGTTGCGGAAGCGGCGGTAGGCGTCGGAGCAGCGCTTGAGAATCTCGTTGCCCACGCGGACGTCGGTTGAGGTGTCGGACGAGGCGACCCACAGGCGCAGGACGTCGGCTCCCAGGTCGTCGCAGACCTTGCCGGGGTCGATGCCATTGCCCAGGGACTTGCTCATCTTGCGGCCCTGCTCATCAAGGGTGAAGCCCTGGCTCACGACCGACTTGAAGGGGGGCACGCCGTAGGCGCCGATGCTGGTGAGCAGGGAGCTCTGGAACCAGCCGCGGTGCTGATCGGACCCCTCCAGGTACATGTCGGCCGGGAAGCGCAGCTCCTCGCGGCCCATGACCACGGCCGTGTGGGAGACGCCGGAGTCCCACCAGACGTCCAGGATATCGCGGTCGGCCTTGAGCCTGTGGCTTCCGCACTTGGGGCAGACGCAGGCGTCGCCCAAATAGGAGGCAGGCTCGTCGGTGAACCAGGCGTCGGAACCCTTCTCCTCGAACAGGGCAATGACGGCGTCGAGCGTGGCGTCGTCCATGACCTTCTCGCCGCAGTCGGCGCAGGTGTAGCTGGGAATCGGCACGCCCCAGCAGCGCTGGCGGGAGATGCACCAGTCGGGGCGCTGCTCCACCATGGACCCGATGCGCTTGGAGGCGTGGGCCGGGTACCAGGTGACCTTATTGTTGATGGCGTCGAGCGCCTGCTCGCGCAAGCCGGTCTGGTCCATGGAGACGAACCACTGGTCGGTGGCTCGGAAGATGACCGGTTTCTTGCAGCGCCAGCAGTGAGGGTAGGAGTGGGACATGTCCTCGTGCAGGATGAGGGAGCCACGCTCCTCGAGCCAGGAGATGATCTTGGGGTTGGCCTCGTTGACCTCAAGGCCCGACCAGGGGCCGCCGCTGCCCAGGCCCGTGCCCTCGTAGAAGCGGCCATCGTCGTCCACGGGCATGACGACCGGAACGCCCATCCTCACGCCGGCGATGTAGTCGTCCATGCCATGGCCGGGGGCGGCGTGGACGATGCCGGTGCCGTCGTCGAGCGTGACGTAGTCGGCGCAGATAAACATGCCCTTCTCGCCCTCGAAGACGGGCTGCTTGTACTCGTTGCCGGCCAGCTCGGCGCCCGTGGCGGACCAGACCTGACCGCCCGGGGTGCAGACCAGCTCGACCTCGCCGTAGCCAAACTTCTCGGCGCACCTCTGGGCAAGCTCCTTGGCCACAATCTCGGCCTTGTCGTCGTGAATCATGGCCAC
>CAZEAF010000016.1:10851-24729 GCA_964510125.1 uncultured Coriobacteriaceae bacterium
CCCTTGTCGAAGATGGCCTTGAAGATCTTGATGTCGGCCGCGTCGTAGGCGTGGGTGAAGGTGAGGTAGGGATGGTCCCAGTCGCCCAGGACGCCTAGGCGCTTGAAGCCGCTGCGCTGCACGTCGATGTTCTTGACGGCGTACTCGCGGCAAATCTTTCGGATCTGGTCGACAGGCGTGGCGCGGAACTTATCGGTGCCCAGCTCGCTTTCCACCTTGTGCTCGATGGGCTGGCCATGGCAGTCCCAGCCGGGCACGTAGGTGGTCTTGTAGCCCCTCATGGCCTTGTAGCGCAGGATGATGTCCTTGGAAATCTTGTTCTGGGCGTGGCCACAGTGAATGGGGCCGTTGGCATAGGGAGGGCCGTCGTGCAGAATGAAGGCGTCGTGTCCCTCATTCTTCTTGAGGAGCTGGCCGTACACGTCGTTGTCGAGCCACTCGGCAAGACGCCTGGGCTCGCTTTTGGCGAGGCCGGCACGCATCGGGAACTCCGTGTGCGGCAGGTTCATCGTCGTCTTGAAGTCGTTTGCCACCCTCCGACCTTTCTCTTGCAAAGCGCAAAGACAGATAAATCCAAAGATTAGCAGGGCCGGCCCACGCTGGCCTTGCGACAGGCAAAAGGGCGGGGCAGGTCTCACACCCCATCCACAAGGAGACAGGTGTTCAGGCGCCCTTCAGCGGTAGCCATTAGGCTCGCCCTCGAAAAAAGTGGTTGTCGCAAGGGGTGCCGCCTGACCGCTTCAGGCCCACCCGCACGGGGTATGAGTCACCTTAAATAACCGCGACGGCCGCCCGCTCGGCGGCCAGGGGGTCCGCCCATGGAAATGAACGAGAACAAAAAACGACAGACGATGCTCTTGTACGTGCTTATCGGCATCGCCATCATCGTGGTGCTCAACGTCTTCGTGGCGCCGCGCATCTCCGAGCCCTCCGTCACCTCAGTGGCCTATACGGAGATGAAGCAGATGGTGAGCGACCACAAGGTCGACGCCTTCAACTACAACATATCCACCGGCGAGATGACCTTCTCAACCAACGAGGACGGCGAGGAGCGCTACTACTCCACCACCTACTGGCCCGACGACTCCAGCAACCTCCTCGCCGAGCTGCAGGAGTCTGGCGCCACCGCCGAGTCCCAGATTGTGGACAGCACCAACGCCTCCATCATCGTCTACCTAATCACCTTCTTCCTGCCCCTCATCCTGCTGCTGCTCTTTGGCTGGTGGATGAACCGCAAGCTCACCAAGCAGATGGGCGACGACAACCCCTCCATGAGCTTTGGTGGCTTTGGCCAGGGGCTGGGCCGCTCCGGCGCCAAGATTGTGGCCAATAAGGACACCGGCGTCACCTTCGCCGACGTGGCCGGCCAGGACGAGGCCAAAGAGCAGCTCTGCGAGATTGTGGACTTTCTGGACAAGCCGGAGCGCTACGAGGAGATTGGCGCCAAGCTGCCCCGCGGCGCCCTGCTCGTCGGCCCTCCCGGCACCGGTAAGACCCTGCTGGCCAAGGCCGTGGCAGGCGAGGCCAAGGTCCCCTTCTTCTGCATCTCCGGCTCCGAGTTCGTCGAGATGTTCGTAGGCCGCGGCGCTGCCAAGGTGCGCGACCTCTTCCGCCAGGCCAAGGAGAAGGCCCCCTGCATCGTCTTCATCGACGAGATTGACACCATCGGCAAGAGGCGCGACACGGCCGGCTTCAGCTCCAACGACGAGCGCGAGCAGACCCTCAACCAGCTGCTCACCGAGATGGACGGCTTTGACAACCACAAGGGCATCGTGGTCCTGGGCGCCACCAACCGGCCCGAGACCCTGGACCCGGCGCTCCTGCGCCCCGGCCGCTTTGACCGCCGCATCCCTGTCGAGCTACCCGACCTGGCCGGCCGCACCTCCATCCTCAAGCTCCACGCCAAGAAGATCAAGATGGGAGGCCCCATTGACTTCGGCGTGATTGCCCGCTCCACCCCCGGTGCCTCGGGCGCCGACCTGGCCAACATTGTGAACGAGGCTGCCCTGCGCGCCGTCCGCGAGGGCCGTCGGGGCATCATCCAGGAGGACCTGCAGGAGTCGGTCGAGGTGGTCATCGCCGGCCAGCAGCGCAAGAGCACGGTCTTGTCCGAGGAGGAGAAGAAGCTCGTGGCCTACCACGAAATCGGCCACGCCCTGGTCGCCGCCAGGCAGAAGAGCACGGCCCCGGTCACCAAGATTACCATCATCCCCCACACCTCGGGCGCCCTGGGCTACACCATGCAGGTCGAGGAGGGCGAGAAGTTCCTCCAGACCAAGGAGGACGCCTTCCAGGAGATTACGACCCTGTGCGGCGGCCGCTCGGCAGAGGAGGTCGTCTTCCACACCATGACCACCGGCGCCTCCAACGACATCGAGAAGGCCACCAAGCTGGCCCGCAACATGATTACCCGCTTCGGCATGTCCGAGGAGTTCGGCATGGTGGCCCTGGGCACGGTCAACAACCCCTACCTCAACAGCGACACCTCGCTCACCTGCTCCGACGGCACAGCCCAGCGAGTCGATGCCGCCGTGGTCAAGCTGGTTGAGGAGGCCCACCAGAAGGCCCTCAAGATTTTGCGCGAGAACACCTTCAAGCTCCACGAGCTGGCCGCCTACCTCATGAAAAAGGAGACCATAACTGGCGAGGAGTTCATGAGGATTCTGAACGATGCGCCCGTCCCACAGAACCCTTAGCGATTGTCACCAGCGCTGAGACATCAATGACATACCGCAAGATTTAGCGGATGCCCACATATGTGGGCACTCCTTCTAGTAGCATGGTGTCATCTCGATAATCTGCCTCGTAACCAGGGGGGTCTATGGCTAAGGCGGCGCACTACGACCCGAGCGTCGAATCTGATAACAACCCCGGCCGCGCCATCCGGGTCGGCTGGATCATCGTCGCCATCATCGCCGGCCTGATTCTTGCCTGCTACGCGGTCGGGGCCGTCTACTTCAGCGGCCACCTCTGGCCCAACACCTCCGCCGAGGGGGTCGACCTTTCGCTCATGAGCGAGGCCCAGGCCAAGGAGGCGTTGGATGCCCGCATCCAGTCGCGCGTCGTCTCCGTGACCGGCGACGGCGTGAGCTTTACCCTCAACCCCGAGCAGGCTGGCCTCACCCTGGACACCCAGAAGGCCGTGAGCGACATGCGCGATGAGATATCACCCCTTCTTTGGCCGGTGGAGGTCCTGTCCTCCCATGACACCAGTGAGACCCTCCTGGCCTCCTACGATCTCGCTACCATTGAGGACAGCGTGACCCAGGCCCTGGCCTCCTACAATGAGAGCGCCACCGACCCGGTGGATGCCTCCGTGGCTTACAGCGAGGAAGAGGACCGCTATGTGGTCTCTCCCGGGTCCGCCGGCACCAAGATTAACCCTGCCGCCGTGGCCAAGCTGTTGATTCAGGCCCTGCAGGACGACCGGATTAGCCTGGCCATCACCGACTCCTGCTACGTCCAGCAGTCAATCACAGCCGACGACCCCGGCCTGCAGGCCGCCGCCGCCAGCGCCAACGCCTTCCTCACCGCCAACTTCGACCTGACCATCAACGACACCGTGGTTGACAGCGTCGGCCCCGACCTGGTCAACGGCTGGATTGTCTTTGGGGAGGACGGCTCCGCCGAGATTGACACGGCCATGCTCGCGGCATGGGTCGACGAGCTGGAAGGTAGGATTGACAACGTGGGCGCCTCCCGGTCCTACACCCGTCCCGACGGCAAGTATGTCACCGTGCCGGCCGGAGGAGGTGCCTATGGCTGGATTACCGACGGCAACGCCATCGAGGAGCTCGTGCTGAACGACATCCAAGCCGGCTTCGTGGGCTCTGAGGAGATCCCCATGAAGCAGACGGCGGCCGTCTACAATCCCGGGGGTCAGGATTGGGGCACCCGCTACATCGACGTCGACCTGTCCGAGCAGCACGTGGTCTTCTACGGCTGGGACGGGTCGATTATCTGGCAGTCTGACTGCATTTCAGGCGCCCCCTACGACAACCGCGAGACGCCCCAGGGCGTCTACTACATCACCAACAAGGCGCTCAACCAGACCCTCATCGGCCTGCCCGACCCGGTCACTGGCGAACCCCTCTACGAGACACCGGTGACCTACTGGATGCCCTTCGTGGGCAATGCGGTGGGCCTTCACGACGCCTCCTGGCAGCCGGCCTTCGGCGGCACCCTCTACCAGTCCGGCTACGGCAGCCACGGCTGCGTCAACTTGCCCTCCGACGCGGCGGCCACGCTCTACTCCATCATCCAGATTGGCGACGTCGTGGTGGTCCACTATTAAGGCACGCAGGTCGGCCGGCTCGGACGGCCTGCGCCCTGTAACTTGTTGGACCAGGAGCCTACCAAACCTGTAACCGACCGGACCTTTTGCTGGCCGGACCCGCTATTTGAGCATGTCGCGCATAAGGCGCTGGAGCTCGGCCTGGGAGGCCATGTCGCCCATGGAGCCGGCCATGCGCTTGGCGGCCCGCATGCCCCGCTTGCCTCCCCTGCCCTTGCCCTGGGTCATCTGGGACCGCATCTTGGCCATCATCTTGTTCATCTGGTCGAACTGCTTGATGAGGGTGTTGACGTCGTAGACCTCCACGCCAGCGCCACGGGCGATGCGGGCCCGGCGGCTGCCGTTGATGATGCCGGGCTTCTGGCGCTCCTGCTTGGTCATGGACATGATGATGGCCTCGGTGCGCTTGGTGACGCCCTCGTCCACGCCTCCGCCCATCTTGCCCATGAGGCGGTCGCCGCCAGGCAGGGAGGAGATGAGCGAGGTGAAGCCGCCCAGCTTCTCAATCTGCTTGAGCTGGGCCAGGAAGTCGTCGAAGGTCATACCCTTCTGGAGCATGCGCTCGGCCGCACTGGCCTGCTCCTCGTCGGCCTGGGCCTGGACCTTCTCGATGACCGAGACCATGTCGCCCAGGCCCAGGATGCGCCGGGCCATGCGGTCGGGATAGAAGACCTGGAAGGCGTCGGGCTTCTCGCCGGTCGAGATGAACTTGATGGGCTTGCCGGTGACCGCGCGCACGGACAGGGCGCCGCCACCTCGGGCGTCGCCGTCCAGCTTGGTCATGATGACGCCGTCGAAGTCGACCCGGTCGGCAAAGGCCGTGACCACGTTGACGATGTCCTGACCGGTCATGGAGTCGACGACCATGAGAATCTGGTCGGGCTTGACGGCCGCCTTGATGTCAGCGGCCTCCTGCATCATGGCCTCGTCGACCTGCAGGCGACCAGCCGTGTCGACAATCACCACGTCCTTCATGTCGTCAATGGCGGCCCGCACCGCGTCCCGGGCAATCTGGACCGGTTGGCGGCCATCGCCGCGGAAGACCTTGACCCCCAGCTCCCCGCCCAGGGTCTCAAGCTGGTCGGCCGCAGCGGGACGGTAGACGTCGCAGGCAGCCAAGAGAGGCGCATGGCCCTGGCCTTTGAGCAGGTAGGCCAGCTTGGCGGCCGCGGTCGTCTTGCCCGAGCCCTGCAGGCCCACCAGCATGATGACGTTGGGGATGCGGCTCGTGAGGACCAGCTTGCTCTCGGTGTTGCCGAGCAGGTCGGTCATCTCCTCGAGCACGATGCGGACGACGTTTTGGGCCGGCGTCAGCGAGTCGAGCACCTCGGAGGTCAGGCACCGCTCCTTGGTCTTGGCGACGAAGTCCTTGACCACCTTGAAGTTGACGTCAGCTTCGAGCAGGGCCATACGCACCTGCCGCATGGCGACGTCGATGTCCTCCGCGCTGAGCTTGCCCTTGCCGCGCAGCCCGTCGAAGGTGTCCTGAAGGCGGTTGGAAAGGCCCTCGAAAAGCGGCATGTCTACTCCTCCCCCTCGCCCTCGCCTACGCCCTTGATGAGCGCACGGGAGAACTCGTGGGCGTCAAAGGGCTGCAGGTCCTCGATATGCTCCCCCACCCCGATGCCCAGGACCGGGAGCTGTAGGTCATGCGAGATGGCCAGGGCTATGCCGCCCTTGGCCGTGCCGTCGAGCTTGGTCATGACGACCCCGTCCACGCCCAGGGCCGCGTTGAACTCCTTGGCCTGGGAAAGACCGTTCTGGCCGGTGGTGGAGTCGATGACCAGGACCACGTGGACCGGGAACTGGCTGCGCTTGCGGGTGACGTTCACGACCTTGGCCAGCTCGCGCATGAGGTCCTCTGAGGTGTGGAGGCGACCGGCGGTGTCGATGAGGACCAGGTCGGCCCCCTCCCTCTCGGCCGCGTCGATGGTGTCGTAGCAGACGCTGGCCGGGTCGGACCCGCGGGTGCGCTCGACCACCTGGACGCCGGCCCGCTTGCCCCAGACGCCTAGCTGCTCGATGGCGGCGGCGCGGAAGGTGTCGGCGGACCCGATGATGGGGTGGCGGCCCTGGAGCTTGGCGGCTGAGGCAATCTTGCCCACGGTCGTGGTCTTTCCGGCTCCGTTGACGCCCACGAAAAGGACGCAGGAGGGGCTCTCGTCCAGTATGCCATAGTCGGTCTGGGCAAAGGCGCTGGCCAGAAGGTCTACCAGGGCGTCCTCGACCTCGGCCATCCCGGTCAGGCTCTCACGCTGGGACCGCTCGCGCAGCTGGGAGGTGACCTCCTCGGCCGCCCCTACGCCCACGTCTGCCATGACCAGGGTCGCCTCAAGGTCGTCCCAAAACTCTGGGCCCACCTGGGGGCCAATCTCGAAGAGGACGTTGAGGCTGCCGGTAATCTTCTTGCGGGTCTTGCTGAGGCCGTCTGACAGCCTTTGGAACCAACTCATCATATGCTCCCGTCAAGTCGCTGAGAGACAACGTGGCTCACGCCGTCGGCGTGCATGGAGACACCGTACAGGACATCAGCCTTTTCCATGGTACGTCTTTGGTGAGAAATGCAGATGAACTGGGTTGAGGCGCGCAGGGTGTCGACGGCCGCGAGCAGGCGGTCCAGGTTGGAGTCGTCCAGGGCGGCCTCCACCTCGTCGAGGACGTAGAAGGGCACCGTGTGCGTCCGGTAGACCGCGAAGAGCAGGCCTAGGGCTGTGAGGGACCGCTCGCCGCCCGAGAGGAGCGACATCTTGGTCACCCGCTTGCCGGCCGGCTGGGCGATGACCTCCACGCCGGTAGCGGCCGGGTCGTCGGGTTCCGTGAGCTCCAGATGGCCCCGGCCGTCGGGGAAGAGCATGGAGAAGATTTCCTGGAAGTTCTTGTTCACGGCTTCGAAGGTGGAGAGGAACCCGGCCCTCATCTTGCGGTCGATGGCGGAAATAATCTTCTCCAAGGCCGACCGGGCCGCCTGTAGGTCCTCCACCTGAGAGGCTATGTAGGCAGCCCGTCCCTCCAGCTCCTGGTACTGCTCAAGGGCCACTTGGTTGACCGGCCCCAGGACCCGGATTTGCTCGTTCAGGCTGGCAAGCTCGGCCTCGTCGGCCGCCCGGTCCTCAGGTTCCGGCAGCCTGACGGCCTCCTCGAGGACCACACCCTCATGGGACGTTATGGCCTCGACGGCGTTTCTCACCTCCACGTCCAGGCGGCCCTTGACCACCTTGACCTCGGAGACCTCCTCCAGGGCCTTGGCGTGGGCCGAACGGGCCTGATCCAGCTCGCCCCTAGCCTGGGACAGGGTCAGGCGCAGCTGGTCCGCCAGGGCCTGGGCCTCGTCCGCCTTGTCGGCGACCTGGCCGGCCACGTCCTGGGCCGCCAGGCTCAGGTCCTCGAGCAGGTACAGCAGGGGCTCAATCCGCTCGCACAGGCGCCGGGACTCTCCCAGCGACCCGCGGGCGGACTCCAGCCTGGCCTTGGTAGCCGCGACGGTCCGGGAGAGTTCGTTGTAGCGGGAGTCCAAAAGCCTGACCCGCTCCTGGACGCGGGCAAGCTCCAGCTGGCAGTTGTTGTCAGCCCCGCGAGCCCCCCTCTCCTGGGCGCGAGCCTGCTCCAGCTGGTCGGCCAGGTCCTTTTGCTGGGACTCCAGCTGGGCGATTTGACCTTCTGCTTGATCGAGCAGGGCCCGCTGCCTTGTGGCCTGCTCGTCCATGTCCTTGGATGCGGCCTGTGCTTCCTCCCGCTTGCGGCCCACCCGGGCGAGCTCGTCTCGCGTGGCCTGGGCCTCGCGCTTGGCACGGGCCGCCTGGTTGGACAGGGCTGCAGCCTCGCCCTTGAGCCTGGCCAGATCGGCCGAGGCCCTCTCCCGGTCGGCCCTTGCCTGGGCCAACGCCGCCTCGGCCTCGGTGAGCTCCAGGGCCCTGTCCTGCAGGCTCTGGGCCAGGCCGGACTTGCGGGCCCGGGCTTCCTCCAGCTTGCGCTCGTTGGCCAGCAGGCCCTGGGCCACGTCGGCCGGCCTGCCTACGGTGACCAGGCTGCCCGCGCAGACGGCGTCGCCCGCAGCGGTGACGTAGGTGTGGGCACGGTCGGAAAGGGAGGCGGTGACAGCCTGGGCCAGGTCGTCCACGACCCGCACGTCGCTCAGCAGGGCCTGGGCCACGGCGGCCGACCTGACCTCGTCCCCCAGCCTGTCCGTCAGGGCGTAGCCGGCGAGCCCGTCCTGGGGTGCCGTGTCTGAGTCGGATGCGCCTTCCCAATCCTGCGAGTTCCCCTCGATTAGGCCCACCAAGCTGACCTGGCCGGTTTCCCCGACCAGCTGCTGGGCCCTCAGGGCCACCTGGGAGAGGCCGTCCCTCCCCTCGATGACAAAGCCCCGCATGCGGTCGGCCAAGAGGGACTCCACCAGGCCGGACAGGTCCTCGGGCACACTGAGGGCCTCGAAGACCCTGCCGGAGGTGGCGGCGGCCACGGGGTCGCGGGCCAGCTTGGCGGCCAGGGGGGCGCGGTTCTCCTCCATGGCCACCGTCCGCTCCAGGCCGGCAACCTCGGCCTCGGCGCGCGCGTGGGCGCTGCGGGCCTCCCGGTCTTTTGTCTGGGCCTCGCTGAGACGGGTTCGAGCCAGCTCGAGGGCCTCCTGGGCCTTTTGCTCGGCGTCGCGGGCGCAGGCCAACATCCCCTCGGTCTCGCGGGTTTTCTCGCCCAAGGCCCCCTCATCCAGGTCCGCAGCCTCGAGGGCCTCTGTCAGTTGTCGGATGCGGGCAGCAAGCAGGTCATCTTGGACCTTGGCGCTCTCCAGGCTGTCGGCAGCCTTGGCCAGGGCGACCGATGCGGCGTCCCTGGACCGGCGGCAGTCGGCCAGCTGTTTGGCCGCGGCGTCGGCTCGGCTCTCGGCAGCCTGACGGGCCTTGCGGGTCTGATCCAGGCTCACGCGGGCCTGGCCGGCGGTTTCCTTGAGCTCGTTGTGGCGGGACCGGGCTTCGACCAGCTCTTCCTGGGTCTGGGCCAGGGCCTGGGCGGCCTCCTCGAAGGCCGACTGGTCGCTGGCCTCACTCTGGCTGGCCTGGTCGATGCGGTTCTGAGCCGCGCGGGCCTTCTCCGCCAGGACGCGGCGGGCCGCCGCTAGGCCCTGGGCGGCCGTCTGGGAGCGCCTGCGGGCCTCGGCCGCCCGGGTGGCCGTCTGGGCCAGCTCGTCAGCCTGCCCGGCTAAGTCGGCGACGGAGCCCTCCCGCTCGTCCATGGCCGCCTTTGCTTGGGCTAGAGCCTGGTCGGCGGCCTTGCCGCGCTCGTCGGCCCCCGCCCACTCGCCCTGCAGGCGGCGCAGGTCGTCCACGGCCAGGGATATGGACAGCTCGGACGCCCGGGCCGTGAGCTCGGCGTGCCTCTGGGCCTGCTCGACCTGCTGCTTGAGGGGCTTGAGCTGGCGGGTCAGCTCGCGCTGGAGGCGCAGGGCGCTCTTGAGGTGGTCGTCCATGGCGTCGATTTTGCGCAGGGACCGCTCGCGGCGCCGCTTGTGCTTTGAGATGCCGGCCGCCTCCTCGATGAGAGCCCGGCGCTCCTCGGGCCGGCTGGTCAGAATCTCATCCAGCTTGCCCTGGCTGATGATGGACCGGGTCTCCTTGCCCAGCCCCGAGTCGTGCAGGATGTCCGTGACGTCGAGCAGGCGAGCGGGCGCCCCGTTGATGAGGTACTCGCTCTCGCCCGACCGGTACATGCGCCTGGTGATTGCCACCTCGTCAAAGTCCACGGCCAGCGTGTGGTCGGAGTTGTCCAGCACCAGGTCGACCTCGGCCACGCCCACGGGCTTGCGGGCCGAGGAACCGGCGAATACGACGTCCTCCATGGCCTGGCCGCGCAGCTGCTTGGCGCTCTGCTCGCCCAGGACCCAGAGGATGGCGTCCGAGACATTCGACTTGCCCGACCCGTTGGGACCCACGATGACGTTGAGCCCAGGATCAAAGGCCATATGGGTGCGGTCCGCAAATGACTTGAAACCCTTGAGGGTCAGCGACTTGAGGTACACCTAGGCCTGCTTCACGTCGATGGGAGCGGGCGGCCAGGGGGCGTCGGATGAGAAGGCCAGGTCGTCCGCGGGTGTGTCCACATAGCCCATGTTGCGCAGGGCCAGGGCCGCCGCCTCTGACTCCGCCTCCTTTTTGGAGGAGCCCTTGCCGGTGCCCACCACCTGGTCGCCCACGATGCAGGTGCAGGTAAAGGTGGGGCTGTGGGCCGGGCCCTCCTCGGCGACCAGCTCGTAGCGGGGGGTCTCGTGGTTCTCGGCCTGGGTCTTTTCCTGAAGGAGCGACTTGGGGTTCTCAGGAATCTGAGACCGCCAGGGGGCCAGGTGGGGCTGGAGAGTCTGCGAGACCCACTTGCGGGCGACCTCGAGGCCGCCGTCCAGATACATGGCGCCCACAACTGCCTCGTAGACGTTCTCCAAAGCCGAGTGCATGCCACGGGCCTCGGCGCCCCGCTCTGAGGGCCCTAGGATGAGGACGTCGGCAAAACCGCGCTCCTCGGCGGCGGCAGACAGGGACTCGCCCGAGATGAGCGAGACCTTGAGGCGGGTCAGGCCGCCCTCATCGATGTCGGGGAACAGGCGGTAGAGCTCGTCGGCCGAGACGAGTCCCACTACGGAGTCGCCCAAGAACTCCAGGCGCTCGTAGGAGGCGGAAACCGGCTGGCCCTCGACAGCGGAGGGATGGGTGATGGCGCTCTTGATGAGATTGGTGTCGTGGAACTGATACCCGATGATTTCCTGGATCCTGTTGACCTTCCAGAGTATTGTGTGCATTCCAGCGGGCTCCTTTAGGACATCCTAGACATTCTGCTCCCCGACGGTGAGCTGGGCGATGCGGTCGACCAGACCCTCACGGGCGGCCCGGGCGGCCACCAGGGTGCCGGACCTGACCGCCTGGGGGGAGGTGGCCCCGTGGCCGATGACCACGACGCCGCTGACGCCCAAGAGGATTGCGCCGCCGAACTGGTCGCCCGACATGCGGGCCTTGACCGGGTTCAAGCAGGGCTTGATAAGGGCGCCGCCCAGCTTGCCCCGGGTGGAAGCCATGAGGCTGGCTTTAATCTCCTTGAGCAGGAACTTGGCCGTCCCCTCCAGGGTCTTGAGGGCCACGTTGCCCGTGAAGCCGTCGGTCACGACCACGTCGAACCTGTCGCCCAGAAGGTCGGTGCCCTCGGCGTTGCCGGCAAACTCGGGCAGGCCCTCCTTGAGCAGGGCGAAGCGGGCCTGGGCCTCCATGGACCCCTTGGAGTCCTCGGACCCGATATTGAGGAGGCCCACCTGTGGGTTTTCCACGCCCACCACGATGCGGTCGTAGGCTGCGCCCATTTGGGCGTACTGGAGGATGTTCAGGGGCTTGCAGTCAGCGTTGGCGCCCAGGTCGAGCATGACCGTGGGGGTGGTTCCGGGAAGGACGCTGCACAGGGCCGGCCGATCGACACCCTTGATGCGGCCGACGGTCAGCGTGGCCGCCGCCATACAGGCCCCGGTGGAACCGGCCGAGAAGAAGCCGGCTGCCTTGCCCTCGCGCACCAGCTTGCAGCCCTGGACGATGGTGGAGTCCTTCTTGTGGCGGATTGCCTCGAGAGGATGCTCCTCCATGGCTATGGTTTGCGTGCAGACCAAGGCCTCGCAACGGTCATGCGCCGCCGCGAAGGGCTCGACGACCTCGGCCGTGCCCGCGATGACGACCCGCAGGTCCTGGTCGTCAGCGAGGGCATGCCCGACGCCTTCGAGCACAACGGCGGGCGGCTCATCCCCGCCCATGGCATCGACGCAGATGGTGACTGAATCCTTGCTCATGAACCGCACCTTTCCCCGTGCCCAGTTATGCAGAAAGGCCGGCCCACCACGTAAGCGGAACCGACCTTTGCATCAGCGCAAAGCTAAAGCCCTAAGCCCTAGTCAGTGACGATGACCTGACGGCCCTTGTAGGTGCCGCAGTTGGGGCACACGTGGTGAGGCAGTTTGGGGGCGCCGCACTGGGGGCAGGGAACAGTCTCGATAATCTTGATGTTGTTGTTGGCGGCGCGGCGCGAGTGCGTCTTCATACGGCCGGTCTTGCGTTTGGGAACTGCCATCGTGAACCTCTCTTTGATGAAATGCGGCTGCTGGACTCACAACCGCCGCTCGAATGCACGAAAACCGACTTTATCACAACAGGACGAACAGTCAAAGAGCGATTATGCAAGGCCAGGTACCTTCATCGTGCCTGCACGCTCCAGGTAGTGCATGGGGTCAGCCTAGCCCTGGGAATCCCCGCCCTCGCCCTGCACCGCAAGACCCGCCAGAGCCGCAAAGGGGTTGGTGGGGTCGTTGATGTGGCGCTTGGAAGCGCAGTCGCAGGTCTGCTCGTTGAGGTTACAGCCGCAGTCGGGGCAGAGGCCTTTGCAGTCCTGGCAGCAAAGGACCACGTAGGGCAGGTCCATGAGGACGGCCGACTGGACGGCCGGGGCCAGGTCAATCTCGCCATCGGGCGTGATGACCCCAAAGTCCTCCTCGTCCTCGTCGTCCTCGTCGTCTTGGGCATCCCGCTCCTCGTACAGGTAGTAGCAGGAGACCTCGCCGGCTATGTCGACGCTGGCAGGCTCCAGACAGCGGTCGCAGGAAGCCATGGCCGTGCCCCGCACGATGCCGGTGGCCAACACGCCTTCGCCGGTGTTGGTGAGGGCAACGTCATAGGAAAGCCCCTCGGACAGCTCGAAGGTATGGCCGCTGTTGTGGATGACAGGAACGTCCAGGGTGCCCTGACGGGAGACGGTGTCGCCCGCGCAAGCCAAGCCTGTCAGCGTGGAGATAGGGATGGGCTCGATGAACACCTCTACTTGGGCTGGCATGGCTAGCGGTCCACGCCCCCGTCGTCGACCATGCTCGTATCCTCGAACTGATCGCCCTGGTCGGCGTGGCCGGATAGGATGTTGCGGCAGTAGCTCATCTGGCTGATGAGGGCCTGGGTCTTGTCCATGACGCCCTGGAGTTCATCCTCAATCTTTGAGAAGGTCTGCTCGGCGGAGTTCTCGGCCCAGTAGCGAATCTCGCGGGCGTCCTTCTCGGCGTTGCTGCGAATCTCCACGGCCTGGTCGTTGGCGATGCGGACAATCTCCTGGTCGCTGGCCAGGGTATTAGCCCTGTCCTCGGCGTCGGTGACAATGTGCTTGGCCTCGTCGTCGGCAGCGTTGAGAATCTCGTCGCGCTCGCGCAGGATGCGGCGGGCCCTTTTGAAGTCCTCGGGAAGAGAGCTCTTGATGTCGTCGAGGATGGCATAGGCGGCGTCCGCATCGATGACCTTCTTGGAACCACCGCCCGTGAGCGGGGCCTTTGCGCTGTTAATCAGGTCCTCGAGCTCCTCGATGAACGCTTCGATATCGCTGCCGGGCATACGAGCTCCCTCCAATGGCACTGGGAAACAGGGACTGACTATTTGGTACAGATGGTATGTATCATATCAAAACATTCAAAAAGTCAGTGCACGACTGCGCACGCCCCCTGCACTGCACACACAGCGGGCGCATTCAAAACACCTTCACGCGCGGCGGGCCCTTCTTGGCGGCCCTCAGGACGTGCGGGGCCCGTAGACCCG
>CAZEAF010000017.1:0-3036 GCA_964510125.1 uncultured Coriobacteriaceae bacterium
ATCGCCCCAGCGGTAGGGAGCATGGAGACGGTCTATAAACCTACCTCGCAGCAGTATTTTACGCTACACTTCAAAAGACGCTGTTGCGATGCAGCGGACCTGCGGGTTAAGGAGCCTGGGGCCGGCGGAGATTTCGATTGGGGGAGCGGTATGTGTGAGCTCTTTGCGGCGAATGCGCGCACGCCCATCGTGCTCAACGACTTGCTGCGTGAGTTCTACAGCCACAGCGTCCTCCACCCCGATGGCTGGGGGCTTGGCTGGCGCGAGGAGGACGGCGAGGCCTGCCTGGTCAAGGAGCCGGTGACCGCCAATGACTCCGAGATGCTGGCCGACATGCTCGCGCGCCCCGTCGAAGCAACGCACCTCATCGCCCATATCCGCAAGGCAACGCACGGCGCCGTCGCCCTCTACAACTGCCACCCCTTCACCGAGACCGACCTGTCCGGTCACAGCTGGATCATGGCCCACAACGGCGTCATGATTAACGAGAGCCTGCTTGCCGGCTACGAAAAGCGCGAGAAGGGCCAGACCGACAGCGAGCGCGTCATGCTCTTCCTGCTCGACGTGCTCGACGAAGCCTTCCTGCGCAAGGGCGCAGCGCTGACCTTTGACGAGCGCTTCGTCACGCTCGCCCAGGCCATCGACCAGCTGTCCAACGGCAACAAGCTCAACGTCATCCTGGACGACGGCGAATACCTCTATGTGCACTCCAACACGGTGGAGGGGACCCTCTTCTACCGCCAGGAGAACGGGGCCGCCCTGGTGAGCACCTCGCCGCTCGACGACGCCCCCTGGGAGCTCATCCCCGTCTGCCGCCTGGTGGCCTTCAAGGACGGCAAGATTGAGCGCACCTCCCATCGCAACTCGCGCGGCTTCACAGACAGCATCCTGCCCTACCTGCACTTTGCCGTGTCCGCACGGTCGACCCAGCATCCGGAGGCCCGCGCCGCCGGCTAGAGGCGACCGGCCATCGGTTAGAGACGGGCAGCCGTCGGCAGATAGAAGAAAGGACCAGGCGAAAGCCAGAAAGGAAGAGGCGTGGACCTCAAACGCATGGTCAAGGCAGCTTTGCGCAAGAAGAGCCACGAGCCCCTTCGGCGGCTTTCGACGGTCTGGGGCGAGAAGGTCGACCCCGCTCACGTCCTGGACGAGCATCCCCGCCCCCAGCTCGCGCGCGACTGCTGGCAGAGCCTGAATGGCTGGTGGGACTATGCCATCGTCGACGACGCCCATGCGGGCGAAAACTGGCGGACCTCTCAGGCGCCCGACAGGCTTTTCGCAGGTGGCGACGGGCGTATCCTCGTCCCCTTCTCACCCGAGGCGCCGCTTTCGGGCGTGGGGCGCCAGGTCGGGCCGGGCCAGCTGCTCTGGTACCGGCGGACCTTTTCCCTGCCGAAGGGGCTGGGAGTCGGCGCGGACGGCTCAGCCGCAGAGGGGGGCCTGCGCTGCCTGCTGCACCTGGACGGCGTTGACTACGCCTGCGCCGTGCGGGTCAACGGCGAGCTCCTGGCCACCCACGAGGGCATGTACCAGCGCATCGCCCTAGACGTGACCGACGCACTGAAACCCGAGGCAGGAGCCCTCAACGAGCTGACCCTGTGCGTTTGGGACCCCAGCGACGGGGGGACCCAGCTGCGGGGCAAGCAGAGCCTGGACCGGGGCGGCATCTGGTACACCGCCCAAAGCGGCATCTGGCAGCCGGTCTGGCTGGAGCTGGCGCCCCTCGCCCGCATCGAGCGTCTTGACCTCGACGCCGACCTCGACGCAGGCCTGCTCCGTGTGTCCGCCCAGGTCAGTGAGGGCGGGCACCGCCTGTCGGCCCGCCTGTTCGATGCCACGGGGGCCCTGGTGGGCGAAGGCGCCTCCGAGCTGGCGGCGGCCGGCGGGGAAGCGTCCCTGGCAGCGACGGCTGGCAACGGGGAGGCGTCCTCGGTAGCAGCGGCTGGCGGGGCCGAGACCCCCGAGACCCCCGAGACCCCGGCTGCAACCTCGGCCGAGCTGACCATATCCCTTGACCACCCCCGCCTCTGGTCGCCCGACGACCCCTACCTCTACCGGCTGGAGCTGGCCTTTGGGGACGACCGGGTCAAAAGCTACTGCGCCTTTCGCACGGTGACGCTCGAGGCGGACGAGGGCGGTTTTCGCCGGGTCTGCCTCAACCACCAGCCGGTCTTCCTACGCGGGGTGCTCGACCAGGGCTACTGGCCGGAAAGCCTGCTCACGCCCCCCGCCGACGCCGCCATGACCGCCGACATTGAGGCCATGAGGGCCCTGGGATTCAACCTCCTCCGCAAGCACATCAAGCTGGAGAATGAGCGCTGGTACTACCACTGTGACCGCCTGGGCATGCTGGTCCTGCAGGACATCCCCAGCGGAGGCGGGACCTACGACAAGTGGTACGTGTCGCGCCGGCCCCTCCTCTTTCAGGGGACGCTGTCCCGCATGGGCGACACGACGCCCGCTCAGCAGCGGCACCTCTCGTCCGACGACCCAACCTACCAGCAGGAATGGCGTGCCACCTGCCAACAGGCCATCCTGAGCCTGCACAACCACCCCTGCATCGTGGGCTGGAGCCTCTTCAACGAGGGCTGGGGCCAGTTTGACGCCCGGGCTGCCGAGGACCTGGCGCGGGGGCTGGACGGCACTCGCTTCCTCGACGTCCACAGCGGCTGGTACGACCAGGGCGCGGGTGACGTCATGAGCGTGCACAACTACTTCCGGCCCCTGGAGGTCTACCCCGACCCACTGGGAGGAGTCGAGGGGACGGGCGCCCGCCGCCGCGCCTTTATGATTTCCGAGTTCGGGGGCATGTCCCTGCGGGTGGAGGGTCACTGCGCCCTGCCCAGCTCCTACGGCTACGCCGACGCCCAGGACGCCCCCGGTTACCGTGAGAGCGTCCACCAGAAGCTTGCCCAGGCCGACGCGCTCGAGGCCCAGGGCATGGCAGGTTTTGTCTACACGCAGCTCTCTGACGTGGAGGAAGAGACCAACGGCCTGCTCACCTACGACCGGCGGGTCAACAAGCTGGCGGACGGG
>CAZEAF010000017.1:3136-8455 GCA_964510125.1 uncultured Coriobacteriaceae bacterium
GGCTCCCGATGAGCAAGCTGGAGGACAAGGGTGCCGGGACGGGGCAGGGACAGAGGAGCCAGCGAGCCCGCCGCCCGCCCGACCGCAGGCGGCTGCTCGCAGCCCTGGCCCTGGTCTGCGGCGTCCTTGCCGTCGTATTGGCCATCCTCGCCTTCGTGCCCCAGGGCTCGGCTCCCGTGACCGCCAGCTACCTCGAGTTTCGGCAATGCCTGGCCCGCGGCCAGGTCCAGACGGCCACCATCGCCGCCGACCACGTGGACTACACCCTGGCCGACGACCCTGCCGTCTACCGCACGGACAACCCCGATACGCCCGAGTTCAAAGAGGTCCTGCTGATGGCGGGCGTGCAGGTGAGCGACGCGCCCAGCGCCGACGACGTCGTGAACACCGTGCTCAACTACGCCACGATCCTCCTCTTCCTGGGCATCGCCGTCTTTGTCGTCGAGCGCCTGGTCCACCTGACGGGCGGCACCTTCAAGGTCGTGCGCAAGACGGGCGTCACCTTTGACGACGTGGCCGGCATGGAGGGGCTCAAGCAGGAGCTGCGGGTTCTCGTGGACGTTCTGCGCGACCCCAAGGCCTACGCCGCCAAGGGGGTCCGCCCGGTCAAGGGCGTCATCCTGGAGGGGCCGCCCGGCAACGGCAAGACCCTCTTTGCCCGAGCCCTGGCGACCGAGGCCGGTGTCAACTTCATCGCCACCAAGGGGGCAGACTTCCAGAGTGCCTTTATGAGCCTGGGTGCCCGCAAGATCCGCACCCTCTTTTCCAAGGCTCGCCGCCACACCCCCTGCATCGTCTTCATCGACGAGTTCGACAGCATCGGCGAGCGGCGCAATTATGCGGGCACCGGCATCGACAAGGAGAACAACCGCATCATCACGGCCATGCTCAACGAGATGGACGGCTTCACGGGCCGCGAGGGCGTGCTGGTGGTGGCGGCCACCAACTCCTACCGCTCGCTCGACCCGGCCCTGGTTCGCCCGGGCAGGTTCGACCTCAAGTTCAGGGTCGACAACCCCGACACCGGCACCCGGGAGAAGCTCATCGACCTCTACACCCTGCGCGCGGGCCGCGCCCTCGACCCGGGCCTTTCGGCATCCACGCTGGCAGATGCCTTTGACGGGGCGTCCTGCGCCGCCATTGAGACGGTCCTCAACGGGGCGGCCTCCATAGCCCTGTCCCGGGCCGGGCAGGCAGGGGAGAGCAAGCCCGTGCTTACGCTTGAGGATGTCCGCCTGGCCGCCCTCAAGGCTGACGTGAGGCTCAAGGGCTAGATTGGACCCGGCTGATGACCCCGCAAGGGCTGCCCTGCGGGCCCCTTTTTGGCCTTCGGCACGTATAATCAGGGGAGCCTGAATCCGAGGGAACGGGAGATGCCATGAGCGACGCCACGTCCGCCAACGACCGAGTCCATGCCGGCCAGGAGGGGAATGCCCAGGTCCAGGCGACCGGGGGCGCCGGGGTGACCAGGCGCGCCAAGGCGACCGGGGGCGCCGGGGTGACCAGGCGCGCGGTCGTGGGGGGCGCGGCTGCCGCCCTCGCGGGCACGGCCGTCGGCCAGCAGGCCCAAGCCGCCGAGACGCTCAAATCCCTCTTCGGAGCAATCGTCGGCAGCGTCTCCGGCCAGGAGAGCGCCACCGCTGACGGGTCATTGGCTTCCGCGACTCCCGCCGCGGCATCGGCCCGGCCCTCCCTTGGCGCCGCGCTTGCCCAGGCGGTGGACCCGCAGGTCGCGCCCGCCGTCCCCGACTACACAGTGGAGCCCGACCTCTCCAACGTCCTTATAGGCAACTTCTACCTGGCAGACGAGCTCATCCCCCTTCTGGCCGCAAACGGCTTTGCCGTCGACGCGCGCTGGGGCGGCATGGAGTTCTTCGAGGCCTACGAGTCGAACCGTTACAACGTGGCCCCCAACTTCGTGACTGTCGACTCACTGGCCCACACCTACCACCTCTACTTCTCCTACCTCATGAAGGGCGTGGAGAAGACCGGCCTGGCTCCCATGCTGACCCAGCTGAGCCAGACCATGCTGTCCCGCTGCATCGAGCAGCTGGGCGTCCTGACCGAGACCGCCTGGGAGCCCGCATCCCGCATAGCCTGCGCCTTCTTCGGGGTGGGCAGTGCCCTGCTCGACCCGGCGGCTACCATGGTCCCCGAGGTCGTGCTCGAGACGGTCCAAAGCGAGCTGGCCCTCATCCAAGAGGCCCAGGGGCCCGAGCTCTCGCCCCTCACCGGCATTAACATCGACTACTCCCAGTTTGCGCCCCGCGGCTACTATGAAGGCGACTCTGTCCTGGAGTCCTACTTCCGGGCCATGCAGTGGTACGGCCAGGTCCACTTTGCCCAGAAGGACGAGGACCTGGACCGGGCGGCCGCCCTCATCACGCTTGCCCTGACCGGCGAGGCCAAGACCAGCTGGGATGCCATCTACGCCGTGACCTCCTTCTTTGCCGGCGCCAGCGACGACGCGGGCATCTGCGAGTACGCGCCGCTGGTGGAGCAGGCCTTTGGGGCGGACGCGACGGTCGAGTCGGTCGCGGCGAACGATGCCGGCTGGCAGGCCTTCCACGCGCTCACGTCCCAGGTGGCCCCCGCCCAGATTAACTCCCTGCCCGTCATCGACGCCGCGGACGCAGCCGAGCACGAGGCCCTGGGCGAGCAGGCCCAGGAGCTGGGCTTCCGCTTCATGGGCCAGCGCTATTCCCTCGACGCCGACATCCTGCAGACCCTCATCTACCGGTCGGTGGGTGCCAACGGCGCGGGCGAGCTGCGGACCCTGCCCAACGCCCTCGACGTGCCGGCCGCCTTTGGCTCGGACGAGGCGCTGGGCATCCTGACCGAGCTGGGAGCCACCGGCTATGACGGCTACACCGACCAGATGGACGCCCTGCGCACGGACATCGCGCAGGCCGGGGGTGATTTGTGGAGCGCCAGCCTCTATGCCAACTGGCTGCACATGCTGGAGCCCCTGGTGGACACGCACGGCGCCGGCTGGCCCATGTTCATGCGCACGGCCCAGTGGGCCCGCAAGGATCTCCAGTCCTTCCTGGGCTCCTACACCGAGCTCAAGCACGACACGGTCCTCTACACCAAGCAGGCCATGGCCGAGGCCGGCGGCGGAGAGTTCGAGGCGGACGACCGCGGTTACGTGGAGCCCCAGCCGGTCTTCTTCGCCCGCCTAGCGGCCCTGGCCCAGACCACGGCGGACGGCTTGGCGGGCTTCGGCCTGCTCAACGAGACCGATGCCTATTACCTGGGCATCCTCCAGTCCCTGGCCAGCCAGCTGCAGAACATCGCCACCGAGGAGCTCCAAAACATCACCCCCACGGACGAGGAGTTCGAGCTCATCCGGGGCATCGGGGCTCAGCTGGAGGAGTTCTGGTTCCAGGTCAGCCGCGACGAGGCGGGCACCGACCTGTTCATGTCCTCCGCCTTCCCGGCCGCGCTGGTGACCGACATTGCCACCGACTCGTCGGGCTCCGTCCTGCAGGTGGCAACCGGCAAGGTGTCCACCATGTACGTGATTGTGCCGGTGGCGGGCGAGCTCAGGCTGGCCAGCGGGCCGGTCTTCCGCTTCTACCAGTTCACCCAGCCCATCTCCGAGCGCCTCACCGACCAGCAGTGGCGCTGGATGCTGGGTATCCAGGCGGACGAGAACGGCCAGTACGCGCAGGAAAAGCCCGCCCAGACTGAGGGCTGGACGAGCGGCTTTCAGCTTGACGAGAGCGCGGCCTTGTGACGGGAGGCACCGACACTGACGTTGACGGCATCCCGGACTGGGTCGTCTGGCACGAGGGGACGGCCTTGGCCGATGTCGATGGCGACGGGCAGGACGAGCAGGTCGAGCTCTCGGGCGGCCGGGTGAGGGTCAGCCGGGACGGCCAGGCTGTCTTTGAGAGCCCACAGGCCTGGCGCGTGTCCGACGTGCTGGTGGGCGACGTGGACCGGACGGCCCGGCGCCGCTATGCGAGCGACCCGGAAAACCCGGCCGGCCTGCCCGAGGTCATCTTCCTGGCCTGGCGGCGAGGCAATTATGGCAGCTCGCGACCCTTCTGGGCCAGCGTCCCCGCCGACGGGGCCGAGCCCTTCTCCCAGCACGTCTTCATCTACCGCTGGAAGGGGGAGACCCTGGCCCCGGTCTGGATGAGCTCGGCCCTGGACGGGGAGGTCCGCGGCATCGGGCTGGACGAGCGCAGGTCCCGGACCCTGGTGCGGGTGCAGGGGGCCGACGGGGCCTGGACGACCTGGGCGTGGAAGAGCTGGGGCCTGGAGCGCCTGCCCGACGAGGAGGCCCAGGTGGAGCTCTTGGCCGCCGGCGACGTCATAGCCCATCCCGGCGTCCTGGCTCGCGCCTGGGATGCTGAGGCCCGCGCCTACGACTTCACGAGCGTCTTTTCCCAGGTGGCGTCCCATATCGCCCAGGCCGACATAGCCAGCGCCGTCCAGGAGTCGCCCCTGGTGGGGGAGGACGTCCGCCCCAGCGCCAACCCGCCTTTCGCCACGCCCCAGGCCATGGGGGACGCTCTGGCTCAGGCGGGCTTCTCCCTGGTCTGTGGGGCCACCAACCACGCCAACGACGCTGGTCCCGAGGCCATAAGCCATGAGCTGGCCTTTTGGCAGGAGGCCCACCCCGAGGTCGAGCTTTTGGGCCTGCACGGGGGCGAGGAGGAGGCCCAGCAGGTCAGCCTGGTCGAGACCGGCGGCGTGCGCGTGGGCCTGGTGGACGCGACCTACGGGCTCAACGGTCGTAACCTGCCAACCGACCAGGCATATCTGGTGGACGTGCTCGAGGGCGACGGGGTTGAGGCGCGCCTGTGCGGGCGGGTCGAGAACGCGCGCGGGGAGTCCGACCTGGTGGTCTGCTACCTGCACGCTGGCCAGGAGTACGAGAGCGACCCCTCCGATGACCTGCGGCGCCTTGCCTGCCTGGCCATCGACGCTGGGGCCGACGCTGTGATCTGCTCGCACACCCACGTGCTGGGGCCCTACGGAAGAATCACCACGCCGGCTGGCAACCGGGGGGTCGTCTTCTTCGGTTTGGGCAACTTCGTGGCCAACCAGCTCGAGGAGGAGGCCACCGTGCTCGGGGGCCTGGCTCGCCTGCTGATAGAGCAGGGCCAGGGGGGAGAGGGAGCTGCAATCGCCGGCTACGCCCTGGTCCCCGTGGTCATCCATGTGGACGCCGAGCTCAACACGGCCCCCTATCTCCTGTCCGACTACACCGACTATCTGGCGGCTGCCCACTACCTGAGCGTCCACGGGATTGCCCAGCTCACCTGCGCCGGTCTGCGCGAGTTGGCTGATGCCCTGGCCCCGCGG
>CAZEAF010000017.1:8555-13109 GCA_964510125.1 uncultured Coriobacteriaceae bacterium
ACCCACTCCCTCATATGGGCGTCCAGCCGGGCGAACTGGTCCTTGGCCCGGGGGTTGTCGAAGGGCCGCTCCAGCACGTCGAAGACATGGCCCTGCTCGCGGGCGGCCCGCAGGCTCTCGGGGAAGACGAGCTCGAAGACAAAGCAGGCGTAGGAGACCAAGGCGTCAGCGGGCGTGGCGCGCTCGCTGCGCAAGAGGGTCCGGTGCTGGTAAAAGGCCTGCATGACGGGGTCGGTGACCTGACTTGCCCTGATTTGGTCTTCGGGCACGTCCAGGATTTGGGCCGTGGGCGTGAGCGTGTTGGCCTTGAGGATGTCCACCTTGTCGGCGTCGCGCAGGATATTGCAGAAGAGGCTGGTCCGGGCGTCGAGGCCCTGGGGCAGGCGAAAGTCGCTGTGCCAGGCGACGGCGGCACGGATGGTCCCGTCCTCGTCGGCCTCGGGGGCAAAGGACCGGATGCCGCCCAGGTCGGTAGCCCCGGGCGCGTGCTCGGTCCGGCCCGCCCCCTCGAAGAGAATCTGGACGCCCAGGGCGGCGTGGGGGACCGACTTGGAGTCGCTGAAGGTCCCGTAGCGGCGCACCTGCTCAAAGCGGCCGATGTCGTGAAGGAGGCCGCACAGCCAAGCCAGGTCCCAGTCCTGCGGGGGCAGGGGCTGGCAGGCGGGGCCGTCGACGAAGGTGCCGCCGGGACGGCCGATGCTGCGTGCGATGCGGTCGCAGAGGTCGGCCACCCGCAGGGTATGCTCGGCCTTGAGGCGGATCTTGGGGTCGCCCATGTCGTAGGGTGCCACGTAGGCCTCGAATGCCGCAAGGGCTTCCTGACGGTCGATGTGCATGGGTCTACCAGGCCTTTCTCTGCCAGCGGATGGGCGGTTCGCCGCAAGGGGGCGCCTCGCGAGTGAGTGTCGGTCCCCGATTTTACCCGCCCCCTGTCGCCCTGCGGTGGTGCGGGGGCTATGATGGGCAGGGAAACCCACCAAAGGGCAAGGCCGGCTGGCCGGCGGAAAGGACAGGCTCATGGGCATCGACAAGGTTGCCTTCATCGGCAAGGGGGCGCTCGGCCTCATGTACGGCAGCATGATAGAGGACGCGCTGGGCCCGGGCCACGTGCAGTTTGTAATGGACGACGCCCACTTCGAGCGGCACGCGGGCGAAAAAGTGTCGGTCAACGGGGTCGAGAGGGACTTCGAGGCCGTGCGGGTCAGTCAGGCCGCCCCGGCCGACCTGCTGGTCTTTTCGGTCAAGGCTACGGCCTTGGACAGCGCCATCGCCATGGCCGCCCCGCTGGTGGGCCCCGGGACCATTATCGTCTCGGTTCTCAACGGCATCACGAGCGAGGAGCGCATAGCCGCCGTCTTCGGCTGGGACCGCCTGGTCTATTGCGTGGCCCAGGGCATGGACGCGGTCTTCCTCGACGGCAGGCTGTCCTACTCCGTGTGCGGCAAGCTGCGTTTTGGTGCTGCGCCGGGGACCGACCCGGCGGTGGTGGGCGACCTGGATGCCTTCCTCACCCGGGCCGGCGTCCCGCATCTGGTTGAGGACGACATCCGCCACCGGCTCTGGGCCAAGTTCATGCTCAACGTGGGCGTCAACCAGACCTGCATGGTCTACGGCAGCACCTACGGGGCCGTGGTCGTCCCGGGCGAGCAGAACCGGACCTTCCTGGCCGCTATGCGCGAGGCCGCCGCGGTGGCCCGGGCCGAGGGCGTTGACCTGACCGAGGCCGACGTCACCTCCCTGGCCCGGCTCATGGGCACCATGGCCCCCGACGGCATGCCCTCCATGGCCCAGGACCGCATCAACCACAAGCCCACCGAGGTCGAGGAGTTCTCCGGCACGGTCATCGCGCTCGCCCGCAAGCACGACATCCTGGTGCCCACCAACGAGTGGCTCTACGAGCAGGCCCGCGCCATCGAGGCCTCCTGGGGTCAGGACCAGTAGGCGAGGCGCCGCGGCCAGGCTCCCGAGGGCGCGGGCCACTTTTTTGTCTAGGACGGCCTCCTATTGTTTCTGTCGGCGGCCGGGCCGGCCCTGCGCACACGCGCCTGTCCTTGGTAGCATCAGGCCGTTACCTGCGACAAGGAGAAGATTGCATGGCAGAGTTTATCTACCAGATGTACCAGGCCCGCAAGACCGTGGGCGATAAGGTCATCCTCGACGACGTGACCGTGGGCGTCTACCCCGGCGCCAAGATTGGCGTCGTGGGTCCCAACGGCATGGGCAAGTCCACCCTGCTCAAGGTCATGGCCGGCATCGAGGAGGTCTCCAACGGCGAGGCGCGCCTGTCGCCGGGCTACACGGTGGGGCTGCTTCAGCAGGAGCCCCCGCTGGACGAGACCAAGACGGTCAAGGAGAACATCGAGCTGGCCTTCGGCGACGTCATCGCCAAGGTCAAGCGCTTCAATGAGATTGGCGAGGAGATGGCCGACCCCGACGCCGACTTCGACGCCCTCATGGACGAGATGGGCCGCCTGCAGACCGAAATCGACGCGGCCAACGGATGGGACCTGGACTCCCAGCTCTCCCAGGCCATGGACGCCCTCCAGTGCCCCGACCCCGACGCCCCGGTGAGTCTGCTCTCGGGCGGCGAGCGCCGTCGCGTGGCCCTGTGCAAGATCCTGCTCGAGGCCCCCGACCTGCTCCTTCTCGACGAGCCCACCAACCACCTGGACGCCGAGTCGGTCCTGTGGCTGGAGCAGTTCCTCCACAACTACCCGGGCGCCATCATGGCCGTCACCCACGACCGCTACTTCCTGGATGACGTGGCCGGCTGGATTTGCGAGGTCGACCGCGGCCACCTCTATCCCTACGAGGGCAACTACACCACCTACCTGGAGACCAAGGCCGCCCGCATCGCCGCCCAGAACCTGCAGGACGCCAAGCGGGCCAAGCGCATGAAGTCCGAGCTCGAGTGGGTGCGCAGCTCGCCCAAGGCCCGCCAGGCCAAGAGCCGCGCCCGCCTGGCCGCCTACGAGCAGATGGAGGCCGAGGCCCTGGCCAGCAAGAAGCTTGACTTTACCGAGATCCAGATCCCGCCGGGACCCCGCCTGGGCCAGAAGGTCATCGTGGCCGACCACCTGCATAAGGCCTTCGGCGACCGCGTCCTCATCGACGACTTGTCCTTCACCCTGCCCCGCAACGGCATCGTAGGCGTCATCGGCCCCAACGGCGTGGGCAAGTCCACCCTTTTCAAGATGATTGTGGGCCAGGAGCCGGTCTCGGGCGGCACGCTCGAGGTGGGCGAGTCGGTCACGACCTCCTACGTGGACCAGATGCGCGCCGGGATCGACCCCGACAAGAACGTCTGGGAGGTCGTGTCGGGCGGTCTGGACTTCATGCAGGTGGGCGAGGTGGAGATCCCCTCCCGTGCCTATGTGGCCGCCTTTGGCTTCAAGGGGTCCGACCAGCAGAAGCGCGCCGGGGTCCTCTCGGGCGGCGAGCGCAACCGCCTGAACCTGGCCCTCACCCTCAAGCAGGGCGGCAACCTCCTTTTGTTGGACGAGCCCACCAACGACCTGGACATCGAGACCCTCGAGAGTCTGGAGGAGGCCCTGCTGGCCTTCTCGGGCTGCGTCGTCGTGACCAGCCACGACCGCTGGTTCATGGACCGCGTCTGCACCCACATCCTGGCTTGGGAGGGCTCCGACGAGAACCCTGGCAACTGGAAGTGGTTCGAAGGCAACTTCCAGGACTACCAGGCCGACAAGGTCGTGCGTCTGGGGGCCGACGCCAACAAGCCCCACCGCCTGCACCGCAAGCTCACGCGCGACTAGGACGCGGGCGAGCCTGTATGCGGCCTGGCCGTATGGATGCGAGCGACTTTCGGCGCCTGGCCGCCCCCCTTGTGGGACGGCCAGGCGCCCTGCGTGCCTTCCTGCTGGTGGCGCGGGTCCTGCGCTGGGCCTTTTACCTGGCCTTCGGCGTCCTGGTGGCCTGGGTGGGGGTCGCGGCCGCCCTGGGGTCGGACGCCTCCCTCGCCCTGGGGCCGCGAGACGTCAGCTGGACGTTCTTCGCGCGCCTGGTGCTGACGGCGGGGGTCTCCTTTGCTCTCGTGAGCCTGGCCCGCAGGCTGATAGACGCCCCGCGGCCCTACGACGTCCTGGAGATTGAGCCCCTTATCGCCCGGGGCGGCGCAGGGGAGGGCTTCCCCAGCAGGCACGTCTTTTCCTGCTTCCTCATCGCCACGCTCTGGCTGGCCTGGCTGCCGGCGGTGGGCGCTATCCTCTATGTGTTGGGCCTGGTCGTGGCGCTGACCCGCGTCGTGGGCGGCGTCCACTACCCCCGCGACGTCCTTGCCGGCGCCCTCATAGGCCTGGCCTGCGGCGTCCTTGGCATGTGGGCGTAACGGTTCCCGTCAGCCTCACCGGGCGGTGGCTGCAATCTCGCCGCCACCGGCCAGGATGTCGCCCGCGTAGGCCACGGCGTACTGGCCGGGGGCCACGGCCCGCTGGGGCCGGTCGAAGTCGACCCGGACGCCCCCGCCCTCAAGCGGGGTTAGCGTGGCGGCCTGCTCCCGCTGCCGGTAGTGGGTGCGCACGGCCAGCCTGACCGGGC
>CAZEAF010000017.1:13209-16407 GCA_964510125.1 uncultured Coriobacteriaceae bacterium
GGCACAAAGCAGACGTCCTCGCTCTCCCGCTTGCGGGCCACGGGCAGGCCCAGCCCCTCGGCGACGGCGCGGACCTGGGGCTTGGCCATGCCGCCCAGGGGCAACAGGGTCCGGGCCAGCTGGGCCTGGGTCAGAAGGCAGAGGAAGTAGGACTGGTCCTTGGCCCCGTCGGCGGCCTTGCGCAGCAGATGGCGCCCGCCCTCCTGCGCGACCTGGGCGTAATGTCCGCTGGCCACGGCGTCGCAGCCCAGCTCCCGGGCCCGCCTCAGCAGCGCCCCGAACTTGAGGAAGCGGTTGCAGCGCACGCAGGGGTTGGGGGTCCGCCCGGACTCGTAGGACGAGGCGAAGTCGTCGACCACGTCCCGCTCGAACTCGTCGGTGAAGTCGAACGTGTGGTGGGGGATACCCAGGATGCGGGCCACAGCGCGGGCGTCCTCGACGTCGTCGAGCGAGCAGCAGGTGTTGGTCTGGGCCTCCAGGCTGCCGGGACCCCCGTGCAGGAGCATAGTGGCCCCCACGCAGTCATGGCCCTGGCGCAGGAGGAGGGCGGCGGCCACGCTGGAGTCGACGCCCCCGCTCATGGCGACGAGGACGCGCACTCAGAACTCCTCGGCCGCAGCGGCGCGCAGCCGGTCCACGCAGGCCCCGACCTCGGCGATGATGACCTCGACTTCCTCGGGCGTGTTGTCGCAGCCGAGCGACAGGCGCAGAGCCCCCGCCGCAATCTGCCGGGGCACGCCCATGGCCTGGAGCACCGGCGAGACGCCTGTGGCGCCCGACTCGCAGGCGGCCCCGGCCGAGGCGCAGATGCCCCGCTCGTCCAGCAGAGCCACCAGGGCCTCGCGGTTGGCCCCCTCAAAGCAGACATTCACGGTTCCGGGGTTGCGGTGCTCGAGGCTGCCCATGAGGTGGGAGCCCGGGATGGCCGTGAGCCCTTCGATGAGGCGGTTGCGCATCCAGCCGATGTAGGCGGCGTCCTGCTGCAGGCGGCCGCAGGCCTCGTCCAGGGCGACGGCTAGGCCCACGATGCCGGGCACGTTCTCGGTCGCCGCGCGCCGGCCCCGCTCCTGATGCCCGCCGTGGATGACGCAGGCCGCCTCCAGGGGCTCACCCAGGGCCTGGGAGGCGCAAATCAGGGCGCCCACGCCCTTGGGACCGTGGAACTTGTGGGCCGAGAGGGAGAGCATGTCGAGCCCCATGGCGTGCACGTCGAGCGAGATGTGGCCCGCTCCTTGGACGGCGTCGGTGTGGAAGAGGGCGCCGGCCTTGTGGGCGACGCCGGCCAGCTCCTCGACAGGCTGGACGGTCCCCACCTCGTTGTTCACGGCCATGACGCTGACCAGGCAGGTGGCGGGCCCCACGGCGGAGGCGACGTCGGCAGGCCGGACCAGGCCCTCGCCGTCTGGTCTGACCCGCACGACCTCGATGCCCTGCTCGCGCTCGAGAACCTCCAGGGTGCGCAGGATGGCCGGATGCTCAAAGGCGCTGGTCACGACCTGCTTGCGCCCACGGGCGGCACCCCAGGTGACGGCGGTGCGCAGGGCTTGGTTGTCGGCCTCGGAGCCGCTGGAGCAGAAGATGACCTCGCGGGGGTCGCAGCCCAGGTTCTTGGCCACGAGCTCGCGCGACGTGCGCACGGCCTCGGCTGCGGCGCGGCCGGCCGCGTGCTGGGCGCCGGGGTTTCCAAAGGTCTGGGAGAAAAAGGGGAGCATGGCTTGGAGCACGCCCTCGTGGACGGAGGTCGTGGCGGCGTTGTCGGCATAAATCATGGGGCCTCCTCGTCTTTGCTATGCAGGATACCCTAGGGCTTTGCTAGCTTGGTCGCCTGCGCACAATCGCTACGTTTTCAGGGCGCCGACGTGAGAGAATCGCCAGGATAATCTGACGTTTGCAGACGCATGCTGGTCGCGGACGCCTGCGAATGAGGACGGGACGCATGGGTGGCCGCCCACAGGCTTCGCGGCCGGTTGAGAGGACGGACAAGGGACATGGCAGAGGACCTGAGGCGCAACCCGGCCGAGGCAGGACGCTAGATGCACGCTATGCACTGCCGCCTGCCCAAGAACTTCGTGCTCGAGGAGCGCCTGGAGCGCTATGGGCGAGTCATCGAGCTTGACCCCTCATGGCTGGCTGGCCAGTGGGCCCAGGCCTGCTACCCCTGGATTGGCAGGGGTGGTCCCGGCACCCCCTGCGGCCCCGGGGCCTTCCGGGAGGTGAGGGTGGACCTGGGCTGCGGCAAGGGCATGTTCACTGCCGAGGCCGCCCGGCGCGAGCCCGACGTGCTCTTTGTGGGCATCGACTTCGAGCCCATCTGCATCGCCTACGCGGCCCAAAAGGCCTGCGAGGCCAGCCTTGCCAACGAGGTCCTCCTCAGCGCCACGGGCGACCGGGTGGCCGGCCTCTTCGGCCCCGGGGAGGTGGCCAGGCTTTACCTCAACTTCTCCACCCCCTTCCCCCGCAAAAAGGAGGCCTGGCAGCGCCTGACCCACGTCGACCGGCTCCTCGAGTACCGCCGCATGCTGGGGACCACGGGCGAGGTCCTCATCAAGACCGACAGCCAGCCCTTCCGCGATTTCACCCTGACCCAGCTGGACCTGGCTGGCTACGAGGTCCTCTGGACCAGCGATGACGCCCGGGCCGACCGGCCAGACGACCCCGCCAGCGAGTACGAGGAGCGCCTGGGCGCCCAGGGTGCGAAGGTCCTGGCGATTCGGGCCCGGCCGGTGGGGGAGACGCCGGCCGACGTGAGGCAGACGGCCCCGCTTTCCCTGGTGGCGTACCTGCCGCAGAACCTAGAGGGCCTGGACTACGTGCCCTATGGCATGAACGCCTCGGTCACCAACCTGCGCAACCGGGAAAAGGCGGCCTCGCAGCGGGCCAAGAGACGTAGATAGCCTGCCGAGGCGGGCCACCTTGCCTTTGTGCGGTACATCCTGCCCGCGATGGACTATCATCTATTTGTTTCGGACAGTATCGCCAAGCCGTCGCGCGTATCCGTGCGGCGCACAAGGAAAGGGATTTTGTATGGCTGACTATTCTCGCAGGAGCTTTGTGGCAGCTCTGGGTCTGGCTCTTGCCGGCACCACGGCCTTTGCCATCACCGGCTGCGGCAACACCAACGACACCACCAAGACCGAGTCCGCCTCCGAGGACACCGCGGGCGCGGCCTCATCCGCCGAGACCGAGACCGAGACCGAG
>CAZEAF010000017.1:16507-23995 GCA_964510125.1 uncultured Coriobacteriaceae bacterium
CCGAGACCGAGACCGAGACCGAGGCTGAGGCCTCCGAGTACCAGCTGGTCGAGGCGGGCAAGCTCACCATCGGCTGCTCGCCTGACTACCCGCCCATGGAGTACCAGGATGGCTCGGACATCCGCGGCTTCGACTACGGCGTGATTAAGGAGATTTGCGACCGCCTCGGCCTCGAGTGCAACTTCCTATCTGCCCAGAACTTTGACACCCTCATCACCCAGGTGGCCGCCGGCACCAAGATGGATGTCGCCATCTCGGCCATCACCATCGACGACGAGCGCAAGGAGCAGGTCGACTTCTCCGACCCCTACTACGACTCCAACCTGGCTATCGTGGTCCTCAAGGACTCCGGCTACACCTCCCGCGACGAGCTGGAGGGCCAGCCTCTGGGCGCCCAGTCCGGCTCCACGGGCGAGGCTTGGGCCAAGGAGAACTACCGCGACAACGACTACACGCCCTTCGAGACCACCCTCGAGTGCCTGGCGTCGCTGCGCACCGGCGCGGTCAAGGCCGTCATCTACGACGAGCCCGTCGCGGTCAACCAGGTGAGCGGCGAGTACGACGACTGCGAAATCCTGGACGTCATCGCCACGGGCGAGCAGTACGGCATCGCCATCAACAAGAAGAACACCCAGCTCACGGCCGATATCAACAAGGCCCTTGCCGACATGGAGGCCGACGGCACCATGGACGAGATCAAGAAGACCTGGATTGGCGAGGAGACGGTAGCCGCCTCCGAGCAGGTCACCGCGTCCAGCAAGGCCGCAGACAAGGACGACGCCTCCTCCAGCAAGGACTAGGCGACGGGGTTTTAGCATAGAGCGGCAGGAAAGCACCCACGGGCGTGTGGCGTTCGTGGGTGTTCCCATGTTTTGTTCCTATCGAAAGCTCTTGGTAATGAATAGGGAGTAGACTCTCATTCACTTCTATCCGAGTTCGATGAGAGGATTATTCAAGATGATGGAACTTTCCCGCAGGAGCTTTGTCACGGTCGCTGGCATGGCGGCCATCGGCCTCGCCACCGCGGCGCTCACGGGCTGTGACAACTCCGCGTCCACCACGTCCACCACGACCAGCGCCTCCTCCTCGGCCGCAAGCTCCTCCGCTGCCGAGGCGGCCTCGTACAAGCTGGTCACGCCCGGTAAGCTCACCGTAGGCTCCGACCTGGCATACCCGCCCATGGAGTACCTGGACGGGGACACGCCCGCCGGCTTTGGCATCGCCATGATTGAGGAGGTGGCCAAGCGCCTGGGCTTGGAGGCCGACATCCTCTCGCCCCAGAACTTCGACACCCTGATTACCCAGGTCGCCAGCGGTACCAAGATGGACGTCTCCGTGAGCTCCATCACCATCACGGACGACCGCAAGGAGACCGTCGACTTCTCCACGCCCTACTTTGACTCCAACCTGGCCGTGGTCGTTCTGGCCGACTCCGACGTGACCTCGACCGACGACCTCAAGACGGCCAGCGTGGGCTGCCAGTCGGGCTCCACGGGCGAGGACTGGATTCGCGAGAACCTGCGCGACGCCACCTGCAAGCCCTTCAACACCCCGGCCGAGTGCCTGGCCGCCGTGCGCACAGGCGACGTCGTGGCTGCCATCTACGACGACCCGGTGGCCGAGAACAACGTAGCCGGCGAGTACGACGACTGCAAGGTCCTGCAGGTTATTGCCACGGGCGAGCAGTACGGCATCGCAATCAACAAGGAGAACACCCAGCTCACGGCCGACATCAACCAGGCCTTGGCTGACATGGAGGCCGACGGCACCCTCGACGACATCTATGCCGAGTGGATTGGCAGCGACACCGAGGAGGCGGCCGCCTCGTCCGCCAAGAGCGCATCCGAGGACTAGGCGTAAGACGGGCGCCGTCCGGGCGTCCGATGGCTGCGGGGGCGCACCGGGTGCGCCCCCGCCGAGTGTAGGGATTTCGGTATGGCACAGATCGTACGGACGCTCTTCAAGCGAGGTCTGGCGCAGGCCCTCATGCTCGCGCTGGCGCTGAGCCTGTTCGTCCCCTCGTTTGCGTCGGCCCTGACGTCGGACGTGGCAACGGCCCGCAGCAACGAGACGAGCACGGGCAACATCTTGGGAGGCGAGCCCACCCGCGTCACCTGGGAGGCCGTGGTCGGCGACGACGAGGAAGTCTCCGAGGTCCTGGTCCAGCTCCCCGAGGGTTCATCCTTCACGGAGGAGACCACGGTCAGGGTCACGGTGCTCGACGGCACGACCCGCCTGGAGCCCGCCTATGAGCTGACCCAGGATGACGGCCAGGCCAGCCTGGACATCAAATTCTCCGAGCCCATCGCCTCCGGCCTGCGCCTGCGCGTCGAGATGTACAAGACATGCCTGCCCAATGTCGAGGGCGACGTGACCATCGGCGGCTCCTACACCTTGGCTGACGGCACTACCCACCAGCTGGCCGAGTCACCCTCCATCCCGGTAACCCACGCCTCTTTAGCCCAGCGCATCTCCAACTGGCTCGATGAGCAGCCCTGGTGCCAGGCCTGGAACTCAGTGACCCTGCTCCACCTCTTTTTCGAGCCGCAGCTCATCGTCTCCTCCATCCCCACGGTGGCCGTGGGCTGGCTGCTCTCGCTCATGCTGGTGGCCCTGGGCTTCCCGCTGGCCATCCCCCTGGGCCTCATCGCCTCCTTCATGAAGATTGGCAGGTTCCGCCTCCTGCGCGTCATCGCGGCCGTCTACACCGGCGTCGTCCGCGGCACCCCGCTCTTCCTACAGATCTACATTGCCTTTTTCGGTCTGCCCCTGCTGGGCCTCAACATCAATCAATATGTGCTGGCCGTCATGGTCATGGCCTTCAACTCGGGCGCCTACCTGTGCGAGATATTCCGCGCCGGCATCCAGTCCATCCCGCACGGCCAGTTCGAGGCAGCCCGCTCGCTGGGCATGACCAGCACCCAGACCATGTTCAACGTCATCATCCCCCAGACCATCCGCCGCGTCATCCCCACCATGACCAGCGAGTTCATCCTGCTCTACAAGGACACCTCGCTGCTGGCTGCCGTCGGCGTCATGGAGATGATGCTCTACGCCAAGAGCGTCGTGTCCCTCACAGGCAACATGACCCCCTACATTGTGGCCGCTGGCTTCTACCTCATCGTCACCTTGCCCCTCATCCACCTGGTCACCAAGCTGGAGACCAGGCTGGCCCGCCAGGACGCGGGCGGCACCCCCACCACCAAGAAGCGCCGCAACCGCCGCGACGCGTTGACCGAGATGAAGCAGGAAATCGCAGGCGACGACCAGGCCCTCGGGATTGCAGCCGAGATGGCCGGGGATATCTCTCCCGTCGTCCGGCCCGAGGACAGGACCAAGGAGTAGAGCATGAGCGAGACCGACAGCATGGTGAGCATCCAGCACCTGTCCAAGTCCTTCGGGGACACAGTCGTGCTGCGCGATGTGAACGTGGACGTCAAAAAAGGCGAGGTCGTGGTCGTGCTGGGGCCGTCCGGCTCCGGCAAGTCGACGATGCTGCGCTGCATCAACCTGCTTGAGAAGCCCAGCGGCGGCCACATCTTCATCGAAGGCCAGGAGATTACGGACAAAAAGACCGACGTGGACAAGCTCCGTGAGCACGTGGGCATGGTCTTCCAGCAGTTCAACCTCTTCCCCCACCTCACGGCCAAGAAGAACGTCATGCTGGCCCAGCGCAAGGTCCTTAAGCGGGGCAAGGAGGAGGCCGAGAAGACGGCCCTGGAGGAGCTGGCCCGCGTCGGGCTGGCCGACCGCGCCGACTTTCTGCCCTCCCAGCTCTCTGGCGGCCAGCAGCAGCGCGTGGCCATCGCCCGGGCGCTCGCCATGGACCCGCACGTCATGCTCTTCGACGAGCCCACCTCGGCCCTGGACCCCGAGCTGGTCCGCGGCGTCCTCGACGTCATGGTCCAGCTGGCCAAGCAGGGCATGACCATGGTGGTCGTGACCCACGAGATGGGCTTCGCCCGCGACGTCGCCGACCGGGTCATCTTCATGGAAGACGGCGTCATCGTGGAGGAGGGCTCCCCCCAGGAGGTCTTCGACCATCCCAAGTCCCGGCGTACGGCCGACTTCATTGGGCATATCGCCTAGGACGGGGCGACTCCGGGCACCAGAGGCGCGGCCCCGGGCAAGGGGCGCGGCACAGAGCAAAGAGACCGGGCGGCTTTCGGGCTGCCCGGTCTTTTCAGCATCGCTTCCTGCCTGCATAGGCGCCATATCACCCAAAACGGCGTAAACCCATCTGCCGCGCCTACGGTAAGTTAAAGCCGTCCGGCAAGCGAATTGTTCCCTTTGAGAAAGGAGCACATGATGGGTCTGCAGGACAAGAACCTCGACCGCAGGGACTTCCTCAAGGCAGCGGGCGCTGCGGGGGCGGCAACCATAGCCGGTGCCGGCCTCGCGGGGACGGCCCAGGCCGAGGAGGCAGCTGCTGCGGCCGACAAGACCGCCATGAACGGCGGCCTCGACACGACGGTCTACTACGCTTGTAAGGAGGACTGGCTGGGCACCGCCCCCGAGACGGGCGAGCCGGCCGAGACCTACGACTGCGACATCTTGGTCCTGGGCGGCGGCCATGCCGGCATCCAGGCGGCCCTGACTGCTGCCGAGGGCGGCGCCAAGGTCATCGTGGTCGAGAAGTCGGACGAGGAGTATCGCTGCGTCAAGGGCGAGGACATCGGCCACATCAACTCCAAGTGGCTGATTGACCAGGGCTATGGCCCCTACGACGTGGGCGAGGTCACGGCCGAGTTCGTGCGTCGCGCCGGCGGCCGCTGCAACCAGGAGATCATCCGCAAGTTCGTGGCCAACTCGGGCGCCATGTTCGACGAGCTCCAGGACCTGACCGAGACGGGTTGGGCCGACCCCGACACCAAGGCCAGAATCGTCCGGCGCCATGAGGACCGCGACGGCGACATCTCGCCCTTCGACCCCAGCCAGGTCATCTGCCAGGTCTCCGGCTCTACCGCCGACGGCCCGGTCGAGTACCCCATGATGTGCGGCGGCAACGGGTCCTATGCGGCAGTCGCCCAGTTCATGGGCACCATCAGCCACGACAACTCCGTCCCCGGCGTGGCTGCCATGAGCCGCCTGGACGAGGTCCAGCAGTTCGCCATCCTCAAGGGCCAGGACCTGGGCGCCGAGTGGCACTATGGCGAGAAGGGCGTCAAGCTCCTGACCGACGCCGACGGCAACGTGACGGGCGCCATCTCCCAGAAGCAGGACGACGAGAGCTACGTGCAGTACAACGCCGCCAAGGGCGTCATCCTCTGCACCGGCGACTTCTCCAGCGACTCGACCATGGTCTGGAACCTGCTGGGCGAGGTCGCCGAGGTCGACTCCAAGGCCGGCATGACCAAGGACGACCTCATGGCCTTCTCGCCCGAGACCGGCGACGGCCAGAAGATGGCCTGCTGGATTGGCGGCGTCATGGAGCCCCTGCCCCGCGCGTCCATGAACACCGGCGGCGGTGGCGGCGGCCCCTGGGGCACCTGCCCGTACCTGTTCCTCAACGCCAACGGCGACCGCTTCTGCAACGAGGCCAACGCGGTGGGCATCACGGCGGCGACCCTGCAGCAGCCTGTGGGCATCGTCACCACGGTGACCGACGCCAACTACTACGAGACCCTCAAGAACGCCGGCCTCGACCACGGCGCCCCCAACTACGGCCGTCCTGTGTACTACGAGGAGCTGGTCGAGGACATGGAGGCCATCGAGGCTGACAACCCCGAGGGCGGACAGGTCCGCAGCTGCACCATCGCCGAGCGCAACTACAGCACCGTCTATGCTTCTGAGACCCTCGAGGGCGCCCTCAAGCTGGCCGGCTACGAAGGCGACGCCCTCCAGGAGGCCCTGGACCAGGTCGCCGCTTACAACGAGCTGTGCAAGACGGGCGTCGACTCCCAGTACGGCAAGGAGGCCAAGTACCTGGTCCCGGTCGAGACCGCGCCCTTCTACACCGCGACGAGCACGAACGACAAGACCCTGAGCATCGGCCTGGTCACCCTGGCCGGCCTGGAGACCAACAACGACCTGCAGCCCGTCCGTGCCGACGGCTCGGTCATCGGCGGCCTGTGGGCGGCCGGCAACTGCCTGGGCGAGCGCTACGGCGCCCAGTACGCCACGCCTTTCGCCGGCAACTCCATCGGCATGGCCATGACCCACGGCTGGGTCGCGGGCAAGCTGGCGACGGGCCAGGAAGTTGCCTAGTCCTTGTAAGACAAAGGCGCGCGTAGGGGACTGAGAGCGTCCCCTCGCCCGTCAATATGGGAGCCGGGTGGCGTTTGTCCGCCGCCCGGCTCCCTGCGTTTGGGACCTTGCCTATACTGGTGCCGAAATCGGCTGCCGAGCACTGATAGGAGGACCCATGCGCGACCATTCCAAGCATATCGTCATGACCCGCGAGGAGGCGGTGGCGGCCCTGCTGGCCCGTTGCGACTTCCACCCGGGCGTGGAGGAGGTGCCCCTGGGGCAGGCGCGGGGCCGGACCCTGGCCCGCGACGTGACCTCCCTGGTCCAGGCCCCCAACGCCCTGACCTGCCTGCTCGACTCGGTGGGCCTGCGCTTTGACGACTTTGCCGACGGCATGCCCGACATGTCCGGCTGGGCCCAGGGGACGCAGTGGCAGTTCGCCAACACGGGCGTCCCCATGCCCGAGGGCTTCGACACGGCCGTCCGCATCGAGGAAGCCCGGGTCACGGCGGGTCCCGACGGGGCCAACCACCTGGAGCTCCTCCGCGCGCCGGCCAGGCGCCACGAGGGCACCAAGCCGGCGGGGTCCAGTCTGCAGCCGGGCGACGTCGTTGCCAAGGCCGGCTCTGTCCTCACACCCTTGCTGCTGGCGGGCATCGCCGCAGGCGGCCATCTCAGCGCGCCGGTTCTGGCCAAGCCCCGGGTGGCCTTCATCCCCACGGGCGACGAGCTGGTGCCGGTGAGCGCCCAGCCGCCCCTGCGCAAGAATCTGGAGACCAACTCCACCCTCATCGCCGCCAAGATCCGCGACTGGGGAGGGGACCCCCTCGTCTTCGACATCGTGCCCGATGATCGCGACCTCATCCGCCAGGCCCTGCTCAGGGCTGTCGACGAGGCGGACATCGTCGTGGTCAACGCAGGCTCCTCCAAGGGTTCGGACGACTGGACCTGCGAGGTCCTGGAGGAGGTCGGCCAGGTCCTCTGCCACGAGACCAACCACGGGCCCGGCCACCACTCCTCCATGTCGGTTGTCGGGGGGACCCCGGTCGTGGGCATCTCGGGACCCTCGGCGGGCGCCGACTTCACGACCGACTTCTACCTGCTGCCGGTCATGCTCCACTGGTTTGGCCGGCAGGAGCGTATCCCCCGCGTCCAGGCCCGCCTGACCCAGGAGCTGGATGCGGCCAAGCCCGGCCACGAGCCCAAGGTCAAGGCGGAGGACCTGCCCGCGAGCCCGCTTGACGCCCCGCACGACCCGCGCGAGCCGGGCGGCCCCCTCTTCTTCGGCGTCAAGCAGCT
>CAZEAF010000018.1:0-20175 GCA_964510125.1 uncultured Coriobacteriaceae bacterium
CCACCTGGGAAAGTTCCCCGATTCGGCATCGACCTGCGGACATTGGGCGATAGATTCGCCGAATGCCATCGCGCTATGCCGTTCTCCCAACCATTGCCGGATTATGCGCACGACTGTCCAGCTTGTGTACTTCACCGGCACCAGCGTGCCCCGCGCGTCTCCGCCCTGCGCGCCTACAACTCCAGCACGCACAGCCGCTCGTAGGCGATGCCGTGCTCGTCGAGCGTGCGACGCACCTGGTCGAACGAGGCGGCCGGCTCGCTCCAGGCCAGGCCGCACCCGGCCGACAGCTGCCGAGGAATCGGCACCAGCCGGCCGGTAAGCCCGGCGTCGGAGGCGACCGCCTGCAGGTGCATCGCCTCGGTCGTCGTGGGGAACGCCACCACCGCGCGCGGCTCGCATTCCCGCGCGGCCGATTTACTCGAGAACAAGCTCAAAGTCGTACCCGATTTGATTGACCGTCACCGTGCGGCCATGCTTGCGCGCCGCGTTGGACACGTTGTCGCGCGAGTTGGTGGTGCTCACCAGCACGCGGATTGGCTCACCGGGGTGCTCCTTGAGCGCCGCGGTCGCCATGAGCAGGGGTTCGGGGCACGAATAGCCCCGCGCGTCAACCTCAAACATACCTGTCCGTCCTCTTTGTGACCGTGATGCCCGGCGCAGCGGCGCGCCGGGCCGTTCTCCTCGCGGTACCAGCGACTATTTCGCCGCGGCCGCCTTGCGCTGCTTCATGCAGTTCGCCACGCCGATTACCAGCAGCACCACGATGCCGCACACCAGCACAATCTGGCCGGCGACCGTGGGGCCGCCCAGCACGGCGGGAGTGTCGGCGGTCGCCACCGCGGCAGCCGAGCTCGCCAGGCCAAAGTTGTGCGCGAACGCCGCGCCCACGAGCATGCCCAGGAATGTGACGGCCGCGTCGCAGGAACCCTGCCCGGCCAGCGTCATCTGACGCAGCGGGCAACCGCCGGCGAGCGTCGCCGCCAGGCCCACGGCGTACAGGCCCAGGATGTTCCACAGCTGCTGCGAGTGGGCGATAGGCTGACCCTCGAAGCTCAGCTTGAACCCGCCGGTCGCCAGGTTGTACACCAGCATGACCACGAACAGCCCCGCGATGGGGATGAGCAGCGAGAAATCGCGCACGAGAATTGCGTTGCGCACGCCGCCGCTAAAGCACAGGCGAATGCGCTGCGCCAGCGCGCCGATGATGAGGGCCACCAGCAGCGAGATGACCCAAGGGGCATGCACGCTGCCCGGTCCGGTCTCGCTCAGGGCAAACGCCGTAGTCGTAAGGCTGATTACCAGCAGGATGACCAGCACGACCGGCAGCACCGCGCCGGCCATGGGCTTGGTGTCGTACTCGCGGCCCAGAGAGTAGCCCATCTTGAGGAATAGCGCGCCCGTTGCGATGCCCAGCACGAAGCCGATGAGGCCCACCCAAGCATTGAGGTCGCCGGCCGCCATGCGGATGACCATGCGCAGCGGGCAGCCTAGGAACACGAGCGCGCCGAGCATCATGACAAACCCCAGCACAAAGCGTGTCATCGGCGAGGACCCCGCCGTAGCACGGAACTCGCGCGTGAGGAGCGCCATGATGAACGGGCCCACCACCAGGCCCACAATCTCGGGCCGGAAATACTGCACCGTGGACGTCGTCTGCAGCTTCAGTGAGCCGGCAACGTCGCGTAAAAAGCACGCGGCGCACAGGGCCATGTTGGCCGGGTTACCAAAATAGGCCAGCGCCGCGACGAGCGCGCCCACCACGACGCCCACCACAATCAGGCCTTTCTTAGAGTTGAGAAAATCCATTGCCCTTCCTTTGCGTCTTAAAACCCCAGCTCGCACGTCAAAGACGAGCGAGCCTGCAACCGGACGGCGGGCAGAATCGGCCGTCCCGAACGGAGCCACGACAAAACCGCCGCAGCGCGAACGCGCCACGGCCGCATCGGGTGCAGAGGACCCATGCTGTTCTGTTGAATGTGAACTCCATCGTTGCGCCCCGCACGCCCACACGCGCGGCCATCCGGCTGCAGAATGGCGGGTGAGAAAAGGGCGCGTGCCCGCCAGCCCAAACGGCATTGGCCACTTTATCAGCATTCGACGGGCCACGCAAGGCGCACCCGCCCGCAACGCCCGGGCGCCGGCGAGCGGAGCCATCGACGCCGTCTACCCCGCGGTCCCGTGCGCCCACTGACCAGCCACGCACGCCAAGGTTGTGCGCGCAACCTGGCGGTTGGGAGATCGCCCCAATACCCCCCTGCCCAGGTGGGTTGTTCTGCTATGCTAATCGGTAAAAGCGATACCAGACGAAGGGAATGGTACCTGCCATGATGATATCAACCAAAGGCCGATATGCCCTGCGAGCCATGATGGACATAGCCGAGCATACCCAGGAGGAGGGCGTCTACGTGCCGCTGGCCGACGTCGCCCAGCGCCAGGGCATCTCTGAGAAGTACCTGGAGAGCATCATCTCCCTGCTCTCCAAGGCCAAGCTTGTCGTCGGCGTCCGCGGCAAGGGCGGCGGCTACCGCTTGTCTCGTGCCCCCGAGGAGTACCCCCTGTCCGACGTGCTGCGCATCACCGAGGGGACGCTCGCGCCGGTTGGCTGTCTTGTCTGTGACGACGAGACAGGCGAGGAATCGTGCGATAATCACGGCGCCTGCCCAACCTTCCCTGTCTGGAAGGGCCTGGACGACGCGATTACCAGCTACCTGTCGGGAATCACGGTGGCCGATCTCATCCATAACGACCGAGCTCTGAAGGGGTTAACAGACTGATGCAACAGATGACGATGCCGCCGCTCACGGTAGCCATTCAGGCAGGCGGGGAGTCCCGCCGCATGGGGCGGTCGAAAGCGACGGTACCGTTTCTGGGTCGTCCCCTCATCGAGCGCATCGTGACCCGCGTGGCCCCTGTCGCCGACGAGGTGCTCATCACCACCAACGAACCTGACAACCTGGCCTTTCTCCAGGACCATCCCGCCTGGGGCAAAGTCCGTCTCGTGCGCGACCGCTTCGAGGAGCGCGGGTCCTTGGCGGGCCTGGCCACCGCCCTCACCGAGGCTACGAGCGACTATGTGTCCGCCGTGGCCTGCGACATGGTCTTCGCCGACGCCCGCCTCATCCGTGCCAACTACCAGACCCTGCTGGCCCATCCCGAGGCCGACCTGGTGGTCCCCCGACTGGCCAAGGGCTTTGAGCCTTTCTATGGCGTCTACCGCAGGCAGGCCTGCCTGGAGCGCGCCCTTGCCACTCTGGCGACGGGGGAGAAGCGCATCCGCGTCTTTTTGGAGGGCGCGCGCAAGGTCGAGGTATCGCCCGAGCAGGTGGCCCGGATTGTGCCCGAGGGCATGGCCTTCGTCAACACCAACACGCCCCAGGAGCTCGCCCGCGCCGAGGAGGTCGCGCTCAAGCAGGAGGACGCGCGGGCCTGACCGGGCGGGAGGGCCTGAACGAGCGTGCGTGTCCGACCGAGCGCGCGGGTCAGACCGGGCGCGCAGGCCCCATCGGGCGCCCCGGTCCGGCACGCCGGCCGAATCCGGAGCCATCCCCCTTCCTCAGATGGAGGGGTGCTGCTTGTCAGTCTTCCCTTACAAGTGGGAAACCTCTTGCTCATATATCCTGTGTTACCCTGAATGAATCTTTAACCGCTTGGCACATTACGACACGAGTTCAGGGAGATGCGCATGAGCTTGAGCGAGAGGCAGGTGCGCGACATCGCGGATTACGCCCGCATGGCGCTCACCGACGAAGAGCTGACGGAGATGACCGCCTACATGAACGACGCGGTCGATAACGTCCTCTCCACCATCCTGACCTACGACCTTGAGGGCGTGGAGCCCGTCTTCCACCCCATTGGCGACCTGTCCAACGTCATGAGGGACGACGTGCCCCGGCAGGGCCTGCCCCTGGACCAGGCGCTCGAGAATGCCGGCCAAAAGCAGGACCGCTACTTCCGCGTGCCCTCCATCCTTGGGAACGGGGGCGAGTAGAGCATGGCGACCTTCGACGGATACACCGCCTCCCAGCTGGCCGCCATGGTTCGCGAGGGCCAGGTCAGCGCCCGTGAGGTGGCTACCGCCGCCCTCGCGGGCATTGAGGCCCTAGACCCCCGGGTCCACGCCTTTATCCAGGTGACCCCCGAACTGGCCCTGGCCGCCGCCGACAAGGTGGACGCGGCCCGGGCGGCCGGCGAGGAGCTGGCGCCGTTGGCTGGTGTCCCCGCGGCCTTCAAGGACAATATGCACCTGGTGGGCACCCGCACCACCTGCGGCTCCCGCATGCTTGAGGACTACGGGAGCGTCTACACGGCCACCTGCGTCCAGCGCATGCTCGACGCAGGGTGCCTGCCGGTGGGCAAGCTCAACATGGACGAGTTCGCCTTCGGCTCCTCCACGGAGACCAGCTATTTCGGCCATACCTCCAACCCCTACGACCTGGGCCGTATCCCCGGTGGTTCCTCGGGCGGCTCGGCTGCGGCGGTGTCGAGCGGCATGTTGCCCCTGACCCTGGGGTCGGACACGGGCGGCTCCATCCGCCAGCCGGCGTCGCTCTGCGGCGTTGTGGGCATGAAGCCCACCTACGGCATGGTGTCCCGCTACGGCGTGGTGGCCTTCGGCAGCTCGCTCGACCAGGTGGGTCCCTTCGCCCGCACGGTCGATGACGTGGCCCTGGCCATGAACGCCCTCTCGGGCCGCGATAGGCTGGACTGCACCTCCCAGGACTGGTCGCGCGACTTCACCGAGCACCTGCACGACGGGGTCGAGGGCATGAAGGTGGGCATCGTCCCCTCCATGACCCATGCCCAGGGCGTGGACGCCGAGGTCAGCGAGGCTGTCGACGCGGCGGCTGCAAAGCTTGAGGAGAGGGGCGCCGAGCTGGTGGAGGTCGAGCTGCCCCATGCAGCCGCGGCCATCAGCGCCTACTACGTCCTGGCCCCCTGCGAGGCCTTCTCCAACCTGGCCCGCTTTGATGGCGTCCGCTACGGCTACCAGTACGAGGGCGCCCGCGACCTGGCCGAGATGACCGCCGAGTCCCGCGCCATCGGCTTTGGCCCCGAGGTCAAGCGCCGCATCATGCTGGGCGCCTACCTGCTCTCCAGTGGCGTCTACGACAAGTACTACTACCCGGCCCAGCAGGTCCGCGCCCTCATCACGGCAGACTACAGGCAGGCCTTCACCAAGGTGGACGCCCTGCTCATGCCCACCAGCCCCCGTACGGCCTGGAAGTTCGGCGAGATTGGTGACCCCACCCAGATGTACCTGGCGGACATGTTCACCATCTCCCTCAACATCGCGGGCAACGCCGGCGTGTCCGTCCCGGTGGGCCTAGGCGCGCAGTCCCGGCTCCCGGTGGGCGCCCAGCTCATCGGCCCTGCCTTTGCCGACGACAAGCTCCTGCGGGTTGCCGCGGCCCTGCAGGACGCCTACGGCCAAGCACCCGTCGCGCCTGACTTTGCCGGGAAGGGGGGTGAGCTCTGATGAAGGAGCTCTCCGAGGTGCTCGAGGACTGGGAGCCGGTCATCGGCCTTGAGGTCCACACCGAGCTGACCACGCTCGAGACCAAGATGTTCTGCGGCTGCAGGCTCTCGCACGACGACGAGCCCAACACCAACGTGTGCCCCGTCTGCCTGGGCCTGCCCGGCGCCCTGCCCGTGCCCAACAAGGCGGCCATCCAGTCCATCGTACTGGCAGGCCTGGCCACCAACTGCCATATCATGAAGCACTCCATGTTCTACCGGAAGAACTACTTCTACCCGGACATGGCCAAGAACTTCCAGACCACCCAGGGCCCCATAGCCTTCTGCATGGACGGCTGGCTCGACCTGGAGGTCGGCCCCAAGGGAGCCTGCGAGCGCGCCCACGACATCCCCCGCAACGAGGACGGCGGCTACACGGCCCACGTGGGCATCGAGCGCATCCATATGGAGGAGGACGCCGCCAAGATGATTCACATGGGCGGCGTGGACGGCCGCATCGACGGGGCCGACTACTCCCTCATCGACTACAACCGCGCCGGTACGCCCCTTATCGAGCTGGTTACCAGGCCTGAGCTGCGCAGCCCCGAGGAGGCCCGCCTCTTCATGGAGAAGCTGCGCCAGATCTTCCTCACGCTGGGCATCTCCGACTGCTCAATGGAGAGTGGATCCATGCGCTGCGACGGCAACGTGTCCCTGCGCCGCCGCGGCACCGAGAGGCTGGGCACCAAGACCGAGCTCAAGAACCTCAACTCCTTCAAAAGCCTGCACGACGGCCTTGAGTACGAAATCCGCCGCCAGGCCGAGATTCTCGAGGAAGGCGGCGCCATCTACCAGGAGACCCGCCACTGGGAGACGTCCACCAAGCGCACCCTGGTCATGCGCACCAAGGAGACCGCGGACGACTACCGCTTCTTCCCCGAGCCCGACCTGGCTCCCTACGACCTGTCCGACGAGTTTGTCGAAGAGGTCCGGTCGCGCCTGCCCGAGCTGCCCGACGCCCGCCGCGACCGCTACGTGGCCACCTACGGGCTCAAGCGGGCCGACGCCGCCCAAATCGCGGGCGACCCGGCGACGGCGGCCTTCTTCGAGCAGGCGGTGGCCGGCGCCGGCGCCCAGTTGGTGGCCACCGTCGCCAACCTTATCGTGAACGATTTGCCGGGCTACCTTAACGCCGCGGGCACCACGCTGGCAGACTCGGGTATAACCGCAGCCCAGGTTGTCAGTCTGGCCGGCCTGCTCAAGACCGACGCAATCACGTCCAAACAGGGCCGCGAGGTGCTGGAGCTCATGGCCCAGACGGGGGAGGACCCTGCGAAGATTGTGGATGAGCGCGGCATGCGCCAGGTCAGCGACACCTCGGCCCTAGAGCCGGTCGTGGACCAGGTCATCGCCAACTGCCCGGACCAGGTGGCCCAGTATCGCAACGGAAACGACAAGGTCATAGGGTATCTGGTCGGCCAGTGCATGAAAGCGAGCCATGGCAAGGGCAACCCCAAGCTCTTCAACCAGCTCCTCGCCCAGAAGATGGGCTAGCGGGCTCTCCTGGGCTGGCGGGTCCCTCTAAGCCTTCCCGGGCTGGTAGACTCTCCTAAGCCGGCGGGCCCCTCTAGCCGCAGCCGGCGGCCACAAACGGATTGGACACACGACAGGCTCGGGGTTCTCGCCCCGGTCTGTCGCATGCGGCGTCAAGTAACAGAAAGGAAACCGGTATGACACAGGGTTCTAACACGGAGTCGCAGGTGTCGGAGGCGATGAGCACCGAGGTGGGCGCAGCCAAGCGCGCGACCTGGTCGGGCAAGCTGGCCTTCGTCCTCGCTGGCGCCGCCTCGGCCATCGGCCTGGGCAACCTGTGGCGCTACCCGTCGCTTGCAGCCAAGTACGGCGGCGGCGCGTTCGTGCTCACCTACATCGCCCTCGTCTGCATCCTGGGCTTCGCCTATATGGTGACCGAGATTGCCATCGGCCGCCGCACGCAGAGGTCGGGTATCTCGGCCTTCGAGTCCATGGCCTGCGAGAAGGGCCGCAGAGGCGCAGGCTGGAAGGTTATCGGCGCCTTCGAGATTATCGTCCCCGCAATCATCGCGCCCTACTACTGCGTCATCGGCGGCTGGATTACCAAGTACATGGTGACCTACGCCCTGGGCGCGGCCGACGCCATCGCCGGTACCAGCTTCTTCACCGACTTCATTACGTCCGACTCCGAGCCGGTCGCCTGGACCGTCCTCTTCTGCGTCTGCGTCATCATGGTCATCATCCTGGGCGTGAACGGCGGCATCGAGAAGCTCAACAAGTTTGCTATGCCGGCCCTGCTCGCCTTGGCCGTCATCATTGTGGTCTGGTCCATCGCCACCCTGCCCAACGCGGCCGAGGGCGTGGCCTACTTCCTGATTCCCCGCGCCTCCGACTTCTCGGTCATGACCATCGTGGCGGCGGCCGGCCAGATGTTCTACTCCCTATCCTTGGCAATGGGCATCATGGTCACCTACGGCTCCTACATGCGCAAGCAGGAGCACATCGACGGCGCTGCGGGCCAGGTCTGCGTCTTTGACACCGTCATCGCCCTTCTGGCCGGCCTCATGGTCGTCCCGGCCACCTTGTCATTCGGCATGGCCCAGGCGGGCGGGGACTACGCAGCGGGCGTCGAGGCCACCCATCAGGCGGGCGCTGGCCTCATGTTCCAGACCCTGCCCCAGGTGTTTGACACCATGCCCGGGTCCTCTCTCATCGGCTTTCTCTACTTCGCCCTGGTCTTTTTCGCGGCGCTGACCTCGGCTGTCTCCCTCACCGAGGCCACGACCTCCGGCATCCAGGACGCCGCCCGCATCTCCCGCAAGAAGTCCGTCAAGATTGTGGGAATCGGCCTCATCGTGATTGCCCTCCTGCCCACCTTGGGCTACTCGGTCCTGAGCTTCATCCATTTCCCCATCGGCAGCGCCGACATGTCCATCCTCGACTTTGCCGACTTCATCTCCAACTCCCTCATCATGCCGCTGCTCGCCTTTGTCGTGAGCATCGCCGTGGGCTGGGTCGTCGGGCCCAAGTATGTGATTGAGGAGGTCGAGGCTAACGGCCACAAGTTCAGGCTGGCCGGGGTCTACACCGTCCTCATCAAGTTCATCGTGCCCATCCTGCTCCTGGTGGTTCTGGTGAGCTCCGTCCTCAACTCGGTGGGCGTCATCTCCATCTAGCGCGAGGCAGTGCGAGGCAATCACGGCGTCTTGCGTGCGGGCGCCCCCGCGGCTGGCAGGGCCGAGGGGGCGCTCGCGGTGATTTTGGCGGGCGTGGTCGTTTTGCCGCGGCTCACGTCCCCATCTCCACCTGGCTCATGTAGCATGGGGACGGGGCCCGCAAGAGGTGGGTGCCGGTTTATCAAAGGCGAGAGAAAGCGGTGAGCGGCATGGCGGACGTCAGGGACGAGGACGTGCTGGACCAGGAATCCGAGGAGGAGCTCGAGGAAGGCCTTGAGGCCGAGATCATCATGCTTGCCGACGAGAACGGCAACGCAATAGAGTTCGCCATCCTCGACGACTTTGACTACAAGGGTGAGCGCTACATAACCCTCATCCCCCTCGACGACGATGAGGCCGACGAAGAGGCAGGCGAGGAAGCGGACGAGGATGACGAGGCCGCCTACGACGGCGAGGCGCCTGTGGAGGTTGCCATCCTCAGGGTCGTGGGCGAGGGCGAGGACGAGGAGTACGACACCATCGACGACGATGACCTGCTGAACGAGCTCTTCGAGGTCTTCCACGACCGTCATGTGGGTGAGTTCGACTTTGAGTGAGGCCGTACGGGGGCGGGTCGAGGCTGGCGGGGGACCTGTGCCGGCGGCTGACAGTGAGCCTGCTCGTGAGCCGGTCCGCATCGTGGGGGCGGGGCCCGGCGCGCCCGACCTGATTACCGTGCGTGGCCAGCGATTCCTCAAGCATGCGGACCTAGTCGTGTGGGCGGGCAGTTTGGTCAACCCCGAACTGCTCGCCCTCTGCCCTGCCGGCTGCATCAGGCTCGACAGCTCGCGGATGACCCTCGCAGAGATTGTCGACGCCATGGTCGAGGGCTGGCAGGCGGGCAAGAGGGTTGTGCGCCTGCACACGGGCGACCCGAGCCTCTACGGGGCCATCCGCGAGCAGATGGACGCGCTTGCCGCTCGGGGGGTGCCCTTCGAGGTTGTGCCGGGCGTCTCGAGCCTTTCAGCTGCCGCAGCTGCCTTGACCTGCGAATACACTGTGCCCGGCATCAGCCAGGCCGTCATCATAGCCCGGGCTGAGGGGCGGACCGGCGTGCCGGAGGGGCAGGGGCTCGCCCAACTTGCCGCCCACGGGGCCACCATGGCGGTCTTCCTGTCGGCAGCCCTGGCCGACCAGGTGTCCTCCCAGGTGATGGCGGGCGGGATGGCCGCCGACACGCCCGCGGCCATCGTCTACCGGGCCAGCTGGCCCGACCAGAGGACCGTCCGCTGCACGGTGGGGACCCTGGGTCAGGCTGCCAGGGAGGCGGGTATCGATCGCCAGGCCCTGCTGGTGATTGGGCAGGTCGTGGGGACGGGCGTGGGCTACCAGCCAAGCAGGCTCTACGACGCGTCCTTCACGACGGGCTGTCGGCAGGCGGTGGGGGACGGGGCCGCGGCCGAGGGTGGCGCATAGCCGTGGAGGAGCGCTATGTGTGGGCTGGCAACGAACGCCTGCGCTGCGGTTACACCACAGGCTCCTGCGCCGCCATGGCCGCCGGGGCAGCCACGACCCTGTTGCTGGAGGGCCAGGTGCCCCAGACAGCACGCCTGGTGACGCCCTCGGGTCAGGCGGTGGACGCCGAGGTCTTGGAGCCTTCCTGCGGTGTGGGCGCGGACGGGGTCCCTTGGGCCACGTGCGCCATCCGCAAGGACGGTGGGGACGACGTGGACGCAACCGACGGGCTGCTCGTCTTTGCCCGGGTGAGGCCGGCCCCGCAGGGCGGCGGTCTCGCGTCCCACGAGCCAGACGGGGCCGTGCGGGTCCTCGTCCTGGGCGGCGAGGGCGTGGGCCGCATTACCAAGCCGGGCCTTGAGCAGCCGGTGGGGGAGGCGGCCATCAACAGCGTCCCGCGCAAGATGATTGCCCAGGCGGTGAGGGACGCGGCCAGGCGCGCGGCCGAGACGGTCACGGCCGGGGCAGCCACGGGCGGGCTTCTCGCCCATGAGCCTGCTGCCTCGGCAGACGCCTTTGGGCCCGCCGCCTTCGAAGTCACCGTAAGCGTGCCCGGCGGCCGGGAGGCGGCCAGGCGGACCTTCAACCCCAACCTGGGCATCGAAGGCGGCATCTCCATCCTGGGCACCACCGGCATCGTGGAGCCCCTGTCACTGGACGCCCTGCTCAAGAGTGTGGAGCTCTCGATTCGCCAGCAGGCGGCCCTGGGCTGGAAGAGCCTGGTCCTGGTGCCCGGGGCCTATGGCGAGGACTTCTGCCGGGCCGACGCGGTGCTCAGCCAGTTGCCGCGGGTCAGCGTCTCCAACTTCATCGGCGAGGCCGTCGACTGCGCAGCCCGCGAGGGCATCGAGCGCCTCGTCCTGGTGGGCCACCTGGGCAAGCTGGTCAAGGTAGCCGGCGGCGTCATGCAGACCCATTCCCGCACAGCTGACTGCCGGCTGGAGATTATCTGCGCCCATGCCGCCATGCAGGGTGTCTCAGCGGCACTTGCCCGCGACCTCATGGCCTGCCCCACGACCGACGCGGCACTGGGCCTGCTCGACCGCGAGGGCATCTTGGGGCCGGTGGTGGCCTCCATCACCGAGGCCATTGGCTCCCACCTGCAGCGGCGGGCGGGCGAGGGCGTCTCAGTGGGCGCGGTCGTCTTCACCAAGGCCCGCGGGGAGCTGGCCCGGTCCTTGGGGACCGACGAGGTCATCGAGGAGTCGCTGGGGGAGGTGCGGCGCCATGGCGGGTACTGAGAGGCGGGCCTTGGCGTGCATCGTCTCCTTCACCGACCGGGGCGACCAGGCGGCAGGGCGGGTAGCGGCGGCTTTGGTCGGCGGCTGGGACTGCCGGCTGGCCAGGGCCCATGGACCTGCGGACAGCCCGGGCCGCGTGGGGCTCGCCGCTTGGACGAAGGAAGCCTTTGCCCAGGCAGATGCCCTTGTCTTTGTGGGGGCGCTGGGTATAGCGGTGCGGGCCGTGGCCCCTCTCGTCGCGTCCAAGGCCAGTGACCCGGCGGTCGTGGTCGTGGATGAGGGCCTGACCTGGGCCATCTCGGTCCTCTCGGGCCACTTGGGTGGGGCGAACGACCTGGCGCGGGCGATTGCCGCGGCCACGGGGGCCATGCCGGTCATAACGACGGCCACGGACCTGCGCGGGGCCTGGGCGGCCGACGCCTGGGCGCGCCAACGGGGCCTGGCGGTGGCCAACCCCGGCAAGATTAAGGCCGTCTCGGGAAAGCTGCTGGCAGAAGACATCGTTTCCCTTTGGGCCGACGAGGGGGTCGGGCTGGTGGGCCAGCCTCCCGCAGGTGTGGTCCTCACCGATGGCCCTGCCGATGCCGACCTGGTCGTATCCGCCAAGTCGGCCTCTGCCCTTGCGCGGGCGGGCGCCCAGGACCCCTTGCGCCTGGTGCCGGCCTGCGTGGGGCTGGGCCTGGGCTGTCGGCGGGGAATCGCGTCCGAGGCGCTGGCCCAGGCGGTCGATGAGGCCCTCGAGCGCGCGGGCCTGTCCTGGCTGGCCGTCGGCTGCCTTGACACCATCGACCTCAAGGCCCACGAGCCCGCTCTGGTGTCCTTCTGTGAAGAGCGGGGTTGGCGTCTGGAGGCCCATTCGGCCGAAGAATTGGCCCAGGTCCAGGGATCTGTGTCCTCCTCGGACTTCGTGCGCCAGGTGACGGGCGTGGACAACGTCTGCGAGCGGGCGGCCCTTGTTGGTGGCGGCAGGCTGGTCCTGCCCAAGCTCGCCTGCGGGGGCGTGACCGTCGCCCTAGCCCTGAGGCCCGTGTCCCTAGAATGGTGAGAGAGGGCGGTTGTGATGGCGTTTGACGAGGCGACATGGTATATGGCCCCAGAGGCCCGCGAGGCCGGGGGTGAGGATGGGGGCGCGGCCAAGGGCCTGGTCACCGTCGTCGGCCTGGGACCAGGCAGCAAGACGGGCATGACTGTCGGCGCCATCGCGGCCCTGGAAGAGGCCGACCTTGTCGTGGGCTACAAGGCCTACCTCGAGCTTGTGAAGCCCCTGCTTGCCGACAAGAGGACTGTTGCCACGGGCATGGGCGGCGAGCTTGATCGGTGCCGCACTGCCCTGGAGCAGGCGCAGGCTGGTGCGCGCGTGGCCCTGGTCTGCTCGGGCGACGCCGGGGTCTACGGCATGGCCAGCCCCCTGTTGGAGCTGTCGGTCGACTACCCGGGCGTCGAGGTCGCGGTGGAGCCGGGGGTCACGGCAGCACTCACCGGCGCCGCCATGCTGGGCGCTCCCTTGGGCCACGACTTCGCGACCGTCTCCCTCTCCGACCTCCTCACCCCCTGGGACCTAATCGTGCGGCGACTGACAGCCTGCGTCCAGGCTGACCTGTGCCTGGCCCTCTACAACCCGGCCAGTCGCCAACGGCCCGACCACCTGCGGCGCGCGGTCCAGGTCCTGCTCGATGCGGGGGCCCCGGAATCGCTTGTCTGCGGCTGGGCCCGCAACGTGGGCCGGATAGGGGCGGAGGCTGGCACGTGCACTCTTGCAGAGCTGGCCGATTTGCCTGCGGATATGTTCACAACGGTCTTCATCGGCAACAGCCAGACCCGCCTGGTGGCGGGCCGCATGGTCACGCCGCGCGGCTACAGGGGGCTGGCATGAAACGAGTGGTGATCCTAGGCATGGGCCCCGGTGCGGCTGCCTTGGCCACGGTTGCAGCCCGGGAGGAGCTGGCCGGGGCGGACGTGGCAATCGGGTCGAAGCGGCTGCTGGAGGCGCTGCCCAGCCAGGGGGCGCCTTCCGACCGGCGGGCCCTGGTCGCCGCCGACGACATCGTCCGGACGGTGCTGGCCCTGCCCGAACAGACGCGCGCGGTCCTGCTTATGAGCGGGGACACAGGCCTGTACAGCGGGGCGCGGGCAGTCCTGGACCGCCTGCAGGGCCACGAGGACATCGACCTGGTCTGCCTGCCGGGCGTGAGCTCCCTTTCCTACCTTTCTGCCAAGCTCATGCGTCCCTGGCAGGGCTGGCGGGTGGCCTCGGCCCACGGGACCGCTTGCAATCCTGTGGCCCTTGCCCGGGAGGCCTTGGGCAAAGGGGCCCTGCCGGCGGGCGACCGCGGGCTTTTCCTTCTGACTGACGCCACCCATAGCCCCGCCGCCCTCTGCGGCCAGCTGACTCAGGCGGGCCTAGGTGCCTGCGCAGCCACGGTGGGGGAGCGCCTGTCCTATCCTGACGAGCGTATCGTCGCAGGCACGGTTGGCCAGCTTACTGATGAAGACTTTGCTCAGCCCTGCGTCCTTCTGATAGAGCCGCCCCGGGGCACCGAGGGGGCCTTTGACGTTTGCCCGGGCAAGGCTGGTGGCGAGAACGTCGGTGAGAACAGCAGCGAGAACGTCGGTGAGAATAGCGGCGAGAACGGCAGCGAGAACGGCGACGAGAACGGCAGCAAGACCGGCGACCCCTGGCCCTACGCGACGCCGGGCGTCCCCGACGAGCTGTTTGAGCGGTCCGGGGTGCCCATGACCAAGCGGGAGGTGCGCGCCGTGGCCCTGGCCAGGCTGGCCCTGGCCGAGGGCGACGTGGCATGGGACGTAGGGGCCGGCACCGGCTCGGTCAGCGTGGAGATGGGGCGGCTGGTGGGGTCGGGCACCGTGTACGCCGTTGAGCGCGACAGGGAGGCTGCGGACCTGACCCGGACCAACATCGCCCGCTTTGGCCTGGAAAACGTCGAGGTCAGGCTAGGTAGCGCCCCAGAGGCCCTGAAGGGTCTGCCCGCGCCCGACGCCGTCTTCGTGGGCGGCTCGGGAGGCTGTCTGGCCGCCATCCTCCAGGCCGTGCTGGCGGCCAACCCCGCGGCCCGGGTCTGCGTCCCTGCCGTCACGGTGGAGACCCTGATTGCTGCCACGGACCTTCTGACGGGCGAGGGATGGGGCGGTTTCACCCTCTGCCAGGTCAGCGTTGCCCGGGCCCAGGAGGCCGGGTCCTCCCATCTCATGAGACCGCTCAGCCCCATCTGGCTGGCCTGCGCGCGTGGGGCGGGCGCTGACGAGGGAGGCGGCCGGCCATGGGCCTGACGGCACACGAGGCAAAAAGCCCGGCTCAGGGTAGGTTCAAGACCCCTGGGCCCGTGGAGCTGCCCCGGGTCCTCATAGCCGCTCCCGCCAGCGGTCAGGGCAAGACGACCGTGACCTTCGCCCTCTTGCGCCTCCTGCAGCGCCGTGGCCTGGTGCCGCACGCCTTTAAGTGTGGGCCCGACTACCTGGACCCCATGTTTCATCGCTGGGTCCTAGGCGCCCCCGCAGGCAACCTCGACCTCTTTCTGGCAGGGGGGAACGTGGCCTGTGCCCAGCTTGCCAAGGCGGCCCCGACCTGCGACGTCGCCGTGATTGAGGGCGTTATGGGCCTCTACGATGGTCTGGGCGCCGTGACCGACCGCGCCTCCTCCTACGACCTGGCGAGCTCCACGTCCACGCCCGTGGTGATGGTCGTGGACGCCCGGGGCGCCTCGCTCACCCTGGCGGCGACCATTCAAGGACTGGCCCAGTTCAGACCGGACGCCAACGTGCGGGGCGTCATCCTCAACCGGTGCTCCGCCGGCCTGTGCGCCCGCCTGGCCCCGGCCATCGAGGAGGCCTGCGGCATTCCGGTCCTGGGCTCGCTTGCCGCCGACGAGGCCTACGCCCTGCCCAGCCGCCATCTGGGCCTGGTCGCCGCCGACGAGGTGGCCGACCTGACGCGGCGTGTTGATCTGGCGGCGGACGCCCTGGACCCGACGCTCGACATGGGCGCCCTGCTGGGTATCGCGCGGTCCGCGGGTCCTCTGGCCTGCGAGAATGATAATCAGGCCGCCCTGGCTCCCGCCTGCCCCGATGACAGCGACCAGTCCGGCGGAAATCCGGTCACCATAGCCGTGGCCCGCGACGAGGCCTTCTGCTTTTACTACGACGAGAACCTGGCCCTGCTTGAGGGGCTGGGCGCCAGACTGGCCTGCTTCAGCCCCCTGCGCGACGAGGGCCTGCCTGCCGGCGCCTGCGGGCTCTACTTGGGCGGGGGCTACCCCGAGCTCCATGGGCGCGAGCTTGCCGGCAATGCCGCCATGAGGCTGGCGGTGCGACAGGCGGTCGGGGCGGGCATGCCCTGCCTGGCCGAGTGCGGCGGCTACATCTACCTGCAAGAGGCCCTGGTGGACGAGGAGGGGGCCCGCTGGGAGATGGTGGGGGCCCTGCCGGGGGTCTCGCGAAGGGGCCCGGGCTTGCGCCACTTTGGCTACGTGCTGGCGACGACGGGCAAGCCCAGCCTCCTCGGGCCGACCGGCACGGCTCTGCGCGCCCACGAGTTCCACTACTGGCAAAGCGATGGCGAGGCCGGCGACATCGAGGTCAAACGGGCGACCGGCAGCCAGTCATGGGCGGGAGGGACCCTGACGCCCGACCTGGCGGCCAGCTTCCTGCACCTCTACTTCCCGGGATGCCCCCAGGTGGCGCGCAACTTTGTCGCGGCGGCCCGGGCCTTTGGGAGGAGGGGCAGGGTGCCATGCTGACCTTGGTCATTGGGGGCGCCGCCAGCGGGAAGAGCCAAGTTGCCGAGGACCTCTGCCTGGAAGTGGCGCGGTCGGGCCATGCTTGCGTGGGAAGGGAGCCTTACCCGCTCATCTACCTGGCCACCATGCCCGACGACAGGTCCTTGGCGGCACGCGGGCGCATCGCCCGCCACAGGGCTCTGAGGGAAGGCAGGGGCTTCCAGGTGGCCGAGGTGCCGCGGGACTTCGGCCGGAAGCTGGCAGGCAGGCTTCCCCAGGGGGGCTGCGCGGTCCTGCTGGAGGGGCTGGGCACCCTGGCCGCCAACGAGCTCTTCTCCGACGACGGAACCTTGGGCGACCCCGACCGGGCCCTGGGCAGGGTCCTTGCCGACCTAGAGGTCCTAATCCGGGTCGCGGACGACGTGGTGGTGGTGACCGACGACGTCTTCCGCGAGGTCCCGCAATGTCCCGTTGACGAAGGGACGGGTGCTTACCTGCGGGTTCTTGCCGCCGCGAATAGAGCCTGCGCAGAGAGGGCCGACCAGGTGGCCGAGGTTGTGTGCGGCATCCCGGTCTGGCGCAAGGGAGGTGGAGGTCATGGGAAGGATTGCCAGCGATAAGGGCGCCGGTGGGCGCAAGGCCGGCATCGGGGTCTTTTCGGGCCTGGTGGTGGCCCTGTCCATGTTCTCCCGCATCCCAGTGCCGGCTTTCAGCTGGGACGACAAGAGCATGCGCTGGGCCATCGGCTGGTGGCCCCTCGTGGGCGCCATCCAAGGGGCGGTCTTCTGCGGCCTGGCCGCCCTCATGGCCCTCGTCAAGGTCCCGCCCCTCATGGCCGCGGCGGTCCTTTTGGCCGTGCCTTATGCGGTGACGGGTGGCCTGCTCGCGGACGGCTTTGGGGACACGGTGGACGCCCTTTCCAGTCGGGCCCCGCGCGAGAGGGCCCTGGAGATCATGGCCGACCCGCGCCTGGGCTCGTTCGCGGTGCTGGCGCTGTGCCTGCACGTCGTCGCCTCCTTTGCCCTGCTGACCCAGATAGCGGGCGATGTGGCCGCTGCTGCCTGCGTGGGCCTTGCCTTCGTGCTCACGCGGGCCCTGGCCGGCCTTTGCGTCCTGATTCTGCCCAGCGCCCACGAGGGGGGCCTTGCGTCTGCCTTCGCGACCCATGCCAGGAAGGGTCCCGCCCGCTACATGCTGGCCGCCTGGGCCTTGGTCGCAGCCGTCCTCATGGTCGTCCTGGGGGGCTGGGCGGGCCTGGTCGCGCTGGCCTGCGTGGCCGCGGTGCTCGCCTGGTACGTTTGCCTGGTCCGCAGGCGCTTCGGCGGCGTGACGGGCGATACGTGTGGCTGGCTGGTGCAGGTGGGGGGCCTCGCGGCACTCGCGGGCTTGGCTTTTGGGGGGCTGTGGCTGTGATTCTGGTCGTGGGTGGCGCGGGTTCGGGCAAGCTGGGTTTTGCCAGGCGGGAGCTGGGCCTGGGCGAGGCGGACATAGCAGACGCCATCCTCGACGGCAGACCCTGCCTCTACCACCTGGAGGCCCTGGTGGAAAGGGAGCTGGCGGCCGGACGGGACCCGAGCGGGCTTACCCGGGTCTTGGCCGGCAAGCGCGTCGTCATCTGCGACGAGGTGGGCTGCGGGCTGATACCCCTGGACCCCGACCGTGCGGCCTGGCGCGAGGCGGTGGGCAGGCTGTGCTGCGACCTGGCGGCCCAGGCCCAGACGGTGATACGTCTGACCTGCGGCATCCCTGAAACTATAAAGGGGAGGCTCCCGTCGAGGGTTATAGGGGGCTAAAGGTGAGGTCGAGCATGAGGGTAAAGGTGAGGCTTGACTTGAGGGTTATAGGCAAAAGTGCAGGTCGGATGCATTGCGATGGGTCTCGTGACAGCCAGGGGATTTCATCGGCACCGGCTGAGAGGCAGGGCCGCGCCGCATGATGACGATTCTCTCCGTCCTCATCGGAAGCGCCCTCGACCTGGCCTTCGGCGACCCGCGCTGGATGCCCCATCCCGTCGTGGCCATGGGAAGAGCCATATCCTTTTTGGAGACCCACCTGCGGCCCCGGTTCCCCCAGACGCCGAAAGGCGAGTTCGTCGCGGGGACCGTGGCCGCGGTCCTCGTGCCGGTCGCCTTCTGCGCCCTCTGCGCCTTTGTCCTATGGGCCTGCGGCCTGGTTAGCCCCTGGCTGCGGCTGGCGGCGGAGTCCTTTGCCTGCTACCAGCTTTTGGCCGCCTGCGAGCTCAGGCGCCAGTCCATGGCGGTGGCCGGCAAGCTGGCGGCCGGCGACCTGCCCGGCGCCCGTCAGGCCCTGTCCATGGTGGTGGGCCGAGACACAGCCGGGCTGGACGAGGCTGGAGTCACGCGGGCAGCGGTGGAGACGGTGGCCGAGAATGCCAGTGACGGCGTGGTGGCGCCCCTTCTCTTCATGCTGGTGGGCGGCGCCCCGGCCGGCATGCTCTACAAGGCCGTCAACACCGCGGACAGCATGGTGGCCTACCACACGCCCCGCTACGAGCACTACGGCAAGGCGGCTGCCCGCATGGACGACGTGGCCAATCTCATCCCGGCCCGCCTGACCGCCCTGCTTATGGTCCTGTCTGCCCCGCTTGTAGGCCTTTCGGCCCGGGGAGCCTGGCGGGTCTGGCGGCGGGACCGCAGCCTCACCGGGAGCCCCAACGCGGGTCAGACCGAGTCGGCCTGCGCGGGCGCCTTAGGCGTGGCGCTGGGGGGCGACGCGAGCTACTTTGGGCGGCTGGTCCATAAGCCCCATCTGGGCGACGACACGCGGCCCATCGAATGGGAGGACGTGGCGCGCGCAAACCGTCTTATGATGGCGAGCGCGGCCCTTGCGCTTCTTGTAGGCTGCCTGGTCAGACTGGCAATTCTTGGGATTTGGGGGCTGGTCGCGTGAGCGGGTATCTCGACAGGGCGGGGCGGCCTTTTGCGAGGGATGCCGAGCCCGGGGGAGGCGTCTTTGCCCATGGGGGAGACGTGCGCGCCTTTGAGCGGCTCTATGGGGGCGAGCCTGAACTTGACTTCTCCAGCAACGTGAACCCCCTGGGACCCTCCCCAAAGGCCCTCGAGGCGGCACGGGAGGCGCTCGGGCAGGCGGGGGCCTACCCGGACCCCCAGGCCCGCAGGCTGGTCGACGCCATCTGCGCCCATGAGGAAGTTGGTGCCGAGCAGGTCGTCTGCGGGGCGGGGGCCTCGGATGTCATCCTGCGCCTAGCCCTGGCTCTGAGGCCCCGGCAAGCCCTGATACCGGTCCCCACCTTCTCGGAATACGCCCAGGCCCTGGCCCTCGTTGGCTGCCAGGTGCAGACGTGGCGGCTGGACGCCAAAAAGGACTTTGCCCTAGACGAAGGCTTTGTCGAGGCCATCCGACCCGGTATCGACCTGGTGGTTGTCTGCAACCCCAACAACCCCACGGCGCGCTTGGCTCCGCCCCGGCTTCTTGACCAGGCCCTCGCCGCCTGCGAGCGGGTGGGGGCCCACCTGCTGGCAGACGAGTGCTTCCTGGACTTTCTGCCCGACGGGGCCGCCTTCGACCTGGGGGCCCGGCTGGGGGGCCATCGCCTCCTCATCGTACTCAAAGCCCTGACCAAGCTCTATGGCCTAGCGGGCTTGCGGGCAGGATACGCTCTGGTGGGCGACCGTGAGCTTGCGACTGCCATGCGGGCCTCTGGTAGCCCCTGGCCCCTCTCCTGCGTGGCTGAGGCGGCGGGCATGGCGGCCTTGGGGGACCAGGCTCATGTGGTTAGGGCTCGTACTCTGGTCGCTGAGGAGCGCCCCAAGCTGGCTCGGGGTCTGGAGGCCCTCGGCTGCCAGGTGGTGCCGGGCCAGGCCAACTTCATCCTCGCCCATGCCGACGAGCCCGACATCTGCCGGCGTCTGGCCCGGCGGGGCGTGCTCGTGCGCGACTGCTCCAACTTCGAGGGCCTGGGGCCGGGCTGGTTCCGCGTGGCCGTGCGCTCGGGCGATGAGAATGGCCGCCTGCTGGAAATCCTGGCTCAGGCGCTGGCGGACCCCCCTGGGGCCCTCG
>CAZEAF010000018.1:20275-23758 GCA_964510125.1 uncultured Coriobacteriaceae bacterium
TCAGAGCCTCGCAGAAAAGGCCTCTGCCGGCGTTTCCCTCCAACCCCGCCGGGCCCGCGCCATCATGGTCCAGGGCACCATGTCCAACGTGGGCAAGAGCCTGATATGCGCCGGCCTCTGCCGCTGCCTAGTCCGCCGGGGCCTCTCGGTCGCCCCCTTCAAAAGCCAGAACATGGCGCTCAACAGCGGCGTCACGGCCGAAGGGCTGGAGATGGGACGGGCCCAGATTCTCCAGGCCCAGGCGGCCGGGGTCGAGCCCTCCGCCCTCATGAACCCAATCCTGCTCAAGCCCACGGGTGAGACCGGCAGCCAGGTCATCGTGGGTGGCGAGCCCATCGGCCACATGACAGCGCGGGAGTACGGGGCTTTCCGCCCCCAGCTTACGGACAAGGTCAAGGCGGCCTTCGACGAGCTCGCGGCCAGCCACGACGCCATCGTAATCGAGGGGGCCGGCAGCCCGGTCGAGATTAACCTGGGCCGCGACGACTTTGTCAACATGGGCATGGCCCGCCTAGCCCAGGCGCCGGTCATCCTGGTGGGCGACATCGACCCAGGCGGGGTCTTTGCCCAGCTCAGTGGCACCATGAGCCTGCTCTCGTCCCAGGAGCGCGCCATGGTAGGCGGCATTGTGGTCAACAAGTTCCGCGGGGACCCGGCCATCCTGGAGCCCGGCCTGGCCCAGCTGGAGAGCCTGTGCGGGGCGCCGGTCTTGGGCGTCGTGCCCTATCTGGGCCTGGACCTGGACGAGGAGGACAGCCTAGCGGCCCGCTTGGGCGCCCATGGCAAGGCCGACCCCGCCCTGGTCGATGTAGCCGTTATCCGCCTGCCCCGCCTGGCCAACTTCACCGACCTGGATGGGCTGGCCCGCCATCCCCGCGCGTCCGTGCGCTACGTGAACAGGCCTCAGGACCTGGGCCGGCCGGACCTGGTGGTCCTTCCGGGCACCAAGGCCACCCTGGATGACCTGCGCTGGCTGCGGCGGACAGGCTTGGCCGACTGCATCTGCGCCCTTGTCGACCAGGGGACGCCCGCCCTGGGCATCTGCGGCGGCTTCCAGATGCTGGGTCGAACGCTGGAGGATCCGGTGGGGGAGGACGGCGGCGGGTCCGAGCGGGGCCTGGGCCTGCTTCCGGTGGCCACGGTCTTTGGGGCCCAGAAGACGCGGACCAGGGTCTGCGCCTGCATAAGGGCAGGCCATGGTGTCTTCGCCAGCTTGGCAGGACTTGAGCTCGAGGGCTACGAGATCCACATGGGCAAGACCGGCTTGCTCGACGGGGCCCGGCCTGCCCTGGACCTCTTCGACGCGGACAATACCGGTGCCGGGCGGACTCAAGGGCGCCCCGACGGTTGCGTCTGCGACGACGTCTTGGGGACCTACGTACACGGGCTCCTGGACGCCCCTGGCGCCGTCGACGCCCTCGTGGGCGCCTTGCTCGAGCGTCGCGGCCTGCTTGCCCAAACGGCCGAGGGAGCGCCGGTCCCCGACGCCCGCCAGGCCCGCGAGACCCAGCTCGACCGCCTAGCCGACGCGCTCGAGGCCTCGCTGGACATGAACGCCGTCTGCGAGCTGCTCGAACGCGGCCTGGACGAGCAAGGCGCGGCAGCAAAGGTGCAGGTCAGGCGCCCGGCGCGCGACGACCGTCCGAATCAAGCGAGAGGAGCTGCCTTGTGATTCACCTCTACTGCGGGGACGGCAAGGGAAAGACGACCGCCGCCATGGGTCTGGCTCTGCGGGCGACAGGCCACGGCTGGCCGGTCTGCGTCGTCCAGTTCCTCAAGGACGGGACGTCGGGCGAGGCGGCCCAGCTGGCCAGGCTGCCCCATGTGACCCTTCTGGCCTGCGAGCCGGGCATCACCTTCTCCTTTCGCATGACCGAGGGGCAGAGGGCCGCAGCCAAGTCCGAGCACGACCGCAACTTGGCCCGCGCCACAGAGCTCATGAGGCAGGGGAAGGCCCGCCTGGTGGTGCTGGACGAGGCCTGCGCTGCCCTGTCGGCGGGTCTAGTGTCCGAGGAAAGCCTGCGCCAGGCCCTGGATACGGCACGGGAGGTGTCGCCCGAGGTAGAGCTGGCCCTGACCGGGCGCGACCCGGCTCCCTGGCTGCTGGACGAGGCCGACTACGTGACCGAGATGCGCTGTCTCAAGCACCCTTACGAGAGGGGCATCATGGCGCGCGAGGGGGTGGAATGGTGATGGCAGGCGACGGGTCCAAATGGGACGAGAAAGGCGACGGGTCCAATCGGGACGGAAAGGGCCTTTCCATGTCGCCGGTCCAGATAGAGCTGGCCAGCATGGCGACCATCCGCCGGGAGCTGGGGACCCGCGCGCAGGCCTTCTCGCCTGGGGAGCTGGCTGTCGTCGAGCGGGTCATCCACACGACGGCGGACTTCTCCTTCGCGGATAACCTGGCCTTTTCCCCAGGGGCGATTGAGGCGGGCCTGGCTGCGCTGCGCAACCACGCCACCATCCTCACCGACACCAACATGGCGCGCTCGGGCGTGAGCAAGGCCTCCGCCAATGCCCTGGGCTGCGAGGTTGTCTGCTACATGGCCGAGCCGGACGTGGCCGCCGCCGCCAAGGCCGGGCTCACCACGCGGGCCGTGGCCAGCATGGACCGGGCCTGTCGGATTGAGGGCCCCCTGGTCATCGCGGTTGGCAATGCCCCCACGGCCCTTCTGCGCATCGTCGAGCTGGTGAAGGACGGCCGCCTCCATCCCGACCTGGTCGTCGGCGTGCCGGTGGGCTTCGTCAACGTGGTCGAGGCCAAGGAGGAGCTTTTGGCCAGCGGCATCCCCGCCATCGTCGCTCGTGGCCGGCGCGGGGGGTCGGCCGTGGCTGCCGCCATCATGAACGCCCTGCTCTACCAGCTGGACCGGCCGGGCTGGAAGGGGGAGCCCGGGGCGTCCGGCTTCGAGATGACCGCAGCTCCGGCGCCCAGCCTGGCAGAGCCCGCCCGGCAAAGGCTCGCGGACTTCACGGGGGCACTTGAGAGAGGCGACGCCCGGGTAGCCGTCTTTGCCGGGACGACCGAGGGACGGGAGGTCAGCAGGATCTTGGCCGACCGAGGGGTCGCCGTACGAGAGTTCGTGGCTACCGAATGGGGAGCTCAGACGGCAGGCAACCATCCGGGTGTCGAGGTTCGCTCCGGCCGGCTCGACGCGGACGGCATGCGCGCGGCATTGGCCGGTTGTACCTGCGTCGTCGACGCGACCCACCCCTATGCGCGTCGGATAAGCCAGACTGTCAGGGACGTCTGCGGGGTGCTGGGCCTGCCGTTTGTCCGATTGGCCCGCCCCGCGACACCGCTGCCCCCGGACGCTGTGACCGTGGCCGACGCCGCCCAGGCTGCCGCCTACCTTGCCAGCCGGACCGGCAACATCCTCCTCGCGACGGGAGCCAAGGAGCTTACCGATTTTGTCCGCGCGCTGCGGGAATCCGCGGCAGATCAAGGCACTCCCGAATCCACCGGCCCCATGAGTCACG
>CAZEAF010000019.1:0-23069 GCA_964510125.1 uncultured Coriobacteriaceae bacterium
ACGCGCGGCGGGCCCTTCTTGGCGGCCCTCAGGACGTGCGGGGCCCGTAGACCCGGCGCAAAGCCCGCTCCACGGCGGGGGTCACCAGGGCGGACACGTCTGCGCCCAGGCTTGCCAGCTCGCGCACGGCCGAGGACGACACAAAGGACAGGCTGGAGTCGGCCATGACGTAGGCCTCGTTGATATCGGGCGCAAGCAGGTAGTTAAGGTTTGCCTGCTGGAGCTCGTACTCGAAGTCGGTCACGGCCCGCAGGCCCTTGACGATGGTGTTGACCTTGTGCTCGCGGGCAAAGTCAACCGTCAGGCCCCGATAGGCAAGGCAAACCACGTTGGGGATGCCCGCCGTGGCGTCCCGGGCCAGCTCCAGCCGCTCCTCGAGCGAGAAGACCGTGCCGCGGCCGTTCTTCTGGGGCGACTCGGCCACGCCCACGATGACCTCGTCGCACATGCGGGCCGCACGTTTGATGACGTCGACGTGGCCCCGGGTGATGGGGTCGTAGGTGCCCGGCACCAAAAAGTGGCGCGGAGGGCGCTGGCAGGTCTGTGTCTGGTCATCCATCAGGCATCGGTCCCTTCGGTGTTGGGGTCGCCCGGCTCTTCCTCAACGCCGGCCCGCAGCAGGTCCACGGCGGTGACCCCGTAGGCCTTCATGCCCAGGTAGGTGAAGCCAACGGCCTTGAGGGGCTCGGACTTGGAGGAGCGCTGGTAGAGGATTAGGCAGTCGGAAGCAAGCAGGCCCGCCTTGAGGGCGTCCTGGACCATGGTCCTCACGTCGCGGGTCAGCACGTCGTAGGGCGGGTCAATGAGGGCCACGTCGAAGGGGGCGCCCGCCACCCCATGGCGCTTGCAGACCGCAAAGGCGTCGGCGCAGATGACCCGAGCCCGCCCCTGGGCCCCCAACTTCTCGACGTTTGCCCTGATGAGGGCCGCCACCACCTTGTCAGCCTCGAGGAAGGTCGCCTTGGCCGCCCCGCGCGAGAGCATCTCCAGGCCCAGGGCGCCTGACCCGGCGAAGGCGTCGAGCACGCTCAGGCCGTCCACGCCGCCCTCGTGGGCGATGACAATCGAGGCCATGGCCTCCCGCACCCGGTCGGTCGTAGGCCTGGTCGTGTCGCGGCCCTCGGGCGCCTTGATGGTGTGGGCGCGCCACTCGCCACCGATAATCCTCATCCTCCGCTTACCTCCTTGAATACGTCTCCGTGCCGGGCTATGAGCTCGTCGCGCACGGGTCTCAGCTCCCTCGAGTCCAGCCGGTGGTCGCGGGCCAGCATCTCCCGGGCGTCCAGGCGGGCCTGGGCCAGCAGGTCGGCGTCGCGAGCTAGGTCGACGTAGCGCAAAGAGACGCCGCCCGACTGGCGGGTGCCCAGGATGTCGCCCTCACGGCGGATGCGCAGGTCGGCCTCTGCCAGCTCAAAGCCGTCGGAGGTCGTCTCCAGCGCCTTCATGCGGGCTCGCGAGGCCTCTGACTTGGCGTTTGCCGCGATATAGACCTCGCCCGGGGTGTCGCCGCGACCTACGCGACCCCGCAGCTGGTGGAGCTGGGCCAGGCCGAAGCGCTCCCCGTCCTCGACGAGCATGACCGTGGCGTTAGGCACGTCCACGCCCACCTCGATGACCGTCGTGGAGACGAGGACCATGATGCGCTTGGCACGGAAGTCGTCCATGACCCGGGCTTTTTCGGCCGGCTTCATGCGGCCCGTCAGCAGGCCCACGCTGGTCCCTGGGAAGACCTTGTTGGCCAAGACCTCCACCTCAGTCTCGGCCGCCTTCATGTCCGAGGGGTCCAGGCCCTGAGCCAGCCGCTCGGCCGCGTCGTCGGCGTCCTTGCCGGCCGGGGCGCCTATGAGAGGGCAAACCACGTAGCACTGATGGCCTCGGGCCAAGGCCGCCCTCATGGCATCGTAGGCGTCGCTCCGGTTTCGCTTATCGATAACATGGGTGGTGACGCCGGCGCCGGCGTTGGGACGGGTCCGCAGGTAGGAGCAGTCAAGGTCGCCGTAGATGGACAGGGCCATGGTGCGCGGAATCGGCGTGGCCGTCATGACCAGGAGGTCGGCGCCCCTCCCCTTTTCGCGCAGGGCATGCCGCTGGGCCACGCCAAAGCGCTGCTGCTCGTCGATGATGACCAGGGACAGGCGCCGGAAGGCCACATCCTCGCTGATTAGGGCGTGGGTGCCGAAGAGGACGCAGACCTCCCCCGTGGCCAGGCGGTCCAGAATCTGGGCCCGGTCCCTGGGCGGGGTGGCGCCTGTGAGCAGGGCCCAGGGGATGCCCGCCTCATCGAGCACGGGGCCCACCTTGAGGGCATACTGCTGGGCCAGGACCCCGGTGGGGGCCATAACGGCCGCCTGGGTGCCGGTGTCGGCTACGGCGCCTAAAAGGCAGGTGGCCACTGCGGTCTTGCCGGTGCCCACGTCACCCAACAGAAGCCGGCTCATGGGCCGGTCGCCCGCCATATCCCTTAGGATGGCCGAGACAGCGGACTCCTGGTCCTCGGTGAGCGAGAAGGGCAGGACCTGGCGGATTTTCTCTGTCAGGTGCCCGTCCACCCGGTGGCGGACGGGGTTTACGCCCGGCAGGGAGGCGTCGCGGGCGGCGCGCAGTCCTAGCTGCAAGAAGACCGCCTCGTCAAAGGCAAGGCGCAGGCGCGCCTGCTCGGCCTCGTCGGCATCGGCAGGAGCATGGATAGACCGAAGGGCCCGGGCTATGGACATGATGCCCCGTTGGCGGCGAAACGCAGCCGGCCACCAGTCGGGCACGTCAGCGTAGTCGGCCACAGCGCAGGCGGCAATGCGGCGGGCCCAGCCCATAATCAGGCCCTCGGTCACATGGTAGATGGGCAGCATGCGGGCGGCGGGCCTGGCAGCGCCGGGACCCAGTGCCTTGTCGGCCTCGTCTGCCACGACGTCGTAGAAGGGCGACTTCATGCGCTTGTAGCCATAGGAGAAATCGATGCGGCCCGAGAAGGCCACCAGCTGGCCCGCATGCAGGCGGTTGGCCATCCAGGGTTGGCCGAAGAAGGTGGCGATGAAGGCGGCTGTGTCGTCGTAGCAAGAGACCTCGACGATGGTCATCTTGGGCCGGGGCCGCTTGGTGGTGACCGAGTCCACCCTCACCAGCACGGTCACGTCCTGGCCAATCACGGCGTCGAGCACCGAGGAGGCCTTGGTGAAGTCCAGGTAGCGCGAGGGGATGGCGAAGAGCTCGTCGCGCACGCAGCGGATGCCCAGACGCCCCAAGAGCTCCTTGCGCTCACCGGTGGCGTGGCGCAGGGAGCTGACAGGGGCGCCCCAAGACCTCAGCGCCTTCATGCGGGAGGCGCACACGGGCAGGGACCGCCCGTCGGCAGCCCCCCTCTCCTGCGCGCCTGCGCCTAAGCTCATGCCGGCCAGACTACTCAATCGAGAAGATGACCGGGTAGAGGGGCTGCTCACCGCGGTGGGCGTCAATCTCCAGGTCGGCCACCTGCGCCTCAATCTTGCCCTGCAGGTCCTCGAAGGCCTCGTCGGTCAGGTCGGAGCCAGCCAGCAGGGTGAGGGTCTCGCCCTCCACGTCCGCCTGCAGGTGCTCCACCAGGCGCAGGCAGACGTCCTGGATGTCCGAGCCCACGACGGCAATGGACCCGTCGGCGATGCCGATGACGTCGCCCGTGTGGATGGGGGTGCCGTCGGCTGCGGCGGAATCGCGCACGGCCGTGGTGACCTCGCCGTCGTGCACCCCGGCCACAGCCGCGGCCATGGCAGCCTCGTTGTCGGAGAGGCCGGCGTCGGGGTCGAAGGCGAACATGGCGCTGAAGGCCTGGGGGACGCTCTTGGTGACCACGACGGCCACCGGCATCTCCGCCGCCCCGGCGGCCGACTGGGCAGCCATGACGATGTTGCCGTTGTCGGGCAGGATGATGACCGACGAGGCGTTGCACTGCCTAACCGCGTCCAGCAGGTCAGCCGTGGAGGGGTTCATAGTCTGGCCGCCGGACACGACCACGTCGACGCCCAGGGACCGCAGGATGTCCGCCTCACCCGAGCCCGCGGCCACCGCGACGACGCCCAAGGCCTTGGCGGCCGGCACAGGAGCGGCGGCAGCCTTGTCGGCCGCAATCTTCTCGGTGCGCTCCTTAGCCTCGAAGTCCATGTTGTGGATGAAGACGTTCCACACCTGGCCGATGCCCAGCATGTGGTCGAGCACGTGGTCGGGACGGTCGGTGTGGACGTGGATTTTGTAATTGGGGTAGGCGCCCACCAAGAGCTCGCAATCGCCCTGCGAGGCCAAAAAGTCGCGCACAGCGTCCTCGTCGAAAAGGGTCTCGGCAAAGAAGAGGAATTCGGTGCAGTAGCGGAACTCCGAGCCCTCCCAGTCATCGTTAATCTCGATGTCGACACGCTCCTGGACGTGGGCGGCAGCGCTGGCCACGGCCGCAGCACCAGAGTCGGCCGCGACGGCACGGCCTTGGCAGGCGGCGCAGAAGGCCTCCAGGAAGACCGCGAAGCCGAAGGCGCCCGAGTCGACCACGCCGTTCTCCTTGAGGACCGGCAGCAGGTCGGGCGTGCGGGCCACGGAGTCGAAGGCCTCGGCCACGATAGCGTCGAGGGTGTCGGGCAGGGCAAGCTTTTTGCGCTCGCAGCCGTCGGCCGCCTTGGACACGTCGCGCAGGACGGTGAGGATGGTGCCTTCCACGGGCTTGCGGACCGCCTGGAAGGCCACCTTGACCGCCCGGCGGAAAGCCTCGGCTACCTGGGCCGTCGCAATCTCGCCGCCGCAGTCAGCAAGCGCCTCGGACAGGCCGCGCAGAATCTGGCTGGTGATGACGCCCGAGTTGCCGCGCGCGCCCATGAGCGAGCCGTGCGTGATGGCCTGGCAGACATCGGCCATGGGGGCGCCGGCCGGCAGGGCCTTAAGCTCCTTCACCACGGTGCCGAGCGTGAGCGCCATGTTGGTGCCTGTGTCACCGTCGGGCACGGGGAACACGTTGAGCTTGTTTATCTCCTCGCTGCGATCGGCGACCGCCGTGGCCGCGATTTCGAAGCAGTCCCGAACCCTCTGCTCAATCATCTAAAGGTCTCCCGTAATCATAGTCGGGGCAGGATGGCCGCAACAGCGTCGGCGGCCCTCAGGCGGAGCGGACCTTCATGCCGCGCACGTGGACGTTCACGACGGCGTCGTCAATCTGGGCGACACGGCGCAGCACGAACTGGACAGAGTCGACCAGGTTGCGCGCGACGGCGGCGATGTTGACGCCGTACTCGACGATGACGAACAGGTCAATCTTGAGCCTGCCCTGCTCGTCCTGCGAGACCATGACGCCCTTGCGCAGGCGGCTGCTGGGCAGGACCGCCAGCTTGTCATGGCTGTTTGCGCTCGCCATGCCCACGACGCCGTAGCATTCCTTGGCGGCGTAGCCGGCAAGGTCGGCGAACACGTTATCGGAGACGGTCAGCGTCCCTGTGATCTTCTCGCCCATAGAACTGCCTCCCCTCGTCACATGCCATCGGAAGCGGCGGTTTTGCCCCCTTGTGCACGGCCTGTGCACGGGCTGAACCCTCCGACGAAAATAATATCTGTCCGCTATCATAGCCAAATCGAGGCGCCTGAGCATCCCGAGTCTCACTTAGCGCAGATTGTGCAGAGACTTCATCGAGATGCGTAAGATGCCATATGAGAACATGCAGTATGGTATATTCTCTTGGTTGCACTTTTTCATGGTGTTTCAGGTCGTTCGTTACACGTACGAAGGAGTTTCCCTCATGTCGAAGGTCTGCGAGATTTGTGGCAAGCACCCGGTCGCTGCGCGCAGTGTCAGCCACTCTCACCGTGTCACCAACCGCATCCAGCGCCCCAACATCAAGAGCGTCTACGTCATCGTCGACGGCGAGCGCCGCAAGATGAACGTCTGCACCAAGTGCATGAAGGCCGGCAAGGTCGTCCGCGGCTAGTCCTTGGGTGTGGATTCATTCAAAGTTGGCAAAAGAGGCCTCGCAAGGGGTCTCTTTTTGTTTAGATGTCTATAGTTTTGTATATATATCTCCATTAGTTTGTAGCTGCGATTATTTCTCGCTTGACCGGATAGGATGGGGTTGGTCGCATTATGAGGATTGTCATTGCCGGTGGCGACGGGTTCTGCGGTTGGCCCACCGCCCTGTATCTCTCCAAGCTCGGCCACGAGGTGGCCATTGTGGACAACTTCGTGCGTAGGGCCATCGACGAGGAGCTCCACTCCGGGAGCGTGACGCCAATCCTGCCCCTGGACGAGCGCGTCCGCACCTGGCGCGAGGTCTCCCCCAACCACGCTGAGATTAAGACCTACGTGGGCGACCTCAACGACTACGACTTCCTCGAGGGCGTCTTTCGCGAGTTTGAGCCCGAGGCCTTCGTCCACTTCGCCGAGCAGCGGTCGGCCCCCTACTCCATGATTGACCGCCAGCACGCCATCTACACCCAGAGCAACAATGTCCTGGGCACCCTCAACGTTCTTTGGGCCATCAAGGAGCTGGCGCCCGACTGCCACCTGGTCAAGCTGGGCACCATGGGCGAGTACGGCACCCCCAACATCGACATCGAGGAGGGCTACCTCACCGTCGAGCACAAGGGCCGCACGGACACCTTCCTCTATCCCAAGACCCCGGGCTCCTTCTACCACCTCACCAAGGTGCACGACACCAACAACATCTACTTCGCCTGCCGTGTCTGGGGCATCCGCGCGACCGACCTCAACCAGGGCGTCGTCTACAACGTGGCCACGCCCGAGACCGACCTGGACCCGGCCCTGTCCAACCGCTTTGACTACGACGGCATCTACGGCACGGCCCTCAACCGCTTCATCGTGCAGGCGGCCATCGGCCATCCTCTCACCGTCTACGGGCGCGGCGGCCAGACCCGCGGCTACATCGACATCCTGGACACCGTGCGCTGCATACAGCTGGCCTGTGAGAGCCCGGCTGAGGCGGGCAAGCTGCGCATCATGAACCAGATTACCCAGTGGTTCTCGGTCAACCAGCTGGCCGAGACGGTCAAGCGCGTGGGCGACAGCATGGGCCTGGACGTCGTGATCGACCACCTGGACAACCCCCGCGTGGAGCGCGACGACGATCACTACTTCAAGGCCGTCCACACGGCGCTGCCTGCCCTGGGCCTGGAGCCCCACCTGCTCGACGACGCCACGGTGGCAAACCTCATCGAGCGGGCCCGCGCCAACGCCGACCGCGTGAACCCCGCCCTCATCTGCAACTCCTCCCATTGGAAGTAAGCCCGAGGCACTCGTGAGGATTGTCTTTGTAACCGAAACCTTTCTGCCGTCGGTCGACGGGGTCGTGACCCGCATCAGCCACGCCCTCGACTGGCTGGCCGAGGCTGGCCATCAGGTGACCATCGTCTGCCCCGACCTGGGCTGCCGTGAGTACGCGGGCTTCGAGGTCGTGGGCGTGCCGGCGCTCACCTACCCGGTCTACCGCTCCCGTCCCTGGGGTACCCCCTCCAAGGTCGTGGGCGAGACGATTGCGCGCGTGCGGCCCGACATCGTGCACGTCTGGCATCCGGCCATCGTGGGCGCGCGTGGAGTGCACGCTGCCCGCAAGCTGGGCATCCCCCTAATCACCTCCTATCACACGGACATCCTCAAATATCTGTCCTACTACGAGGGGGGCTGGATGTTCCGCCGGCCTGTCAGCTGGTACATGCGCTACCTCAACAACTCCAGCCCCATCACCCTGGTGACCTCCCAGGCCATGAGGGCGCGGCTGGAGGGCATGGGTGTAGCAGGGGTCCGAGTCCTGCCCCGCGGGGTGGACCTGTCCATGAGGGACCCCTCCTTTGCTAGCGCCGACATGCGGGCCCGCCTGACTGACAACCACCCTGACCAGCCCCTTTTGCTCTTTGTGGGCCGGGTGGCCGCCGAGAAGAGCATCGAGTCGCTGGCCCCCCTCATGAGGAAGCATCCCGGCTGGCGGCTGGCTGTCGTGGGCAGCGGGCCCGACCTGGAGAGGTGCAAGCGGGCCTTTGGCGGCACGGGCACGGTCTTCACCGGCTTCATGACCGGCCAGGACCTGGCCAGCGCCTATGCCTGCGCGGACGCCTTCGTCTTCCCCTCAACCAGCGAGGCCCTGGGCCTGGTCCTCCTGGAAGCTATGGCCTCCGGCACCCCGGTCGTGGCGGCCTCCAGCTCAGCCACCGACGAGCAGGTCGCAAACGGGGAGAACGGGCTGGTCTACAAGAGCGCCCAGGAGCTCGAGGACCAGCTTGACCTGCTGCTGGGCGACAAGGGCCTGCGGGACCGCCTGCGCGAGCGGGGCCTGGCCGAGGCTGCCGCATGCGGCTGGCCTGCGGCCTGCGAGGCTGTTTTCCGGGCATACGAGGACACGCTTGGGCTCTACCGAGCCGGATGGGAGGAGCCCCGCCACCCCGGACGGCCTCTACAGACGCCGGACGACGCTGCCCGAGAAGGGGCGAGCGCCTGATGGGCATGGGCGACGTCTCCCTTATCGTGGAGGGCGGTGGCCTGCGGGGCTTCTTCGCCGTGGGCGCTTTGGCTTGCCTGCGCGAGGCCGGCTATGCCTTCCCCTACGTCATCGGCATCTCCTCGGGCGCCCTTTGCTCCATCGCCTACCTGTCGGGCAAGGACGTGGACCCCGGGTCCTTCGCGGGCACCCAAGCCATCAGTTTCCTGAACCCCCGCGGCTTTGTCTCGCTCAGCCAGGGCCTGCTGCGGACGGACGGCTTTATGAAGGCCCTGTCCCACGAGGACCTCGTCCGGGCCATCCACGGCAAGGCCACCTTCCTCACGGCGGCCACATGCGCCCGAACAGCCCGCCTGACCTGGTGGGACGCCGCCTCCTGCCCGACGCCTGAGGACCTGGCCGACCGGGTGCGAGCCTCCTCTTCCATCCCCGTCCTCATGCCCCGGGCCACGGTGGCCGGCGAGGTATACGCGGACGGCGGCATCATGGACTCCATCCCCTTGTCGCGGGCCCTCTCCGACGGCAAGCGCCGGCACGTCCTCATCCTCTCCCGCCCGGCCGGCTACCGTAAGGGGCGGCAGTTCCTGGACCTCAGCCTGCGCCGCTGGCTCAAGCCCTACCCCCGCCTGCGCTGGGCCATGCTCACCCGCCATGTGCGCTACAACGCCTCGCTTGAGCTGGTAGAGGAGCAGGAGCGGCTGGGCATGGCCGTGGCCCTGAGACCTCAGCGAGAGTGGCACGGCCGCTTTGTCTACTCGCCTGAGGCCTTCCAGCGCGACTACGAGGCCGGCTGGCGCGTGTGTGAGCAGGCCCTCCCCCAGATTCGCGCCCTGCTCAGCTGAGGGGCCGCTCTTTCTTCCGAGGACCAAGAAGCAAGGCTTTCTGCCTGGGACTAAGAGGCCGGGCTCTCGGCCAGGGTCTTTTTCTCGATGCGGTTGGCGATGAGGACGACAGCGGCGACGCCCTCGTGGACGGTCACGCGGGCAGGCAGGCGTTCGACCACGTTGGAGACCCCCCGCGAGCTCAGGGCCAGCAGGGACATATGGTCGGCCGGCCAGCGCATGCCCTCCTCGCTTACGACCGCGTCGCCTAGAAGGGCCACGACCGAGAGGGTCCGGCCCAGGTCGGCCTCCCCCAGCTCCCAGGTCTTTGCCCCGCGGCCGCCCAGTATGCGCGTGACCTCGTCGTCCCCGACGATGACGGGGGCCATGTCGGCCGCCCGAGCCGCGATGCCCATGACCGCCAGGGCGTGGTCCGAACGGCCACCCGAGACCCCGGTGAGGACGACCCGGCTGGCTCCCCGAGCAGAGGCGGCGGCCAGGCCTAGCTCCAAGTCAACTTCGTCCTTGTCCATGGGATAGACCAGCTCCTCGGCCCCGCAGGCACGGGCGAAGGCTAAGGCCTGGGGGGTGAGCGAGTCCTCGTCGCCCACGAGGACATGGGGGGCCAGGTCGGCGGCCAGGCAGGCATCAGCCCCGCCATCGCAGGCCACGACCAGGCCGCACCTCTCGGCCAGCCTTTGCAAAAGAGCAGGTGATGGGGGTAAGGGAGACCCGCCGACGATTAGGGCGGTCAGGTACTCGCCCTCAGGGCCGCCTGCTTGTTCTCGGTCACTCGTCATGGCGGGCCCCCAATCCCAGTGCCGCCCGGACCGGCGCCATGTGGTCGACGGGGCCCGACCCCGCCCCCAGGTCGAGACCGGCAGCCAGGCAGGCTGACAGGTAGGCCTTGGCAGCCCGCACGGCATCGGGGATCTCCAAGCCGCAGGCCAGCCAGCAGGCGATGGAGGAGGAGAGGGTGCAACCGGTGCCGTGGGTGTTGGCCGTGTCCTGCGCCACCCCCTCAATCAGCTCCACGCTTCCGTCGGGCAAAAGGAGGACGTCGGTCGCCTTGAAGGCCTGGTGGCCGCCTTTCACGAGCACGGCCCCTTGGGTTTGGAGGGCGATGGCCCGCGCGGCGGCGACCATGTCGTCGACGGAATCAGGGCCGATGATCAGGCCTGACAGGGCTTGGGCCTCGGGAACGTTGGGGGTGACCAGGTCGGCCACGGCGAAGAGGTCCCCGCACAGGGCCTCCATGGCGTCTTCCCTCATGAGGACGCCGCCGCTGGTGGCCACCATGACCGGGTCCACGACCACGTTCTTTGCCCCGTGCTCGGCAAGGCCCTCCGCCACGGCGCGCATGTTTTCCGCTGTGGAGACCATGCCAACCTTGGTGGCGGCGGGGATTATGTCGGAAAAGACGCTTTCCATCTGGGCCCGCACAAAGGCCGCTGGCACGTCCATTACCCCGTCGACCCCGCGGGTGTTCTGGGCGGTGAGGGCGCAGATGACGCTCTCGCCATAGAGCAGGTGGGCGGCTATGGTCTTGAGGTCGGCCTGGATGCCAGCCCCGCCCGACGAGTCACTGCCTGCGCAGGTGAGGACTGCCGGGAGCCTTCCCGATGCGTCGATGCGCCTCTGGGGGCAGGCGGGCATGCCCGTAGCCGGCAGTGCAGCGTCCGCCGGGCGGGACCAGGAAAGCTCCGAGGGCTGGCGCTGGTTAGTCTTGCCCATGGGTTGCCTCTCCTTTGCCGAGAAGATATCGCTCGCAAGCCCACCGCAGGTCGCGTGTGGCCGCCCGGGGGTCCTGAGCCGCGAAGATAGCTGAGACGACCGCCACGCCCTCGGCGCCTGTGCCTTCTAGGGCGCCCACATTGTCGGCCCTCATGCCGCCGATTGCCACGCAGGGTATGCCCACACTGGCCCGGATGAGCGCGAAGCCCGCGGCCCCCGGCTCCTGGGTGTAATCGGTTTTCGTCTGGGTGGAGAAGATGGCCCCCACGCCCAGGTAGTCGGCCCCGGCGGCCTGCGCGGCCCTGGCTTCCTCGACGGTCTGGGCCGACACGCCCACGATGGCGTCCGGCCCCAGCAGGGCGCGGGCGCGGGCACAGGACTCGTCCTCCTGGCCCATGTGGACGCCGTCGGCCCCCACCTCCTGGGCGCAGGCCACGTCGTCGTCTACCACGAAGGGGACGCCCGCCTTGCGGCAGACAGGCAGGACCGTGCGGGCCAGGCTGCAGCGGTCTTCGTGGCTGACATCCTTCTCGCGCAGCTGAACGAAGGTGGCGCCGCCCTCGATGGCCTCCTCCACCACCTGGGCCAGGTCACGGCCGGCAAGCCAACGGGAGTCGGTGACCGCATAGACGAGCAGTTGGCGGGCGAGCAGGTCCTGAGGATATGCCATTTGCGCTCCTTACGCTCAGATTTGCGTGTGTTTGGCCGCCATCGCGCACCCGAGGCGCCACCGTTGGGTAGGATGTACCCTACATCTCGCCGGTATAGCGCGTTATGGTCGCGCACGTCGTTTGAAAGGGTTCTGACACATGGCTCGGTACAACTATCGGTGCACCTCCTGCGGCAGCGTCTTCGAGGTCACGCATGGGATGCTCGAGCACCCCGAGGTCACCTGCCCCACCTGCGGCGCCCCCGCGCTGCGTGTGTTCGAACCCAGCGGCATCGTCCTCAAGGGCAGCGGCTTTTACAACACCGACCAGCGCGGCAAGGGGTCGTCCGCCAAGGCCAAGGCGTCCACCCCGGCCAAGAGCGAGCCGGCCGCTGAGAAGGCTCCCAAGCCTGCGGGGGACAAGGCCGCTACTCCGGCAAAGTCCGAAGCCAAACCGGCGGCTCCCGCCCCCGCGGCAGACTAGCCCGCCTGCCCTAGCGCATGCGCTTGAGGACCGCGCAGAAGTGGCCGTCGCAGCCGTCCTCCCTCACCAGGGTGCGCAGGTAGCCGTCGGGGCTGGTGTGGTCCATGATGTCAGCGGCCAAGGCCGTGTTGCGGGCGGCGCGGCCGGGCGTCACGACCCCAAAGTCCCTCCCCTGCCCGGAATCAAGGAAGGACTCCACCACGTCCTCGTTCTCCTCGCAGAGGACCGAGCAGGTGGCATAGGTCAGGTAGCCGCCCACCTTGAGGCGGCCTGCGCATGAGGCCAGCATGGCCCTCTGGGTGGCGGCCAGCGCATCCACGTCCTCGGGGGTGAGCGACCAGGCAATCTCTGGGTGGCGGCGCAGGGTGCCGGTGCCCGAGCAGGGGGCGTCGATGAGGATGCGGTCGAACTCGGCGGGCAGGCCCTGCACGGCTTCCAGGTTTCGTGCGTCGCCCATGACCTGGGTCACGCCCTGGGCATGGGCCCTGGCCAGGCGATTTGCGGCCACGTCTGACCTGCCCTCGTGCACGTCCAGGGCCCAGATGTCCGCAAAGCCGCCCCGCCTGAAGGCATGGCCCTCCATGAGGATGGACTTGGTGCCGCGGCCGCTACCCACCTCCAGCATGCGCTCGCCGGGCTCGGGGCTGGCTATGCAGGCTACCACCTGGGCCCCCAGGTCGGTCACGACAGCCCGGATGGGGTCGCCGGTGACAAGAGAGCAGGTCACGGCGTGGGAGGCGCTGCCAGCCCTCCAGGAGCCGGGTGCCCCGCAGGCGGCCTTGACCGAGACGCCCGCCGCCTGAAAGGCCTCCTGTGCCTGGTCGTCGGGCAGGGTCATGGGGATGCTGGCCAGGTAGGCCGGGGCCTGGGAGAGACCGGCCTTACCGAAGCAGTCCAGGGCTCGGGCCCCCAGCTCGTCGGCAATCCGGTCGCAGAGCCAGGGGGGCAAGCCGTACTTATGGGCCTTGGAGGCCCTCATGAAGCCGTCGCGGCTCTCACCCACCCGCCGCAGGACCGCGTTGGCGAGCCCAGCCGCGCTTTTGGCCCGGGTCTTGACCAGCTCGACCCCCTGGCTGACGGCGGCGTGGGGCTCCTTTCCGAGAAAGAGAAGCTCATAGGCCGAGATTCGCAGGGCGTCGCGCACGCTGGGGTCCAGGGCCTGGGGTTTGTTGACGTAGCTGTCGATAGCCTCGTCGAGGGTGCCAATCGTCGCAGTGACCCCGATGGCCAAGCGCTCGGCGAAGGCGGCGTCGCGCTCGGACAGGCCTTCGCGTCCCTTCTCGCCGGCAGCAGAGGCCAAAAGCTCGCGCACGTAGGCTTTGCGCTCCCTTGCCACCTCGAGCGTATGCAGGGCGGCGGCGCGGGCGGGGGCCAGCTTGGCCATCTAAATCGCCTCCCAAACCAGGGCGTCCGCGCGCAGGCCCGCGGCAAAGGCACGGGCGTCCATCTCGCGCTTTCCGTCAGGCTTTACCTCGAGGATCTCAAGGGGGGCGTCGGCGCAAAAGATGAGGACGCGGCCGTCGCGGATGTCGACGTCGCCGGCCTTGCGCGTGGGAAGGGCCCCGTCGGCGACCAGGGCGGCACGGGTCACACGGACCCCGCGGCCTGCAATCTTGCAGCGGGCGGGCGCCTCGTCGGAGGAGGCCTGGACCCGCCGCCTGTTGGTCAGGGCGTCCTTGGCCGGGTCGAGCAGGAGCTCGCGCTTGTCAATCTTCTCGGCATAGGTGGCGAGGGTGTCGTCCTGGACGTTCCAATCGGGCGCGATGCCCTTGGCCCAGTCCTCCAGCACCTCCCGCAGGGCCTCCCCGGCCATCTGGGAAAGCTCGCGAGAAATCTCGGGATAGGTCTTATCGCCCGTGGACACGCTGCGCTGTAGGCACCAGGGGCCCTGATCGAGCAGGTGGCCGATGCGCATGATGGAAAAGCCCACGCGCTCGTCACCCGCCAGGATGGCCCGCTGCATGGGTGCGGCGCCACGCCAACGGGGCAGCAGTGACGCGTGCACGTTGACACTCCCAAGAGTAGGGATGGCCAGCACCTCGTCGGGCAGCAGGGCCCCGAAGGCGGCCACGGCCAGAATGTCGGGCCCCATGGCCGCAATCTTCCCCTGGACCTCCTCGCCCTTGAGGGACGTGGCCGTGACGACCGGGATCCCAGCTGCATCCGCAAACTCCCGGACGGGGCTGGGCTGGGGGGTCTTGCCGCGGCCGGAGATGGCGTCAGGCCTGGTCACGACCCCTACAACCTGGAGCTTGTCCGAGTCGCACAGGGCGCGCAAGATGGCCTGGGCGTAAGAGGGCGTGCCCATGAAGACGACGCGCAGGGCCTGGTCTGCCATCGCCGGCCCCCTACTCGCCGGTCTCGCCGGGACGAGCGCCTGCGGCGAGCGCCTCCTGGTAACGTTGGAGGGCCTCCATCTTTTCCGTGGGGGCCAGGCGCTCGAACATGGTGATGCCGTGCAGGTGGTCGATTTCGTGCTGCAGGCAGTTGGTCAGCAGGTTGTTCGCAGCCTCGTAGCGCAAGAGGCGCCCCTCAAGGTCATAGGCCTCCACGACGACCGAGGTGGACCGCTCAATCTCGCAGGTGATGCCGGGCAGGGACAGGCAGCCCTCGGAGCACATAACCTTTTCGTCCGACATGTCCTTTACCTCAGGGTTTATGAGAAAGAGCGTGTTGCGAGTGGACTTGCGCTCCCCGTCCCATTCGACGTCAATGACCACAATCTGGCGCAAGACGCCAATCTGAGGGGCGGCGAGGCCGCAGCCATGGTTGGCGTACATGGCGGCCGCCATCTCTTTGGCCGTGCGCACAACCTCGTCGTCGATTTCCTCGATGAGGGCGCACTCCGTGTTGAGGCGTTCATCGGGGGCAATGACAATCTGCGGGGTCTGCGCCCTTTTGAGCTTTGCCACTTGATTCCGTCCTTTCTCAGTGCCGGACGAGGGGTCTGGCGCGTCGATGCTCCTTGAATGCTAGATTCTACCCGCATGTGGGGGTCGGATTCGTGCGCGTTACATGAGGTCGTAGGGATCGACGTCGATGGCCATGCTCACGCCGGATGGCAGCTTGACGCCGGCCAAGGCCTCACGGACCCGCGGGCCCAGCTCGTGTTTGAGAGGGGCCTTGACCAGGGCATGCCAGCGGAAGCGGTCCTGAACGCGGGAAATGACACACTCCACAGGGCCTATGACTTCGTATCCCTCCGAGAAAGACAGGCCCTGGCGCAGGCGGTCCGAAATTAGGGCAGCCCCTTGGCGTACGGCCTGCTCGTCCGACCCCCAGGCCAGGATGTTTGCCAGACGGACGTAGGGCGGGTAGCCTGCCTCCTGGCGGACCGGCCCCTCGGCGTTCGTGAAGAGGTCGCGGTCGTGGCGGGCCGCAGCCTGAATGGCCGGGTGGTTGGGCTGGTAGGTCTGGATGATGACCCTGCCCGGGCGCTCGCCACGGCCCGCCCGGCCCGACACCTGCTCGAGCAGGTCGTAGGTCCGCTCGGCGGCCCTGAAGTCGCACACCTTGAGCACCGTGTCGGCGTTGATGACGCCCACCAGGGTGACCTGGGGGAAGTCCAGGCCCTTGGCAATCATCTGGGTGCCCAGCAGGATAGCGCTGTCCGCCGCGTCGAACTCCTCCAGGAGTCTCTCGTGTCCACCCTTGCCACGCGTCGAGTCGGCGTCCATGCGGATGACGGGGACGCCGCCCTCCACGATGCCGTCCAGCTGCTCGCGCAGTCGGTCCTCGACCTGCTGGGTCCCCATGCCTGAGCTGCGGAAGAAGTGGCTTCCGCATTCGGGGCACACGGCCGGCACCGGGTACTCGCGCCCGCAGGTGTGGCAGACCAGGCGCTGGCGGTCGCGGTGGTAGGTGAGGGAGGTCGAGCAGTGGTCGCAGCGGGGCACGTAGCCGCAGTCGCGGCAGAGGAGCCAGCGGGCAAAGCCGCGCTGGTTGAGCATGAGGACAGCCTTCTCGCCCCTATCGACAACCTCGTGCAGGGCCTGCGTGAGGGGGCGGGAGAACATGGACCGCCAGCCCTGGGAGAACTCCTTGGCCATGTCCACAACCTCGACGAGGGGCAGCTCGCGGCCGCCGGGGCGCTCGGGCATCTGGGCCCTGATCCAGCGGACCCCGTCCACCTGGCCCCGCCGGCACCGGTCCAGCGACTCCAGGGAGGGCGTGGCCGAGCCCAGGACCAGGGCGGCCCCGTTGGCCTGGGCCAGATGGGCGGCCACCTCGCGGGCGTGGTAGCGGGGGGCGGAGCCTTGCTTGTAGCTGGCCTCGTGCTCCTCGTCGATGACGTAGAGGCCGGGGTTCTTGAGCGGGGCGAAGAGGGCTGACCGGGCGCCCACGACCACCTGAGCGGCGCCGGTGCGGACCATGTCCCACTGGTCGTAGCGCTCCCCCTCGGACAGGCGGGAGTGGAGAACGGACACTCGGTCGCCGAAGCGCGAGCGGAAGCGGCCCACGGTCTGCGGGGTCAGGGAAATCTCAGGCACCAGGACGATGGCACCCTTGCCCTGGGACAGGGTCCGCTCAATGGCGTTCAGGTAGACCTCGGTCTTGCCCGAGCCGGTCACCCCGTCCAGCACCACCACGTCGCCGGCGCCCCGGTCGCAGGCTCGAGCGATGAGGTCAAGGGCGTTGCGCTGACCGGCTGTGAGCTCGGATGAGGACCGCCTCGGGGCGGCAGCGCTACTGAGCCGGACCGCCTGCGCCCCCCGGACCCGCCGCCGCCTCTCCACGGCCACAACGCCCCTCTTCTCCAGGGCCTGGACGACCGCCGGGGCGCCTGTGAGCGCCAGCCCCAGCTCGCTTTGGCGGACAGGTCCCTGGGAGAGAGCCGCTATGAGGGCGCGCTGGCGGGCGGCGTTGGGGGCCGGGACGTATTCCTGCCCCTTGTCCGTGAGGCTGACCCAGGTGTCGTCCACCTGGGTGGCTTCCCGCTGGCGCAGTCCCCAGGCGCCGGTCTGGGGGTCGCGCACCATGCGGGCCGCGAAGCCGGGCGGGCAGAAGAGCCGCGCCACCTCGAGCAGGGGCGCGGCGTATTCCCGCGAAATCCACTCGATGGACTCGGCCCCCGCCCGGTCGAAGAGGGGCTCAGAGAGCACGTCTTGAACGGGCAGTATCTTGGCGGGGTCGAGCCCCGGGGAGGGTTCCTGCGTGACCTCGAGCACAAAGCCCACAGCCGGCCGATGGGCAAAGGGCACCAGCACGCACGACCCCACCTGCACGCGGTCCCCCAGGTCGGCCGGGACCGCATAGTCGAAGGCCCGGTTGACCTCGCGGTTGCGCACGTCGGGAACGACCCTAGCGAATCCCGCCATGTTAAAGCTGGTAGCCCGCACGGGCCACGACCTGGCGCAGCTCCTCAACACGGTCGGTGCGCTCCCAGGTGAAGTCGGGGTCCTCCCGGCCGAAGTGGCCGTAGGCGGCCGTCTTCTCGAAGATGGGGCGACGCAGATCGAGGTCGCGGATGATGGCGCCAGGACGCAGGTCGAAGACCTCCTGGACGGCCTGCTCGATGGCGGCCACGGGCACACGTTCGGTGCCACGGGTGTCTACCATGAGAGAGAGGGGCCTAGCCACGCCGATGGCATAGGCGAACTGGACCTCGCACTCGTCGGACAGGCCCGAGGCCACGATGTTCTTAGCCACCCAGCGGGCGGCATAGGCGCCGGACCGGTCGACCTTGGTGCAGTCCTTGCCCGAGAAGGCGCCGCCGCCGTGACGGCCCATGCCGCCGTAGGTGTCGACGATAATCTTGCGGCCGGTGAGGCCCGTGTCGCCCATGGGGCCGCCCACGACGAAGCGGCCGGTGGGGTTGACGTAGAGCTCGGCGTTCTTCCAGTCGATGCCGAACTCGTCCAGGACGGGGGCGATGACCTCGCGGGTCACATCCTTCTTGATGACGTCCATCGAGGTGATGGAGGGGTCATGCTGGGTGGACAGGACAATCTTCTCGACGCTAGCGGGCCTGCCGTCGGCGTAGCGGACCGTCACCTGGGTCTTGCCGTCGGGGCGCAGGTAGTCCAGGGTGGCGTCCTTGCGGACCTGGGCCAGCTTGTAAGCCATGCGGTGGGCCAGGTAGATGGGGGCAGGCATGAGGGTGGGCGTCTCGCGCACGGCGTAGCCGAACATCATGCCCTGGTCACCCGCGCCGATGGCGTCGATGGGATCTTTGGCCACATTTCCGGCCCGCTGAGTCTCGTAGCTCTCGTCCACGCCAAGGGCGATGTCAGCGGACTGGCCGTGGATGGCCGTGAGCACGGAGCAGGTGTCGGCGTCAAAGCCGAACTTGGCCCGGTCGTAGCCGATGCGGTGCAAGACCTTGCGGACAATCTCCTCGACGTTGACGTAGGCTTGGGTGCGCAGCTCGCCGGCTACCAGGACGAGGCCGGTGGTCGTGAAGGTCTCGCAGGCACTGCGGACCAGCTCGAGGTCGGCCGGCTCGCCGGTGCTGGGCGACACGTAGCCCTGGGCCTGCAGCTCTGCCTCGCGGCTCAGAACCGCGTCGAGCACGGCGTCGGAAATCTGGTCGCAGATCTTGTCAGGATGGCCCTCGGTGACAGACTCCGAGGTGAAGAGGAAATCCCTGCTGTGATGAGAGCCCAAGACGGGCACCTCCTTCTTGTGGCGCGAAGCGCCGATGGCGCAGGGGCATCCCCCTGCTGACGTCATGTGCAAGGGGTAAGAAGGTGTCCCTCAATCCCCCGTCTTCCAGCCTGCGCGCCATGTGCGACTGCGCGGGGCTGCCGAGAATTGGCACCGTTCCTTGCGGATGGTTGCCGGGGCGTCCTAGGGCTCGGTCCCTGATGCCCGAGCGGGTCGGTCAGGCGGGGCTCGCGCCGGGCCCTTCCTCCCCCTCTTGACGAGATGGGAAAAGTCTACGTCTGCCTGACACCCGCCGCATGCCGCTTGGTGACAAACCGCAAGAGCGTCACATGCCAAGCAAAAACGTACGCCTATACTAACAGGATTGTGCGTCATCTGAAGAATCGGAGGCATATCTTGAGCGAGCAGGTACGCGTGCGCTTCGCGCCGTCACCCACGGGGCTTCTGCACCTCGGCGGAGCACGCACGGCAATCTACAACTGGGCCTTTGCCCGCGCCACGGGCGGCACCTTCGTCCTGCGCATCGACGACACCGACCCCGAGCGGTCCACCCAGGCCAACACCGACCAGATTCTGCGCTCGCTCAAGTGGCTGGGCCTTGACTGGGACGAGGGCCCCGAGGTGGGCGGCGACACGGGCCCCTACTTCCAGACCCAGCGCCTCTCCATCTACCAGGACGCCGTCAGACGCCTCATCGCCTCGGGCAACGTCTACCCCTGCTTCTGCACGGCCGAGGAGCTCGAGGCCGCGCGCCAAGCGGCCCACGACCGCGGCGACTCCTTCCAGGGCTACCAGCGAACCTGCCGCGACCTCGACCCCCGCGTGGCCCAGGCCCGCATCGACGCCGGCGAGCCCCACGTGTGGCGCCTGCGCGTGCCCGATGACCACGGCCCCATCGTGGTGCACGACGTCGTCCACGGCGATGCAGTGTTCGACCCCCGCGACATGGACGACATGGTCCTGCTCCGCAGCGACGGGACGCCTACTTACAACTTCGCCACCGTGGTCGACGACGGCGAGATGGGCATGACCCACATCATCCGCGGTGACGACCACCTTTCCAACACGCCCCGCCAGGTCCTGGTCTACGAGGCCCTGGGCTACAAGGTACCCGTCTTCGCCCACCTGTCCATGATTTTGGGCCCCGACGGCAAGAAGCTGTCCAAGCGCCATGGCGCCACGAGCGTGGAGGAGTACCGCGACCGCGGCTACCTGCCCCAGGCCATGGTCAACTACCTGGCCCTTCTCGGCTGGTCGCTCGACGGCGAGACCACCCTCATCCCGCCTGAGCGCATCTGCCACGAGTTCTCCCTCGACCGTATCTCCAAGAACCCCACCGTCTTTGACGAGAAGAAGCTGGAGTGGATGAACGGCGAGTATCTGAATGCCATGACCGACCAGGACTTCTCCACCAGCGTCCTCGTCCCCGAGCTGGCCCGGGCGGGCCTGGTGGACGCGGGCTCCTACGAGGGCAATCCCAGCTGGTACGACCTGCTGTCCAGCATCCTCAAACCCCGCACCACCCACACCTTCGACGTCGTGGACAAGGCCCGCTTCCTCTTTGAGGGCGAGAACCTGACCATGGACGAGAAGTCCGTGGAGAAGAACCTGTCCAAGGAGGGTGTCCGCCCCGTCTTGGTCGCCGTACGCGCCGCCCTGGAGGCCCTGGCCGCCGACGCTTGGACCGTGGCCGATATCGATGCCGCCCTGGAGCCCCTGCCCGACCAGCTCGGTGCGGGCAAGCGCAAGGTCTTCCAGGCCCTGCGCGTGGCCGAGTGCGGCAACCAGGTCTCCCCGCCCCTGTCCGAGTCCATGGTCCTGCTGGGCCGCGAGGAGACCCTGGCCCGCATCGATCGCGCTCTTCCCCTGGCCAAGGACTAGGCTTAGCTGGAGGGCGGGCGCGCTCCGGCCGAAACCCTGCGGCCTCCTGAACCGGCTGGCCCCGCACCGGAGTCACACATGTTTGCAGCTTGACGGCCCCGCCGCGCACCCGGTGGGGTCGTTTCTTATTCCTCGCCGCCGAACTGTATGCGGCAGTAATGGGCGTAGGTGCCGCCGCGGGCCAGGAGCTCCTCGTGGGTGCCCCGCTCCACGACCCGGCCCCCCTCGACCGTGGCTATCTCGTCGGCGCCGCGGATGGTCGAGAGGCGGTGGGCGATGACGATGGTGGTCCTGCCTGCGGAAAGGCGAACGAGCGACTCCTGCACCGCCGCCTCGCTCTCGTTGTCCAGGGCTGAGGTTGCCTCGTCCAGGATGAGGATGGCCGGGTCCTTGAGGAAGACCCGGGCGATGGCGATTCGCTGCTTCTGCCCGCCGGACAGGCGCGCGCCTCGCTCCCCCACCTGGGTCTCGTAGCCCTCGGGCAGGCCCTCGATGAAATCGGCTATGTTGGCCTTGGCGGCAGCGTCGCGGATTTGTCCGGGCGTGGCGTCGGGCCTGCCATAGGCGATGTTCTCGGCCACGGTCCCGTCAAAGAGGTAGACGTCCTGCTGGACCATGCCGATTGCCTCGCGCAGGCTCCTCTGGGTCACGGCGCGCACGTCCTGGCCGTCAATCTGGATGGAGCCCCTATCCACATCGTAGAAGCGCTGGAGCAGGGCGCAGGTCGTGGTCTTGCCGCCGCCCGAGGGCCCCACTAGGGCGATGGTCTCGCCGGGCGCGATGTCCAGGTCCATGCCCCGCAGGACTTCCTCGCCCTCGTTGTAGGAGAAGCTCACGTCGTGGTAGGAGACGGCCCCTCGCGTGACCTGCAGGGGCTTGGCATTGGCCGCGTCGCGGACCTCGGGCACGGTGTCCACAATCTCACAGAACCTGCGAAAGCCTGCCAAAGCCTTCTGGAAGGTCTCGGTGAAGTTGAGGATGTTGGTGATGGGGGTCACGAACAGCGTCACATACAGGGCGTAGGTGGCCAGGTCCACGGCATCGAGCTGGCCTTGGGCAATCCGCCAGCCACCGAAGACGGCGATGGCCGTGTAGAGGGCACCCAGCATGAGAGCGATGGCTGCCTGGTAGCGGCCCATGACCTGGTACATGCGCTCCTTGGAGTCCAAGTAGGCCTCATTTGCACGCGCGAACTTGCCCCGCTCCAGCCCCTCGGCCGCAAAGCCCTTGACCACCCGGATGCCGGCCAGCGAATCCTCCAGCCGCGCGTTGACCCCGGCGATGCGGACCCGGTTCTCGCTGTAGACGGCCTGCATGCGCTTGTTGGCCACGTAGTTGTACCAGACAAGCAGGGCCGTGATGAGGACGAGGGCCACGGTGAGCGGCACGTCCACGGTGAGCAGGATGGCAAAGGCCCCAATCACTTCCACAGCCCCGATGAGGAGGAACTCCGGGCCGTGATGGGCCGTCTCGCTTATGTCGAAGAGGTCGTTGACCAGGCGGCTCATGAGGTCGCCGGTCTTGTGCCGGTCGTAGTAGGACACGCTCAGGCGCTCGTAGGCGTCAAAGAGGTCCCGGCGCATTTCGCTTTCCATGCGGGCGCCCATGATGTGACCCCAGCTGGTGACGAAGTACTTGCAGGCAAAGCGGACCAGGTACATGGCGATGAGACCCGCGGCCAAAGGTGCCAGCACGCTTATGACCGCCTCGGGACCTTGGGTGAAGGGCCCGCGGGTCAGCCAGCGCAGGAGCTGGGGAAAGACCAGGTCGATACCCGCGACCGCGATGGCGCAGAGGCAGTCGGCAACGAAGAGGCCCCGCACCGGCCGGTAGTAGGCGAGGAAGCGGGAGAGGAGGGACTTGGGTTTGCGTCTTCCCGCTTTGACGCCCTCATCAATCGCTGCTGTTGCAGCCCGCGCGTCGGCATCCTTGTTTTCTGCCATATCTCCTACGCTCCTAGCTGGGAGAACCCAGCACTCAGCCTTTCATACAAGAGCAGGCCGAGGATTTCTCCCCGGCCTGTTTGCGTTTGGTAGCCCCGACCAGATTCGAACTGGTGATCTCCGCCTTGAGAGGGCGGCGTCCAAGACCGCTAGACGACGGGGCCATATATGATGGGCAGCGAGTGCCCATGGAAAAAGCTGGTAGCCCCGACCAGATTCGAACTGGTGATCTCCGCCTTGAGAGGGCGGCGTCCAAGACCGCTAGACGACGGGGCCGACCACATGGCTGGGATAGAGGGAATCGAACCCCCATTGACGGAACCAGAATCCGCTGTCCTACCGTTAGACGATATCCCAACGCTTGTCACAGTCACCTGCAACGCGAGAGTGCATGTTACGGGACACCACCCACCCTGTCAACAGGGCACCCGGGCCACTAAGATGTGCTCACATTCCCAACACTTTTTCCCTGGTAAGAGTACTTGTGGGGTGTATCAGGGCGTA
>CAZEAF010000020.1:0-4114 GCA_964510125.1 uncultured Coriobacteriaceae bacterium
CGCTAGACCTTGCCCTCGATGAGCTTGAGGAGCTCGTCTCGCCGGTGGACGCCGAGCTTGGCATAGATATGAGCCACATGGGCTTTGGCCGTCCCGTCCGAGACGTTGAGCTTGGCGCTGATATAGGACCTCGTATAGCCCTCTGCCAGCATGCCGAGGACCTCGCGCTCCCTCGGGGTGAGCCCAAACTCCTGCGCCATAGAACCCAGGAGCTCGGCTGCGCGCTGCTCCCGATTCCGCGCCACCTGCTCATGCAGGGCGTCCTCGCTTCGGGCTTCGACGAGTCGGGCCATCTGGTAGACGGCCGTCACCGTCAGGGTTCCGAGTATGGCCAGGATGACAATCTCGCGCGAGGAGACGCCGACGGCGAGGGCGGCTCCGTCGGCAGCGTCGGCGACCCATCCAATCACAGGCCCAAGGGCGATACCAACGATGACAGAGACGTTGAGAGCCAGCTTGTCCACCAGACAGACCCTGAGCTCGCTCATGCCGAGCCGTTCTTTGAGGTCGGACAGCTGCACGGCTGAGAGCATGGACCAGACCAGCCAGACCAGCGCTGCGGACGCCTCAACAGCCGAGCTGAGCCCTTGTTGAAGAAAAGGCAGATAGAGGCCCATAACCGCCAGCGCGATGATGGCAGGGTGAAGGGAGTAAGGCTCCCCCTGCCCCCTCGAGAGCAATGCGATGCCCAGAAGGGTGAGGGCGAGATCGAGCACAAGGAGCCGCGAAGAGGAGGCGTCCGTCTCAAGGGAGGACACGAGCACCAGACAAACTCCGAGAGCCAGGCCAAAAGCGGCACGTGTGAAGATAAAGGGGGCTAACGAGCCGCCTTGGGAGGCTGGGACCCTGTCGCGATGATGGGAGATAAAGCGCACACGGTCGGCAACGACGAGCAGGGTCGGGGGAATCAGCAGCACAGAACCAATCGCCGAGGAAAGGCTTAAGTCCTGAGCTGCGGGGATGACCTTGCAGAGAAAAGATCCCACAAGGACGACACAGACGGTGCAAAGGGCGGAGAGGGTAACGTTGCACGAGGCAGCCTTCTTGTCCAGAGACGCAAAGGCAAATCCCCACAGAATCATGAGCATGGCGATGGCAAAGACCCGCATAAAACTGACCATCACGCGGACGAAGAGAGCGACATGCAATCCAATGGCAGGAACTGAGATGAGGAGGTTTGCGACCAAGGAGACCAGCGCGGCTAAGCCAATCGCCCTCCTGCCCCTGTCGCTCGAAAAGACTACGGGCGCCAAAAAGCCAACAACAGAGCAGACGGCGAGGATGGAGTAAGTGGTGAGCTTGCCCAGGATAAACCCGGCGGTCGAGGTGTATTGCGTGGAGCCAGGAAAGAGGAACATGAGCAGGACGCCCGCCCAATAGAGCGAGGAGCCTGTGACGAGGATCCAGTCAAAGCTCCCACCTGTCCCTCGGGCCTGGTCGGGCTTGGATGCAAGCATGCGCCTTCCCCCTTCGAGCTGCCAAGCGTCCTGGAGACGTCAACGAGTTACTGGCGTGGCGTTCTGGCAGAGGCTGCAACCGGCAACCTCTAAGGAGGTCAGAGTCCCGGTTCTGCTCGCAGACCTGTCTATAACCCAAACGTCCGATATTCGGAAAACGCCGCCGCAGAGCTCCGAATAATTCCTTTGGCCGATGATAAACCCTGGGGCTCCGGCCACAATCGGACTCGTCCACCGAGCCCGCGCGGAAGCACGCAAGGGGCGTGCCCATGCGCAGGGCTGCGAACGAAAGGGGATTCAGAATGGAGCTCGACAGAAGGACCTTCGTCAAGAGCGCGGCCACCGGCCTTGCCGCAACGGGCGCTGTCGCCGCAGGCGGCTACACCACCTACGCGCACGCTGCCGAGCAGGCCTCCTACACCTTTGCGGACACCGTGGCCTGGAACGCCGAGTACGATGTCGTCGTGGCCGGCTTTGGCGCCGCTGGCGGTACCGCTGCTGTCTACGCTGCCGATAACGGCGCCCGCGTCCTGCTCGTCGACGTCGCCCCCGAGGGCGAAGAGGGTGGCAACAGCCGCCTGGCGGCCCAGATGGCCTGCAGCGCCGAGGACCCCGACAAGGCCTTTGAGTACTACAACGACGGCCTTGCCTGGCACTTCGACCAGGACGAGGCCCTGCTCAAGACCTACGCCCAGGGCGAGTACGAGATTCCGGACATCCTGGAGTATCTGGGCGCGGCCAAGGAGGACCAGTGGCAGCTGGCCCCCGGCGCGTCCTCGGTCACCCCGGAGTACCCCGAGATTGAGGCCGGCCAAACCATCTACATGTCCTTCGTCCACGCGGGCATGTTCGACTCCGGCTTGTGGAAGCTGGTCAAGGCTGCGGTTACCGCCCGTCTCGACGCCATCGACGTCTGGTATGAGTCGCCCATCAAGCACCTGGTCCAGGACCCCGCCACCAAGACCATCGTGGGCGCCGAGATTGAGCGCGACGGCAAGAAGGTCCTCGTTCGTGCCAAGAACGGCGTGGTCCTGTCCTGCGGCGGCTTTGAGAACAACAAGGAGATGATCCAGAACTATCTGGGTTGCGCCAAGCTGACGCCCTTCGGTACCCTCAACAACAAGGGCGACGGCGTTCGCATCGGCCTCGAGGTGGGCGCAGATCTCACCCATATGGCCGCCTACGAGTCCATTGGCATCCTTGCTGGCAACGCCTGGGCAGCTGACGAGGGTCATCGCCTCCAGTTCGAGTTCACGCCCAAGGACGGCGGCGGAGTTTCCAACCACTCGCTTGAGAGCGGTGAGTACGGCGTCGGCAGCATCATCCTGGTCGGTGACGACGGCGACCGCTTTGTGGACGAGAACGCCTCCCACCGTCACGGCCATGTCTACTCCAACGGTGTGTGGCGCATGCCCGTTGCCAACTGGGCCCCGCACATCGTCTTCGACCAGGCAGAGTACGACGAGCTCAAGGCCGCCGGCTGCTTCAAGGAGGGCCGCGAGGACAAGATTGTCTCTGCAGACACCCCTGAGGAGCTGGCCGAGATTATCGGCGCCGACCCTGAAATCTTGGCTCGGACCATCAGCGACTTCAACTTCTTCGTGGAGCAGGGTCGCGACTACAAGTTCAACCGCAATCCCGAGTCCATGCGCGCCTTTGACGGCCAGAAGTACTATGCCGCCGAGTTCGCGCCTGGTGTCCTGAATACCCAGGGCGGCCCCAAGCGCAATGAGAACGCCGAGGTCGTCGACCCCGAGGGCGAGCCGATTCCGCACCTGTTCAGCGCGGGCGAACTGGGCGGCATCACCGTCTTCCAGTACAACTCGGGCGGCAACCTGGCTGAGTGCCTGATTTTTGGCCGCATCGCCGGCACCAATGCGGCTGCTCCCAAGGACGAGCTCGAGGCCTACGCGCCTGCCGAGAAGGTCGAGGAGGACATCCAGTTCGAGCCTGGCCAGGAGTCCGACGAGCCTGCCCAGACCCCCGAGGTCGAGCTTGGTGAAAACGAGTATCTGGGCACCAGCACGGCTGGCATGGGCGACGAGATGGTCGTTAAGGTGACCTATGAGGGTGGCAAGATCACCGCTATCGAGATTGTCCAGGAGTCCGAGACCCCCGAGTACGGCGGCCGCTACGTCCAGCAGTTGGCCGACGCCATGGTCGAGGCCGGCTCGCCCGACGTCGACGGCATCACGGGCTGCACGCTGACCACCGCTGCGCTCCAGCTGGCGGTCCAGAATGCCATTTCCCAGGCCAAGTAAGGGCGTCATATAACAAAGGGAGGCTGCCAGACCCGGGCCTGGCAGCCTCCCTACCTCGCAGGATCTGTCGAGTTCGCGCGCTTACGCCGACTTGAGCGCGTCGGCGGCGCCGGAGTTGCTGGCGCCTGCCGCGTCGGCGGCCGACGAGCTGGCCGTGGCCTCCTCCTGGGGCACGAACTGGGGGAAGGTCCGCAGGCCGCGGGCGGGGACGGGGGAGAACTCGAAGGCGGTGTCCACGATGGTGATCGAGTCGCCGAGGCAGTTCAGGTAGCACTGGGCGCAGCTCTGGCAGTTCTCCGGGTACACGATGACCGACTTCTGGGTGGTCTCGTCAAAGTAAAAGACGTCCATCGGGCAGATGTCCACGCAGTTGTGGCAGCCGATGCAGGCGTTGAT
>CAZEAF010000020.1:4214-6358 GCA_964510125.1 uncultured Coriobacteriaceae bacterium
GTCACATCGCCCTTCCACTCGTCCGGGTACTCGATCTTCTCGCAGGCCACAGCCCCGTTCTCGTCCTTGTACACGCCCACGTGGCACAGCCAGGCCTCGTCGTCGTGGAAGGGGAAGTCGGCGCGGTAGTGCATGCCGCGGCTCTCGGTCCTGAAGAGGTTGGCGTGCAGCTTCATCTCGGCGGACAGGCACTTGTGGCGGGCCTCAAGGCAGAGGCGCAGGTCGTGGCCGGTGTAGCCCATGAGCTGGGGCAGCTCGTAGTCACGGATGAGCTCGACCTGCATGAGGGCGGCCGTGAGCGACTTCTCGGACTTCACGATGTGCACGCCGGCATCGACCATGATGTTGCGGAGCTTCTCGATGACCAGGTTGGGGTCGATGCCCTTCTCGCGCTTGGTGGGGGCAATGGCGTCATCGATGATGGCCTGGGTCTGGGCCTCGTCCAGCACGGGCTGCTCGACGCCGGCGGCATAGTCGGCTGCGGCCTGGCCTGCGTGGTTGCCCATGATGCAGCAGCAGGGGTGGTTGGTCTGGACGTTGAACACCGAGCCGTTGATCATGGAGCCGTAGATGCCGTTGCCGGCGACATAGAGGCCGGGCAGGGACGTCTTGCCCTCGGTGTCGTCCCAGCCGCAGAAAACACCGCAGCTGAGCTGGCTGTTCATGCCAGGGGCCGCGCCAAAGACGTCGCGCACGCGCTCCTTGGATCGCGTGTAGCCGGTGTTGCGCGGGTCGGTCTGGCCGTACTCGTTGGTGATAATCGTCGTGGCGCCGGTGAAAGCGCTCTGCCAGGTGTTGCCGGCCTGGGGCGCTAGGCCCTCGAGCACGGAGGCCAGGCGGTACTTGGTCTTGGAGTTCATTTTCTTCTTGGTGTACTCGTCCACCGAGTCGACCGTGGCGCCGATGGCCGACCCGCTCATGTTCTCGCAGTACTCCCAGGTGTTGTCATAGAAGTAGTTGCCGGGCGCGTAGGAGGCCGTCTGGTGGAAGTCGTCGAACTCCTTGCCCACGAACTCAAGGCCGTGGTTGTAGCAGATGTACTCACCGTCGAAGGTGTCCTCCGAGGTAGGATAGCCCGTCGACTTCATGGAGCCAGTGCCGGTGCACAGGACCACGGACTTGGCGGAGATGGTGATGAAGGTGCCGCTCTTCACATGCATGGCCACGCCGCCAGTGACCGCGCCGGCCTCGTTGGTCGTGATGTCGACCAGCATGGTGTGCTCGACGACGGTGATGCCGCGGTCCTGCAGGATGGGCAGCCACTTGTTCTGGCGCATCTTCTCCAGGTTGGCCATGCGATAGCCGCGCGGGTCCCAGGCGTCCCAGTAGCCGGTCTGCGTGGCGGTGGGGTAGGTCTCCATAAGGCCGAGGTCGGCGTTCTGCTGCACGACCATGGCGGACTCGTCAAGCCAGAGGTTGAAGTAGTTGAGGTTGGAGCAGTACTCGCTGGATTTCTGCATGGCGAGGTAGCAGCCCTCGCGGTCGTCGAAATCGGGGAGGAAGTAGGTAGCGCCCTGCGAGAAGGGGGACAAGCCCGAGAAGCCAGGGCGGCCCTTGTCGAGGACGATGACGTTGGAGCCGGCGTCGTGGGCGGTCAGCGCCGCGTGCAGGCCGGCCCAGCCGCACCCGACCACGAGCACGTCGCACTCGTAGGAGGTCTGCTCGGGCGCGGGGACCTCGGGCAGGTAGTTGTCCTCGACGAGCACGCTCTGGCCCAGCGAGGTGGTGGTGTTCTCGGCATAGGGGGCCGGGACGTCGGGATAGATTGACTTGGCGGTGCCTTCGGCGGTGGTCTTGCCGGACTCCACCGGGACCTTCTCGATGCTGTCGGCGTCCGAGGCGCCCGCCTGCGCGGACTCGCCTGCGGCCTCGGCGGCGCTCGCTACCCTTGCCCCTGCGATGAAGGCGGCCCCCGCCACGGCGCCTGCGCCTGCGATGAAGCTACGACGGGTCACCTTGCCTGCGGACTCCTGCCAAGCTGACTTGCAGCTGTCCATACAAATCTCCCTCCAGATTGTGTGTGAAACCGCGCCTGCGGTTCCGGGACACACCTGTTATCCCAGAGGGGCATGCACCGCGATAGTTGCCAAACGTGCCCTATATGCGTTTAGTACGAAAGTAATCAGGCCAGCTAGGGAGGTCGA
>CAZEAF010000020.1:6458-7866 GCA_964510125.1 uncultured Coriobacteriaceae bacterium
GGGGGATGAGGGGGAGCAGGGCCGATGAGGGCCTACCGCATGCCGTCGATATAGGAGATGAGTTCCTGCTTGGAGTGGATGCCCATCTTGCGGTAGGCGCGGGCCAGGTGGTTCTTGACCGTGTACTCGGAGATGCTCAGCTCGTCGCCGATGACGCGCGCGCTCTTGCCCCGGTAGGTCAGGGTCACAATCTCAAGCTCGCGCTCGGACAGGCCCGCCCCCGCGCACGCGCGCTCGCAGAAGCCGCGCACATGGTCCTGGGAGTCCGCCTTGCTGTCGGCGGAGCGCCGCACGGAAGAGAGGCTGACAATCACGACCACGGCGATGGAGACCGCACAGGCGAGCACGGCAAGAATCTGGGCGAAGAAGCCACTTTGGAGGACGAGCTCGATGATGGCCGCGTGGTCAAAGAAGCGGATTCCCATGAGCGAGACGCCCAGGATGCCAAAGAGGGGATAGGTGAGCAGGGGGTTGAGATGGGCCCGCATGGTCGCCTCAGCAAAGAGGGCCCACAGCCACACCACGAGCAGGGCGCGTTCGACAAAGGTCACGTCGGCCACCAGCCCCGGCAGGAAGAAGACGGCCACGAGGGCCAAGGCGCAGGCGGAGAAGATTGCACTGGAGAGCAGGGTAAAGCCCCCGCCTTCTTTGCCGCGCGCCACGAACAGGGCGATGAGGCAGGTGGAGAGTGTGATGACGCCCGCGTTGGCGATGTGCTCGAGCCAGACCATACTGCCAACGTCGAAGCCGTTGAGCAGCTGGGCCAGGACGGAGACCAAGAAGAGCAACAAGACCGTGGGCACAATCGCCGCCCAGGGGAGCCTTTTGAGCAGGCAGGCCGCGTCCTGGCCGGCGGGACTTGCCTCCTTGGTGTCTCTGGGGGCCATGAGGATGAAGGCCAGCGCGGCAATGACGGGGCGCACGATGAAGAGGATGGACTGGTCAAAGCCCAGGCACCAGTAGATGCAGGCTAGAATCCGGCAGGCCACGGACGAGAAAAGGCCGATGAGCAGGACGCGGGTCGGACTGCCGAGCCGCTGGAGGCGGATGCCCCAGGCAACGACGTAGCCGGCCACGAAACAGGCCATGAGCAGCATGCCCAAGATGGCGACGACGGCCCCCGCGGCCGTGTGGTTCGACTGGGAGCCGGACACCATCGCGGTGCCCACGGCCCCCAACAGGCCGATGATGCCGAGGGCGATGTTGTTGGATAAAATCTTTGAAAGCTTGTTTCTCAAAAAGAATATGACAAGAAAGATAATCGTCAGGACAAGCGAATAATCCATAGCAAAAGTGTGGGCGATGCCGGGCAGGACGTCGGCAGGGACCCACTCGTGCACAAACATGTAGACCGTCAGGAACGGCCAGAAAGCCGTCAAGCCGATGAAGGCAAACAAGTCGCCGCGCT
>CAZEAF010000020.1:7966-21033 GCA_964510125.1 uncultured Coriobacteriaceae bacterium
GCCTTACAGGTAGAAGAGAATGTCGTTGTAGCCGGGCACGGGCCAGTAGTCGGCGCTGGTGACGTACTCCATGGCGTCGACGGTGGTGCGCAGTTTGTCCATGGCCGGCAGGACCTTGTCGCGGCAGGCGATGGCACGCTCGTAGAAGTTGCCGATGGCCATCATGTCCTGGCGGGCGTTGTTGAGGACGCTAGTCGCCTCGCTGATAGCGTCGGCACCTTCGGCCAGGCGCTGGAGCAGCCTGGTCTCGCCCTTGCAGGTCACGCCCAGGTCCTGCTTCATGGCCACGTTGCTGGCCACGTCGCCGGCATAGCCGTTCACCGCCGGGATGTAGAGCTCGTTGGCCATGTCCAGCATGGTGTTGGCCTCGATGTTGATGATGTTGCTGTACTGCTCGAGCTTGATTTCATAGTGGCTCTGGACCTCAGCGCGGGACAGAACGCCAAACTCCTCGAAGAGGGAGATGTTCTTCTCCTCGAGCAGGGCCTGGGCCGCGTCGACCGTGGTGGGCAGGTTGGACAGGCCGCGCTTGGCAGCCTCGTCCTTCCAGGAGTCCGCATAGCCGTCGCCGTTGAAGATAATCCGCTGGTGGGCGGTCAGGGTCTTCTTGACGTAGACCATGGCGTCAGCCTCGAAGTCCTCAGACCCCTCAAGGGCATCGGCAAAGGCCTTGAGCGACTTGGCGACGGCGGTGTTGAGGACCGTGTTGGGATCGGACAGGTTCTGGCGGCTGCCGCACATGCGGAACTCGAACTTGTTGCCGGTGAAGGCAAAGGGCGAGGTGCGGTTGCGGTCGGTGGAGTCCTTGGACAGGTCAGGCAGGACCGGGACGCCCAGGCTCATGCGTTCCTTGTCGTGCGAGCTGTAGGGTGTGCCCTCGATGATGGCCTCGACGATGGCGTTAAGCTGGTCGCCCAGGAAGATAGACACGATGGCCGGCGGCGCCTCGTTGGCACCCAGACGGTGGTCGTTGCTGGGGGAGGCGGTGGAGAGCCTGAGCAGGTCCTGGTACTCGTCGACGGCCTCGATGATGGCGGTCAGGAAGACCAGGAACTGCAGGTTCTCCTCGGGGGTGTCGCCCGGGTCGAGCAGGTTCTGGTCGGGCGTGGAGATGGACCAGTTGTTATGCTTGCCGCTCCCGTTGATGCCGTCGAAAGGCTTCTCGTGCTCGAGGCAGACCAGGCCGTGATGGCTGGCCAGGAGCTTCATGAGCTCCATGGTGAGCAGGTTGTGGTCGATGGCGACGTTGGCCTCCTCGAACACGGGCGCGAGCTCGTGCTGGGCGGGGGCGACCTCGTTGTGCTTGGTCTTGGCGGGCACGGCCAGCTCCCACAGGCGGGTGTCGAGCTCCTTCATGAACTCGTTGACCGTGGGACGGATGGCGCCAAAGTAGTGCTCCTGGAGCTGCTGGCCCTTGGCGGGCGGGGCGCCGAAGAGGGTGCGGCCGCACAGGATGAGGTCGGGGCGCTTGGCAAAGTCCTCCTCCTTGACGAGGAAGTACTCCTGCTCGGCGCCGACGGTGGTCTTGACGACGGGCACCTCGCGGCCGAAGAAGCGCAGGACGCGCTTGGCCTGGTCAGACAGGGCCCTCATGGAGCGGAGGAGCGGGGTCTTCTTGTCCAGGGACTCACCCGTGTAGGAGATGAAGGCGGTGGGGATGCAGAGGACCTCATCCTTGATGAAGGCGGGGCTGGTGGGGTCCCAGGCCGTGTAGCCGCGGGCCTCGAAGGTGGAGCGCAGGCCGCCCGAAGGGAAGCTCGAGGCGTCGGGCTCGCCCTGGACCAGCTCCTTGCCGGAGAAGCTCATGATGGCGCCGCTGCCCTCGTCGGGGTTGAGGAAGGAGTCGTGCTTCTCGCTGGTGATGCCGGTGAGGGGCTGGAACCAGTGGGTGTAGTGGGTGGCCCCCTGCTCGATTGCCCAGTCCTTCATGGCATGGGCGACGACGTTGGCGTCGTCGATGTGCAGGGGCGCCCCCTCGTGGAGCGTGGCCAGCATGGCCTTGTAGGTGGGCTTGGGCAGACGGTCGCGCATCACGCTCTCGTTGAACACTTTGCAGCCGTAGTAGCCGCTCGGGTTCTCAGCCATAGACGAACCTTCTTCCTCCCGCGTGGGCGCGGGTTTAGATGGGCTCGGCGGGCCGCACGCGACATGGGGCCGGGCGGCCTTTTCCAACGATGTATACCCTAGTGGCTTTATGTTACGGGTTTCGAACCGTCTTGTGTCGGTTGATTTTGCTATCAGATAATTTCGCGTCACAAGGGTCGCTTCGGCGGCGAGCATGCCCGGCGGGGCTCGCAAAGGCATAATGGGGGCAAAGGCAAACTGACGGCCGGCACTCAGGCAGAATCGGGGAAGGTTATGGCGGACCAGACCAAGGGACAGGCAGCCGAGAGGGAAGAGGAGGGCGGGACCCAGCGCCGACTCGTCGCGGTCATTGACGGCAACTCCCTCCTCCACCGGGCCTTCCACGCCATCCCGCCCACCATGAGCGCGCCTGACGGGCGGCCCACCGGGGCCCTCTTCGGCTTTGTCTCCATGTTCCTCAAACTGGTGGAGACCTTCCACCCCTACGGCATTGTCTGCGCCTTTGACAAGGGCAAGCCCATGCGCCGGATGGCCCAGCTGCCCCAGTACAAGGCCCAGCGGCCACCGACCGATCCGGTCCTGGCCCAGCAGTTCCCCATGATCCGCGAGCTCATGCATGCCATGGGCGTCCCGGTCTTCGAGGCCGAGGGCTGGGAGGGCGACGATATCCTGGGCACCCTGGCCACCCAGGGCGAGGCTATGGGCTTGGACATGCTCCTGGTCTCGGGCGACCGCGACGTCTACCAGCTGGCCACCGACCACGTGAGCATCGTCAACACCAAGAAGGGCGTCTCCGAGGTCGTGGTCCTGGACCCGGCAGCCGTGACTGAGCTCTATTCCGGCGTCACGCCCAGGCTGGTGCCCGACTATTACGGCCTCAAGGGCGACACCTCGGACAACATTCCCGGCGTGCCGGGCATAGGTCCCAAGAAGGCCTCCCAGCTCATCGTCCAGTACGGCTCGCTCGATGAGGTCCTGGCCCACGACGCCGAGATAGCGGGCAAGATGGGCGAGAACCTGCGGGCCCATGAGGACGACGCCCTGGTGTCGCGCAAGATTGCCACCATCGAGCGAACGGCCCCGGTGACCCTGGACCCCGAGGCGGCTGTCTGGCCCGGCTTTGACCCCAACGAGCTGCGGCGGGCCTTTGACGAGCTGGGCTTTACCCGCCTAGCCCAGCGCGTCCTGGCCTACGCCCCGGGCAGCGCTGGCGCCACGGGAACCCCGGCAAGTCCCGCGGGTCCCGCAGGCCCCAACCTGGCAGACGACCTGCTCGAGGGCGAGGGGGCCTGGGCCAGCTTGGACAAGGCCCTGAGCGCCGGCCAGGCCCCCTGGCTGGGCCTTCTGGTGGACGGGGGCCGGGGGTCGGCCAAACAGGACCTCCTCTTTGACCTGGACGACGACCTGCAGGCCTACGTGGCCTTGGGAAGCGGTTTGATCATGGACGACCCCGGCCACGGCACGGGCGAGGACGGCCGGCAGGTCCCCGTCGCGGCCTCGGGCCATGCGGCCGACCAGGCCTGCCGTATTCTTCGCTTCTCCGGCGCGGACGAGGTCGGGCGGATGCTGGGGGAGGTCTTCACCAAGGGGCGCGTGGTCTCCTTCGACATCAAGGCCGACCTGCAGCGCCTGGTGCCGGTGGACTCCTGCGAGCCTGCCGCCCTCGACCTCGCCTCACTCGACCCGGCGGGCCTCTTTGACGTGAGCGTGGGCGCCTACCTGCTGGACTCCAACCGCAAGGACTACAGCCGTGAGGCCATCGCCGGGTGTTTCCTGCCCTTTGCCCTGCCGGCTGTGGGGGAGGGGGCGACTGAGGGCGAGCAGGCTCGGGCCCTGGCCGCCGGTGCCGCCGCGGCACTGTCCCTCGCCCAGGTCCTACGTGCCCGCATGGAGGCTGAGGGGGCCTGGCGGTGCTTTACCGAGGTGGAGATGCCCCTGGTACCGGTCCTGGTGGCCCTGGAGCGGGCGGGCATGACGGTGAGCAGGCAGCGCCTGTCCCAGCTCTCCGACCAGCTCGCGGCCCAGATTGAGGACCTGTCCCGGCAGATCTTTGAGGAGGCGGGCGAGGAGTTCAACATCGACTCGCCCATGCAACTCTCCCACGTCCTTTTCGACGAGGACAAGCAGGTCCGCATCCCGGTGCGCAAGGGCATGAAGAAGACCCGCACGGGCTTCATCTCCACCAACGCCAAGATGCTCGAGGAGCTGGCGGTCGATTACCCAATCGTCGCGCACGTGCTCGATTACCGCGAGAAGGCCAAGATTAAGTCCACCTACCTGGACGCCCTTCCTCGCGAGGCCGAGAAGCACGGCGACGGCCGGGTCCACACCACCTACAACCAGACGGTCACGGCCACCGGCCGCCTGTCCTCCTCGGACCCCAACCTGCAGAACATCCCCATCCGCTCCGAGCTGGGCCGCATGGTCCGCCAGGCCTTTGTCCCCGCCGACCCCGAGCGCTCCTGCATCCTGGGCTGCGATTACTCCCAGATTGAGCTGCGCCTCCTGGCCCACCTCTCGGGCGACGAGGGCCTGATAGCCGCCTTCACCGAGGGCGAGGACTTTCATCTCGAGACGGCCGCCCGCGTCTTCGGCGTGGTGCCCGCCCAGGTCACGCCCCAGATGCGCAGCCGGGCCAAGGCGGTCAACTTCGGCATCGTCTACGGCCAGCAGGCCTTTGGGCTCGCGGCATCGCTCAAGATCCCCATGGCCGAGGCCCAGGAGATGATTGACCGGTACTTTGAGCAGTTCCCGCAGGTCAGGGCCTATCTTGACAGCCTGGTGGCCTTTGCCCACGCCCACGGCTACGTCCAGACCATGTTCGGCCGCCGCCGCCACGTGCCCGACGTCTTTTCCCACAACCCCCAGCTGAGGGCCTTCGGCGACCGCACAGCCATGAACCACCCCATGCAGGGGTCGGCGGCTGACATCATCAAGATTGCCATGGCGCGGGTGCAGCGGCGTCTGGCCCGCGAGGGCTTCAAGGCCCAGATGATTGTCCAGGTCCACGACGAGCTCGACTTCGACTGCCCCAAGGACGAGGTAGAGGCCCTGTCCGCAATGGTGAGCGAGGAGATGGCCGGCGTCGTCGCCCTCAGGGTGCCCCTGGTCGTGTCCGTGGACACCGGCGCCTCCTGGGCCGAGGCCCACTAGTGGCGGGCTCCTCGGGCGGGGCCCGCACGCGCGCCGGCCACGGGGCGGTCATCTCGCGGTCGGTGCTCATCGCGGGGCCCTATCAGGTGGACTTGACCCGCAAGAACATCAACCGTGCCTACCTGCGGGTCCGCACGGCCTCGGGTCCCGTGGAGGTCAGCGCCCCCCGGGCCATGGCCGCCGAGGCAGTCGAGCGCTTCGTCCTCTCGCAGGCAGGCTGGATTGAGAGACGCCGGGCGATGCTGGCCCAAAAGCCCTCGCAGGAGGGCAAGGGCGGCCGCAACGGGGGCCATATCCTGCCCGACGGCCGGGTCCTCCTCTGGGGAGAGCCGGTGCCTCCGGAGGAAGTCCTGGCCCAGATCGGTCGCACGCCTCGGCCCCAGACCCTGGCCCGCAACCCCGAGGCCTGTGTCCGCGAGAGCCTGCGCGGGCTGGTCCTCAGGCAGGCCCTGACCCTCGTCCGCGCCTGGGAGCCCCGCCTGGGGGTCTCGGTGGGCGGCTTGGCCATCCATGACACCAAGACGCGCTGGGGGTCCTGCAACGTGCGCACCCACAAGGTCAACCTCTCGCTCAGCCTAGTCCACTACCCCAAGCCCTGCCTGGAGCTCATCGTGGTCCACGAGCTCACCCACCTGCTCGAGGCCTCCCACAACGCCCGCTTCTACGCCCTCATGGACGCCGAGCTGCCCGACTGGCGGGCCACCGACGCCCTGCTCAAGAGTCTCTCCCGCTAGGTTGCCCTCAGGCTAGGGGACCCTCACGCCAGGAGACCCTCGCGCTAGGCGGCCTACCTGCGACGCAGAAAAGCCCCGTCCGGACGTTCAGGTCCGGGCGGGGCTTTCGTTCGCGTCCTGTTGCCTATGGGCCGGGCAGACGTACCAGGGGCTACTTGACAATCAGCACGTCGCACTCGCAGGACCGCACCAGGAAGGCGGAGATGGAGCCCAGGATGGCGTACTTGATGTTGGACAGGCCGCGGGCGCCGCAGATGACCAGGTCGGGCTTGATGACGTCGATGAACTCGTCCAGCAGGGTCTCGCGGATGCGGCCGGCCTTGGTGTCCACGACGATGGAGCCGATGCCGTCAATCTTCTCGGCCTCCTCGATTTGGTCGTGGATGGAGTCCACCCAGGTCTTCTCCAGGCTGGGGATGAGGGTGGCGGGGTAGGTGCCGGCGGCCTGCATGGGCGTGGAGTCGATGACGTGGCCCACATAGAGGTCTGCGTGCATCATGGCGGCAATCTCGACGGCGCGGGCCAAGACGCCCTGCTGGGCCTCGCTGCCATCAAGGGAGACAAATATCTTCTTGTACTTGGCGTCCATACGGTCCCCCAACTTCTACGGACCAGCCTTGACCTCGGCAAACGGGGGCAAAGCCGGCCTTGCTTGTAGGTCTTCGCAAAAGTATACCCCACTTGGCGGGGTCGTGATGGCCAAGTGGGGCGGGTCGGCGGCTTGCCGGCAAAGGCCCCGCTACCTGTCGAGAGCCTGCTCGATGTCCTCAATCAGGTCCTGCTTATCCTCGATGCCCACAGAGAGGCGCAGCAGGCGGCGGTCGATGCCCAGGGCCTGGCGGATCTCAAGCGGCACGGCGCCGTGGGTCTGGTCGAAGGGGAAGGTCATGAGGCTCTCGACTGAGCCCAGGCTCTCGGCAAAGGAGACCACGTGCAGGTTTTCCAGCGTGGTGCGGACGCGGTCCTCGGAGTCCACCTTGAACGAAATCATGGCGCCAAAGCCGTCGGTCTGGCGGCAGGTCAGGTCGTAGCTGGGGTGGTCGGGGTCGCCCACGTAGTAGACGTCGGTGACGTGCTTGTTGTGCTTGAGAACGTCGCAGATGGCCAGGGCGTTCTCCTGGGCGCGGTCCATGCGGACGGACAGGGTCTTGATGGAGCGCAGCATGAGGTAGCAGTCGGCGGGGGAGAGGAAGCCGCCCTCGGACATGGCGTAGTTGAACACGCTCTCGATGAGCTCGGGCTCGCGCAGGACCAAAAAGCCAGCCGTGACGTCGTTGTGGCCGCACAGGTACTTGGTGCCCGAGTGAATCACGATGTCGGCGCCGAAGTCAAAGGGCCGCTGGAAGTAGGGCGTGAGGAAGGTGTTGTCCACGATGACCAGCGCGCCGGCCTCATGGGCGGCCTGGCAGATCCGCCCCAGGTCGATGACCTTCATCATGGGGTTGGTGGGCGTCTCGAGGAAGACGGCGCGGGCGCCCTTGAGCAAGGGCTCGGTCTTGGCGAAGTCGGTCATGTCCACATAGTCGAAGGACAGGCCGTAGCGGGCGTAGATGTCCGAGAAGATGCGGTAGGTGCCGCCGTAGAGGTCATCGCTCACCACGAAGCGGTCGCCGGGGACGAAGAGCTTGAGCAGGGTGGCGATGACGGTCATGCCGGAGCTCATGGCCCAGGCCTTGGTGCCGCCCTCGAGCACGGAGATGGTGTTCTCCAGCTCCAGGCGGGTGGGGTTGCCCACGCGGCTGTAGTAGTAGCCGGTGGAGCCGTCGAAGCCCGGGTGCCTGAAGGTGCTGGAAAGGTAGACGGGCATGTTCATGGAGCCGGTGACGGGGTCTTCCTCGGCATAGCCGTGGACGAGGTTGGTGCGGATGCGGCGGGAGCTGCCTGCCTTACGGTCGATGCCTGCGAGCCCGGCGATGAGTTGGGTCTGTTCTTCAAAGGATGTTTCCTTCACGGTGGCTGCCTCCTTTGTGGGCGTGCAAAAATGGGTAACCAGAATATATACCTGCGACGCACCCCGGCAGGCCTGTTAATGGGGTCTATGGGTGAGGAGGGACGCAATCCACATGGCAGATACAGCCCCCGACCCGACCGTCTACAACTTTGATCAAATCATCGATCGCAAGGGCACCGAGTGCGATAAGTACGACCTGGCGGCCGCCCGCGGCCATGCTGACGACGAGCTGCCCATGTGGGTGGCGGACATGGACCTGCGCATACCGGGGCCGGCCATCGACGCCCTGCACGAGCGTGTGGACCACGGCATCTTTGGCTACAGCGTGCCCAACGAGGCCTACTACGATAGCGTCCTGTCCTGGATTGGGTGCCACCAGGGTTGGGCGCCCAGGCGAGAGTGGCTGGTCAAGACCCCCGGCGTCGTCTTTTCCCTGGCTCAGGCGGTCCGCGCCTTCTCCCGTCCGGGCCAGGCGGTCCTCATCCAGCGCCCGGTCTACTACCCCTTCACCAATGTCATCACGGCCAACGACCGCATTGTCGCCAACGCGCCCCTGGTCTACGACCGGCCCGAGGGGTCGCCCGCGGCCGGGTCCTACCGCATCGACTTCGAGGCCTTCGACCGTGAGCTGGAGCGCAGCCAGGCCAAGCTCTTCCTCCTCTGCAACCCCCACAACCCCTCGGGCCGCGTGTGGACGCGCGGGGAGCTGACCGAGATGGCCCGGATTTGTAAGGCCCATGGCTGCGTGGTCTTCTCGGACGAGATTCACGCCGATTTCGCCCGCCCCGGCTTCACCCACACCTCCTGGGCCACGCTGGGCCCCGAGTACCTGGACACCTGCCTCATCGCCACCTCGCCCACCAAGACCTTCAACATCGCCGGCCTGCAGATCTCCAACATCTTCGTGCCCAACCCCGACCTGCGCGCCCGCTTCGAGCGGGCCATCGCCCAGACGGGATACGACGAGATGAACGCCATGGGCTTTGTGGCTGCCCGCGCCTGCTACGAGAGGGGCGAGGCCTGGCTCACCCAGCTCAAGGCCTATCTGGAGGGTAACTACGCCTGCCTGTCCGATTTCTTGGCCCGACGCTGCCCCGAACTCAAGCTGGTGGAGCTGCAGAGCACCTACCTGCCTTGGGTCGACTGCCGCGACCTGGGCCTTTCGGACGCCGGGCTCCAGGACTTCGTGCAGAGGGACGCCAAGCTCTGGCTGGACCTGGGCCCCATCTTCGGCCCCGAGGGGTCGGGCTTCATCCGCATCAACATTGCCTGCCCCCGCGTCGAGCTTGAGGAAACCCTCCGCCGTCTTGAGCATGCCCTGCTTAAGTGGCGGGCCGCGCGGTAATATAGACACCCGGGCCGAGGCCCCCTGTGCAGGCGCAAGGGGCCTGGGGCACCGCACGCATCGCCTAGCCGAAAGGTATGCCGCCTCATATGGACTTCTCGTTTTTGATTGAGCTCGTCAAAACCGCCCTTTTGGGCGTCATCGAGGGCTTTTCCGAGTGGCTCCCCATCTCGTCCACTGGCCATCTCATTCTGGCCGAGGAGTTCATCAAGCTCGACGTGAGCGAGGACTTCTGGAACATGTTCCTGGTGGTCATCCAGCTGGGCGCCATCCTGGCCATCTGCGTGCTCTACTTCACCCAGCTCAACCCCTGGGCCCGCTCCAAGACCCAGCAGGAGCGCCACGGCACCTGGGTCACCTGGGGCAAGATTCTCGTGGGCATCGTCCCGGCCGCCGTCATCGGCCTGCCCCTCAACGACTTCATGGAGGAGCACCTGTCCAACTGGCAGGTCGTCTCTGTGGCCCTCATCCTCTACGGCATCGTCTTCATCGTGCTCGAGGCCTGGCGGGCCCGTCGAGTCAAAGCCGGCTATGCGGGTTTCGAGCGCATGCCCGCGGGCAAGCACTTCGCCGACGCCGAGGGGACGGACGCCGAGCTGGCGGCCACCGACCCCGGCCTGCAGACCATGGACGAACTGTCGTGGAAGCGGGCCCTGGGCATCGGCTGCTTCCAGGTTCTCTCCCTGGTCCCCGGCACCTCCCGCTCCGGCTCCACCATCATCGGCGGCCTGCTTTTGGGCTGCTCGCGCACCCTGGCGGCCGAGTACTCCTTCTACATGGCCATCCCGGTCATGTTCGGCGCCTCCGCCCTGCGTCTGGTCAAGTACTTTATGGCCGGCAACGCCTTTACGGACGCCGAGGTGGCCATCCTGCTCACCGGCATGGTCGTGGCCTTTGTGACCTCGGTCATCTCCGTCAAATTCCTCATGAGGTTCATTAAGACCAACGACTTCAAGCCCTTCGGCGTCTACCGCATCGTCCTCGGCGTCGTCGTTATCGCCTACTTCCTGCTCGCGGCATGAGGCCCGCGCACGGCGGCTGCATGTGCGTCCCATGGCCGGGGCGCCCGTCTGCGGCCGCCGTTCTTTGTCCGCCGAGCGGCCGCAAAGGTTTCCCAAGGAGTCTTGCCCATGCCTGATCAGCCCAGCTTCGCCAGCACGCCCGGCGGCCTCGACCTCTCGACCCTCAACCCCGCCCAGCTCGAGGCGGTGATGACGACCGAGGGGCCGCTGCTGGTGCTCGCGGGGGCCGGCTCGGGCAAGACCCGCGTCCTCACCTACCGCATCGCCCACATGGTGCGCGACCTCGGCGTGGCCCCCTGGCAGATTCTGGCCATCACCTTCACCAACAAGGCCGCCCGCGAGATGCGCGACCGCCTGGGCAGGCTCATGGGCGGGACCCCCACGCGCGGAATGTGGGTCTGCACCTTCCATGCCATGTGCGTGCGCATGCTGCGCATCGACGCCGAGAGGCTGGGCTACACCCCCAACTTCACCATCTATGACGACGACGATTCCAAGCGGCTTATAAAGGACATCCTGACCTCGCAGAACGTCGACATAAAGCGCTTTCCCGTCAACATGGTGCGCCAGCGTATCTCCCAGGCCAAAAACGAGCTGGTCGGCCCCGAGGAGATGGCCGCCAGCGCCCAGACCCCGCCCGACCAGGTGGCTGCCCGCGCCTACAGGCAGCTGGAGCAGCGCCTGCACCGGGCCAACGCCATGGACTTCGACGACCTGCTGGTGAACGCCTACAAGCTGCTCGATGGCAACACCGACGTCCTCGGGCGCTACCAGGACCGCTTCGCCTACATCTGCGTCGACGAATACCAGGACACCAACCGGGCTCAGTATCTCATCACCCACCTTTTGGCCGCCAAGAGCACAAACCTCATGGTCGTGGGCGACGACGACCAGTCCATCTACTCCTGGCGCGGCGCCGACATCCGCAACATCCTGGACTTCAAAAAGGACTACCCCCAGGCCCACCAGGTCAAGCTGGAGGAGAACTACCGGTCGACCGGCCACATCCTGGACGCGGCCAACGCGGTGGTGGCCCACAACGACGACCGCGTGCCCAAGCGCCTCTACACCCGGGCGGGGGACGGCGAGAGGGTCCGCCTCTACCAGGCCTCCGACGAGCGCGACGAGGGCCGCTGGATTGCCGCGGAGATTGCCAGGTTGCGCGACAAGGGCGACCCCTACAGCGACATGGCCGTCTTCTACCGCACCAACGCCATGTCCCGCATCCTCGAGGACATGTTCCTGCGGGCCGGCGTCCCCTACCACATCGTGGGCGGCACCCGCTTCTTCGACCGCCAGGAGATTCGCGACCTCACGGCCTACCTCAAGCTGGTCGTGAACCCTGACGACGACGTGAGCGCCCGTCGCGTCATCAACAAGCCTGTGCGCGGCATCGGCACGGCAGCCCAGAGCAGGATTGGCGCCATCGCAGACGAGCGCCATATCTCCTTCTTGCAGGCGGCTGAGATTGCCGTGACCGAGCCGGGTATCTCCGCCCGCGCCCGCAACGGGATTATCCGCTTCCTGCAGCTGGTGGACGAGGCCTCTCGCTACTCGGGTGACCTGGTCGAGGTGGTCAGGGCCGTGTGCGACAGAAGCGGGCTCGTCGAGGCGCTGGAAAACGAAGGGACGCCCGAGGCCGCCGAGCGTGTGGAGAACATCCGGGAGTTCACAAGCGTTGTCCAGGACTACGTGGCCGCCCATGACGAGGCCGACGAGCTCCTGTCCAACGACGAGGTCGCGGCCGAGGCGGGCGTCCTGCCCGAGGGAAGCCACGCGGCCGAGAGCCAGCCTGAGGGCAGCCGCACGGCGGAGGACCAGCCGGTCTCGGGCGACGGTGCCCTGCCCGAGGGCAGCCGCAAGCCCCAGGCTGGCGACCTCAGCCTGGCCGGCTTCATGGAGTGGCTGGCCCTGCGCACCGACCTGGACACGTTGGGGGAGGACGCCAGCTCCGTCACCCTGATGACGGTCCACTCGGCCAAGGGCCTGGAGTTCGGCACCGTCTTCGTCTGCGGCATGGAGGAGACCGTCTTCCCCCACGCCAGCTCCAGCCGCGACGCCCGCGAGCTCGAGGAGGAGCGCCGCCTGGCTTACGTGGCCATCACGCGCGCCCGCCGCAGGCTCTACCTTACCTACACCATGCAGCGCCACATGTTCGGTGAGTCTGTGGCAAACCCCCGGTCCCGCTTCATCAGCGAGATTCCCTCAGAGCACCTTCAGATGGTGGGTGTGGGCTCGGCCGGCTTCGCAGGCACGGGCTGGGAGAAGCGGGGCGACCGGCACGGCACCTTCGGCAGCGGCCGCGGGTCGGACATGTACGGAGGCCGGGTCTTCGGCTCGGTCACCCGCTCAACCGGCGGGTCTGGCTCGGCCTCTGGCTCCTCGTGGGCCGAGATGGGCGGGCGGTCCGGGTCTGGCGCAGGGTTTGGCGAGGAGGCCGGCGCAGGTGTCGGCGCAGGCAGGTTCGGGTCGGGGCCATCGGCCGGGTCGGGCGCGACCTTTGGGTCGATGGACGCGGGCAGGCACGTGCGCGCCGACGCCCCCGCCGCCGCAACCCCCCGTTTCGACGAGAAGCGGGCCTCTGTCGCGTATGCCCCCGGCGACCGGGTGAGCCACAAGGTCTTTGGCCAGGGCACGGTCCTTTCCTGCGAGGGAGAGGCCATCCAGATTCGCTTTGACGCCGGCCACAAGGTGAAGAAGATGCTCAAGGGCTACGCCCCCATCGTCAAGATTAGCTAGCTGCGCCGATTGCGCTATAGTTAAAAAGATTCAGGCAC
>CAZEAF010000020.1:21133-22806 GCA_964510125.1 uncultured Coriobacteriaceae bacterium
CGATAGCTCTGCCCGCATCCAAAGGAGGACGCATTCCATGAGCAAGATCTATGTGGTCGGCCACAAGAACCCCGACAATGACGCCATTATGTCCGCCGTTATCTTTGCCCAGCTCGCAAACGCGCTCGACAAGGACAACGAATATGTGGCCTGCCGTCAGGGCGGCCTTCCCGGTGAGACCGAGAAGCTCCTGGCCAGCTGCGGCTTTGACGAGCCCCAGCTCCTGACCGCCGTCGAGGCCGCCGAGCCCAAGACCCGCGTGTGGCTCACCGACCACAACGAGATTACCCAGACCCTCGACGGCATCGAGAACGCCGAGGTCGTGGGCATTCTTGACCACCATCGCATCGCCGATGTGTCCACCCCTCAGCCGGCCTACTTCATCAACATGCCTTGGGGCTCCTCCTGCGCCATCATCGCCCGCCTCTTCGACCTCCTCGACGTCCCCATGTCCGACGAGCAGGCCACCTGCCTGCTGGCCGCCATGATGACCGACACCGTCATGCTCAAGAGCCCGACCACGACCGACGTCGACCGCGAGATTGCCGCCAAGCTGGGCGCCCAGATTGGCCGCGACCCGGTGGAGTTCGGCGCCGAGGTCTTCCGTTCCCGCGGTGCCGACGACTTCACGCCCGAGCAGATGGTCGGCCGCGACATCAAGCGCTTCGACATCGGCGGCAGGCCCGTCTTCATCGGCCAGTACGAGACGGTCAACAAGGGGCCGGTGCTGGAGCAGCGCGAGGCCTTGCTCGAGGCCATGGAGGACTACCGCACCGCCAACGGCGGCGACACCCTGGTGCTCCTGGTGACCGACATCATCGAGGAGGGCTCGCAGGTCTTTGTGGTGGGTGACCCCGCCGTGGCCGAGAAGGGCCTGGGCATCACCGTCACGCCTGAGGGAGCCTGGATGCCTGGCGTCCTGTCCCGCAAGAAGCAGGTCGCCGCGCCCCTCATCGCCGCCGCCGAGTAAGTCCGGCTCCTGAGCAGCGAGGGGCTGGTTCTCTCATGGCATCCGCAGGGTCCGCAGCAAAGGCAGAGGGCCGTTCGGTCGCAACCGACGTCCGGCCGGCGTCCCGCCCCGACAAGGGGAACAAAGGTCGCCTCCTCCTCCATGCCTGCTGCGGGCCCTGCTCGCTTATCCCCGAGAAATACCTTGAGGACGAGGGCTGGGACATCACCATCTGCTACGTGAACCCCAACATCCAGCCCGCCGCCGAATACGACCACCGCCTGCGCGTCCTCAAGGCCTGGGCCGGCCTGCTGGGCATCCCGGTCATCGAGGGCCCCTGCGACTGCGAGGCCTGGGAGCGCGAGGTGGCGCCCCTGCGCTGCGACCGCGAGGCCCGCTGCGAGGCCTGCTACCGCCTCCGCCTGCGCGAGTCTGCCAAGATTGCCGTTGCGGGCGGTTTCGACGCCATGGCCACGACCCTGGCCGTCTCGCCCTACCAGCTGCTCGATGCCTGCAACCGCCAGCTGGAGCAGGCCTGCGCCGACGTGGGGATCCAGGCCTTGCCCCGCGACTACCGAGCCCTCTATCCCGAGTCCGTCCGCGAGTCCCGCCAGCTCGGCATGTACCGGCAGAACTACTGTGGCTGCCGCTTCTCACTTGCGGAGGCCGCCCTTGGCCGCACCGGGAACCGCGAGTCCCGTCGCGTCGAGCGCGACCTCGCCCG
>CAZEAF010000021.1:0-13997 GCA_964510125.1 uncultured Coriobacteriaceae bacterium
TGCTCTTCTTTGCCTGCCTGGCCCTGCTCTTCATCCAGTCCCTGCCTGCCCTGCTGGCGGCCCTTGTCCTGGGGGCGGCCCTGCTGGTCTGGGCCCGCGTGCCGCCTAAGTCCCTAGGCCGCGGGGGAGGCTATCTCCTGGCCGCCCTGGTCGTCCTAGCAGCGGCCAACGCCCTGCGCTTCGACGGGTCGGCCGACCTGGCCCTGGGCGGCCCGGTCGGCATATCCTGGGCGGGACTTGCCGCGGGAGCCGCCGTGGCCCTGCGCCTGGCCGCCATGACCGAGCTGGCCCTGGCCCTGGACGCCACGACCCCTGCCGCCACCATGGGAGACGCCCTGGGTCGCCTTCTGGCCCCGCTCGGGCGCCTGGGTCTGCCGGCGGAGGACATGGCCATGGGGCTATCCCTGGCACTGCGCTTCATCCCCCTGGTCCGCGACGAGCTAGCCCGAGTCAAGCTGGCCCAGCGAGCCCGCGGGGCGAAGATTGGCCAAGGTGGCCCCCTCAGGCGGGTGACCTCCTGGATTCCGGCCCTGATACCCTTGCTTGTGGGCCTCTTCCGGAGGGCCTCGGAGGTGGGCGAGGCCATGCGCGCACGCTGCTATCGTGGGTCGGGACGTACCACGCTGTCCGACCTTTCCATGGGCCCGCGTGATTGGGCGGCTTTGGCCCTTGGCGGCTTGGCCTGCCTGGCCTGCGCCCTGGTCTGCTGAGCCTGTCCGGGCAAGGCGCCGTGGCAAGGCGCCAGGTTTGACGATGAAAGGGGGAACCGGTGGCTGAGACGCAGGATAGGCAGGACGTGGCGGCGACGCTGGTCCTGCAGGTCGCCTACGACGGGGCCGGCTTCTCGGGCTTCGCGGCTCAGGAGGGGCAGGGCGACGTGCGCACTGTGGCGGGCGAGCTTGACCGCTGCCTGACCATGCTCCTGCGCGGCCCGGTCCAGATTACCTGCGCCGGTCGCACCGACGCCGGGGTCCACGCGCGGGCCCAATACGTGAGCATGCCCCTGACCGGCGAGCAGGTGGGGCGCCTGGAGGACGGGGGCGCCGCCCGCCTCCTGAGGTCGCTCACGGCGGTGCTCCCCGACGACATAGCCCCGGTGCGGGTCCTGAGGGCCGAGCCTGGGTTCTCGGCCCGCTTTGACGCCCGTATGCGCCGCTACCGCTATCGCATCTCCTGCGGGCCCACCCGGCCCCTCTTTTCGGCCCACTGGTCATGGTGGGTCCACGCGTCTTCGGAAGGCGCCCTGGACGTGGGAGCCATGAGGCAGGCGGCCCAGGCGCTGGTGGGCGAGCATGACTTCGCCAGCTTTTGTAAGACCGCCTCGGCCGAGGGAAAGCCCACTCACCGCTTCCTGCTCTCCGTCGACCTGAGTCAGGAGGACCAGTTCGGCGAGCCCCTGCTGGCGGTGGACGTCGTGGGCAACGCCTTCCTCCACAACATGGTGCGCATCATCGTGGGGTCTCTGGTCGAGGTGGGCCTGGGCCGGCGCGACCCAGCCTGGATGGGCCGGGCTTTGGCTGCCTGTGACCGCCGCGCGGCCGGACCCACCGCCCCTCCCCAGGGCCTGGTCTTTTGGGACGTGGACTACCCCGAAGGGGTCCTGCGGGCCTGGTGAGAGGCGAGGTGGCGACAGCTGTCTGCTCGTATTCCTCCCGGTGTTTTCCGCCAGGCGGGACTCAAGTTTTGTCCTGTCTGCGATGATGGCGCCTCCAGCTCCGTGCGGGCGGCATTCCCGTCAGCTGCCACCCCGGGCTGGGCTAATATGGGCCAACGGACTCAAATACCAAACCGCGAAACGGAGCACCCATGCACGTGAACGAGAACTTCGCCCGCATCGAGCAGACCTACCTCTTCTCGACCGTGGCCCGCAAGGTGGCCGCCTACAAAGCCGCCAACCCTGACAAGAGGGTCATCCGCCTGGGCATCGGCGACGTGACCGAGCCCCTGGCCCCGGCTATCATCGAGGCCATGCACAAGGCCGTCGACGAGATGGCCGACAAGAGGACCTTCCGCGGCTACTGCGACGACGCCGAGGGCTACGAGTTCATCCGCCAGGCCGTGAGCGACCATTACGCCCGCCTGGGCGCCAGCCTGGGGACCGACGAGATCTTCATCTCCGACGGCGCCAAGAGCGACCTGGGCAACTTCCTCGACCTCACGGCGGACGGTACGGTGGCCCTAATCCCCGACCCGGTCTACCCCGCCTACATCGACACCAATGTCATGGGCGGCCATACGATTCGCTACGTCCACGGGACCCCCGAGACGGGCTACCTGGCTGAGCCGGACGACAGCGTGGACGCCGACTTGGTCTACATCTGCTCGCCCAACAACCCCACGGGCGCGGTCTACGACGCCGAGCACTTGTGCGCCTGGGTGGAGTATGCCCTGGCCCATCAGGCTCTCATTATCTTCGACGCGGCCTACGAGGCCTTCATCCGCACCGACGGCCTGCCCCACACTATCTACGAGATTGATGGGGCCGAGCGCTGCGCCGTCGAAATCTCTTCCTTCTCCAAGATGGCCGGCTTTACGGGCGTGCGCTGCGGCTTCACCGTGGTTCCCAAGACGCTTTCCGTCGCGGGCGAGGCTGACCTCAACGCCATGTGGCGCCGTCGCCAGAACACCAAGTTCAACGGCGTGGCCTACATCATCCAGCGCGCGGCAGAGGCAGCCCTCTCGCCAGCCGGCCGCGCCCAGACCCGCAAGCAGGTCGACTACTACCTGGGCAACGCCGCCGTCATCGAGCAGGGCCTGGACAGGCTGGGCATCTCCTACACGGGCGGCTCCAACGCGCCCTACGTATGGATGGCCTGCCCGGATGGCATGAGCTCCTGGGACTTCTTCGACAAGCTGCTGGAGCAGGCCCAGGTCGTGGGCACCCCCGGCGTAGGCTTCGGCCCGGCGGGTGAGGGGCGCTTCCGCCTGTCCGCCTTCGGTCAGCGTGCGGACTGCGAGGAGGCCATGGACCGCATCGTCCGCCTGCTGGGCTAGGCCCGGCCAGGTCAAGTCAGGTCAAGCCTGGTCAAGTCCGGCCAGGCCAGGCCCGGCCAAGCCAGGTCAAGCCTGGCCAGGTCAGGCCGGCAGCCTAACCCAGCAGGTTCACGACCTCCAGGTCGGCCTTGGACCCCTCGATGATCTGACGCGATCCAAAGACGCAGACGGCCTGGCTGCCTGAGAGGGCCTCCAGGGCGGGAGCCAGCTTGCGCAGGTCCTCAGGCTGGCAGGCCAACTCCTGGGACCGGATTTCCCGGTAGAAAGAGGGGTCGCGGCCGCCCAGGAAGTCGGCGTCTTGCTGGGAGACCAGGACGCGGGGTTTCTTGGGGGCGTCCAGGCCGGCCACGGTGCTCACCACGTAGCCGCCCATCTCGACCTCGTCGGCGGCAAAGGCGCCAAGCCAGGCGGAGGCGCCGGCCAGCCGCGCGAGGGTCTCGTCCAGGTGGGGGTCGCGGAAGGAGTAGAAGCCGAGCGCACCGCTCTGCCTCATGCGCAGGCCCACCCCGTAGGCGCCGCCCTGCACGCGCACCTGGTCCCAGAGGTAGCCATAGGACAGGGCCCGCGAGGCCACCTCCCAAGTTCCCGAGTAGGAGGCGTGGGTGAGGGCGGGTCCGGCGGCCTGGGCCACGAAGCAGACGTCGGCGGGCACCACGAAGGCCTCCCGCCTGGCCTGGGGCTCGGGGATGACCAGCCTTCGAGGAACGCCCCCGGCGGGACCCTGGGCTATCAGGTCGTGGGCCCAGAAGGTGTCCAGTCCGACCTTGTCACCCGCAAAGCTGGTCACAAGGCCCTCCTTGGTGAAGATACGGCCGGCAAGGTCCGCTAGCTGGCCGGGCAGGGCGTCGGCCCTCTCGTCAAAGTGGTCGAGCAGGTCGCGGATGTGGGAGTAGTAGGTCAGACCGCCGAAGCGCTGGGCCAGCGCCGAGGTGCGGGAGACGCCGGCCAGGGCCCGGCCCAGAGCGTAGGTGTGGCCGGAAGCCGCAAAGCTCTGCTCCATGCCCAGGCGCTGCTGGGTCAGGATGGTCTGGATGCGGTCCAGGTCGGAGAAGTCGGTGGAGGACCAGACCTCGGAGGGGATGGCGGCCAGGTCGGCCACGTTCTCCTCGATGGAGGAGGCGGATACCGCCAGGCGGGCCAGGGGTTCCCCCGTGCGCTCGTCCTCCCTCACCAGGGTCGTGAAGGTCAGCCGACCCAGCCGGGCCTCAATCAGGGTGTCCAGCTCGCAGGCCGTGTGGCCGGCGGTGCCCAGTTTGCCCAGAAGGCTGGCCAAAAGCGCCGCCTGGGGCAGCTCCTCCCAGGTCAGGCCCGAAAGGTCGAAGTAGTGGTGGGCGTAGTCGACCCGGCGGGTGGCAACCTCGTGGTACAAGCATGGCACGGGGGAGTCGTCCAAAAGGCCATAAGCCGCCTCGGCCGGAGCCGCCCCCACCTCGTCGCGGCCCAGGACCGGCAGGGTTGCCACCTGCTCGGGCGTGTCGGGGGCCGCCTGGAGGGCGTGCAGGGCCTGGGTGTGGTCGATGACCTCCTGGACTTGGTCGCAGGACATGGTCTCTTTGAGGGCGGCCAGCTCGCGTGCCTCCTGGGCTGCGGGGCCGTCCTCCCCGTCGGGCTCGGGCACCAGCTCTACCTGGGCCTTGTGGGCGCTCTCCAGCACCAGGGTCCGCAGGAGGCCCTCAAAGCCCCGGTCATCGACCATCTCGCGAAGCCGGGCCAGGGCGTCCTCGTAGCGCAGGTAGTCCAGGGGCATGGCGTCGTCGTAGAGCCAGCCGGACATGGCGCTCACCGACAGGACGACCCCGTCGGCCTGGCCGAGGTCGCGCTCGCGCAGGGAGAAGGCCACCGACTCCAGCGAGGCTTCCAGGGCCTGACGGGGAATCCCGTCGTCCACCAGGTCGCGGACGGCCTCCTCGAGGGCGGCTACGAAGCGCGGACCCACGTCGCCCTGGGACCGGTCGGCCCCGCGCAGCTCAAAGACCAGATAGGGCTGGAGGGTGCCGTCGTAGAGAAAGGCGTCCACGTCGTCGCCCAGGCCGGCTGCCAGCAGGCGGCTCTTGAGGGGGGCCTCGTTGGAGCCCATGAGGGCGTCGGCCAGGACGTCGGCGGCCAGGACCCGCGTCCGGTCACGGAAGGTCCCCAGCACGTAGCCCACCATGACGCAAGCGTTGTCGGGGGTCGTGTCCATGGTCTTGATAACGCCCATGGTGACCTGCGGCTTTTGCATCTCGAGTGGATTGGGCTCGCCTGCGGGGGCAGGGGCGGCAGCCAGATAGCGCTCGTCCAGCAGGGCAAGCTCGGGCTCCAAGCTCACGTTGCCGTAGAGGACGATGCGGGCGTTGGCACAGGAGTAGTGGCGCCGGTGGGCGTCCATGTAGGCCTCGTACGTGAGGCTGGGGATGGCGCGGGGGTTGCCGCCGCTCTCAAAGCCATAGGCCGTGTCGGGGAAGAGGGCCCGGTTGAGGGCCCCCAGGGCTACGTCGTCGGGGTCGGACAGGGCCCCCTTCATCTCGTTGAGGACCACGCCGTTGTAGCGCAGGGGCGCGTCGGCGCCGTCGAGCTCAAGATGCCAGCCCTCCTGCTCGAAGACCTCGCGCTTATGGTAGAGGGCGGGGTGGAGCACGGCGTCCATGTAGACGTCCATGAGGTTGAGCAGGTCCTTCTCGTTGGTGCTGGCCACCGGGTACATGGTCTTGTCCGAGAAGGTCAAGGCGTTCAGAAAGGTCTGCATGGAGGTCTTGAGCAGGTTGACGAAGGGCTCCTTGACTGGATAGCGGTCGCTGCCGCACAGAACCGAGTGCTCCAGGATGTGGAAGACCCCCGTGTCGTCGGCGGGCGGGGTCTTGAAGGCTATGGCGAAGGCCTTGTTGGGGTCGTCGTTCTCAAGCCAGAGCAAGGGGGTGCCGGCGTGCTCGTGGCGCAGCACGTAGGCGACCCCGTCTATCTCGGGCAGGTCCTGGCAGTCCTCGACCACGAAACCGTGGATGCGCTGTCCAACTCTAAGCTGCGTCATGGGGCGTCTCCTGTCGATTGGCGCTTTTGGCTGAATGGTACGACGGGGCCGGTGGTGAAAATGCAGCGTTTAGAGAAAAACCCTCATATGAAGACCCCTTCTCCGGGCGTATGATACGACTTTGTATGGATTGTATTAGGCGCCGTCGCAGCCAGCACACCGCCGGCACGGCGCCAGCCCCTGGGGCGCAAGCGCAGGGGCCGAGGACAAAGGAGCTGCCGCCTTATGACCAGCGTGCTCAACCAGCACAGTACCCACGACCACACGTGCGGCGAGCTTCGCCGTGCCGACATCGGCGCGACGGTCACGCTCGACGGCTGGGTGCAGCACCGTCGCGACCACGGCGGCCTCATCTTCGTCGACCTGCGCGACCGCGAGGGCATCACCCAGTGCACCTTCGACCCCGACCTGTCGGGCATCGAGGTCTTCCATGTCGCCGAGGAAATCCGCCCCGAGTGGCCCATCGAGATCAGCGGCCTGGTCCGCGAGCGCCCGCAGGATACCGCCAACCCCAACATGGCAACCGGCGAGGTGGAGGTGCTCGTCCATGCCATCAAGGTTATCAACAGGTCCAAGACCCCGCCTTTCTCCATCGAGAACGGCATCGAGACCTCCGAGGACACCCGCCTGCGCTACCGCTACCTGGACCTGCGCCGTCCCGAGATGCTCGACAACCTCAAGGTTCGCGACGCGTTCACCTGGGCCATGCGCCAGGCCCTGCACAAGCGTGGCTTCATGGAGGTCGAGACCCCCTATCTCACCAAGTCCACGCCCGAGGGCGCTCGCGACTTCATCGTCCCGTCCCGCCAGCAGCCCGGACACTTCTACGCCCTGCCCCAGTCGCCCCAGCTCCTCAAGCAGCTGCTCATGATTTCGGGCGTCGAGCGCTACTACCAAGTGGCCCGGTGCTTCCGCGACGAGGACTTGCGCGCTGACCGCCAGCCCGAGTTCACCCAGGTCGACCTCGAGATGTCCTTCGTCACCATGGACGACGTGCTCGACACCCTGGAGGCGGTCTTCTCCGAGGCCTTCGGCGACATGGGCATCAGCTTCCCGACCCCCCTTCGCCGCATGGCCTACTGGGACGCCATGGACACCTATGGCTCCGATAAGCCCGACACCCGCTACGAGATGTTCCTGCACGACGTGACGGACATCTTCAAGGGCTCCAAGTTCAAGGTCTTTGCCTCCGCCGCCAACACCGAGGGCTCGGTCGTCAAGTGCCTCAACGCCAAGGGCGCCGGCGCCTGGTCGCGCGGCGAAATCGACAAGCTTGAGGGCGTGGCCTCCACCTTTGGTGCCAAGGGCTTGGCTTGGATTGCCTTCCGTCCCGACGGCTCCATCAACAGCCCCATCGTCAAGTTCTTCTCCGACGAGGAGATGGCCGCCCTGCGCGAGGCCGCCCAGGTCGAGCCCGGCGACCTGGTCATGTTCGCCGCCGATGGGCGCAAGAAGGCCGACGAGATTCTGGGCGGCATGCGCCAGCACATGGCTGATGCCCTCGACATTGAGCGGGAGGGCCACGACTTCCTGTGGATAGTGGACTTCCCCATGTTCAAGTGGGACGAGGACGAGAGGCGCATCTCCGCTGAGCACCACGCCTTCACCATGCCCAAGGGCGACCTGGACCTCATCGAGACCGACCCGCTCAAGGTGGGCTCCTACTCCTACGACTTCGTCATGGACGGCTACGAGTGCGGCGGAGGCACCATCCGTATCCACGACGCCGAGCTGCAGATGCGCGTCCTCAAGGCCATGGGCTTTACCGAGGAGCGCGCGAAGGCCCAGTTCGGCTTCCTCATCGAGGCGCTCCAGTACGGTGCCCCGACCCACGGTGGCTTTGCCATGGGCCTGGACCGTACCTGCATGCTGCTGACCGGTTCCGCCTCCATCCGCGACGTCATTGCCTTCCCCAAGACCTCCTCTGGTTCCGAGCTCATGAGCGGCGCGCCGTCCGAGGTCACGGGCAAGCAGCTCAAGGAAGTCTCGCTGCGCGTGCTCTAAGGGCTGCAGCCTGGGTATCTATTTTCGTAACGTCAACAGCGGGTCGCATCGTCGGCTCACCGGAAGGAGCGCAACCATGGCAGAGAAGAACGTTCTGGGCGACAGCCTGCGCAAGGTTTTCCTCGCGAGCGTCGGCGCGGTGGCGACGATGGGCGACAAGGCAGGTGAGATTGTCGACGGACTCGCATCCCGGGGCGAGCAGGCGGTCTCCCAGGGCAGGGAGATTAACCACGAGCTCACCCGCCGTGCCGCCGACGTCACGTCCGACGCGCGCGATAGCCTGCTCAAGACCCGCCTGGAGCTCATGGGCGACGAGGAGCGTGCCGACTTCCTGGAGAGCGTCACCCGTCTCACCGCCCAGGTGAATGCCGAGCGGGCGGCCAAGAAGGCACAGCAGGCCGCCAAAGACGCAAAGGCCGAGCCGGTCGTCATTCCGGTGGATGATGCCCCTGCCGCTGCGGCCCAGGCCGACCAGCCGGCAGACGAGGCCAAGTAGGTCATGGCTTCCAGCCCCTCGACCTTACCCGGGTCTTCCGAGCGCACAGAGGGCATAACCAGCCGTTTTACGGGAGATTCCACACGGACCCTGCGCCGCGAGTACAATCTGACGGGCTCGTCACGCAGGAAGCGCATGCACGAGATTTTCGCGGTGATTCGTCACCAGCACCTGCTCAGGGACGACCTGACGCCGGTAACCTTCCGTCGCATGCTCGAGGAGCTGGGTCCCACCTTCGTCAAGGTGGGGCAGATTCTTTCCATGCGGTCCGAGATATTGCCCCAGTCTTTCTGCAACGAGCTGGCCAAGCTCCGCACCCACGCCGAGCCCATGTCCTTCGAGACGGTCACAGCCACGCTGGAGGAGGAGTACGGCAGGCCGGCGGGGGAGGTCTTCTCCTACATCGACCCCCAGCCGCTGGGGTCAGCCTCCCTGGCCCAAGTCCACCATGCCCGCCTGACAGACGGGCGGGAGGTGGCCATCAAGGTTCAGCGCCCTCATGTCCAGGAGACCATGGCCCAGGACATCGACATCATCCGCTCCATCGCCCGCCAGCTCACCCGCTTCATGAAGAAGCAGGCCCGCATCATCGACATCAACATGGTGGTCGAGGAGCTGTGGGTCTCCTTCCGCGAGGAGACCGACTTCATGGCCGAGGCCCGCAACCTCCTGGAGTTTCGCCAGCTCAACGCCGGCTGCGCCTTCATCGACTGCCCCGAGCCCTGCCTGTCCCTGTGCACGGAGCACGTGGTGGTCATGGAGTACGTGGACGGCATCAGCATCTCCCAGCCCGAGCGGCTGGTTGAGGCCGGCTACGACCTGGAGGAGATTGGCAGCAAGCTGGTAGACAACTATGCCACCCAGGTGCTAGACGACGGTTATTTCCATGCTGACCCCCATCCCGGCAACATCATGGTCCGGGCAGGCAAGATTGTCTACATCGACCTGGGCATGATGGGTCGCCTGTCCGCTTACAACCGCCGCTGCATGAGCGACATCATCGCGGCGGTGGGGGAGGCCTCCAGCCCCAAGCTCAAGGAGGCGCTCCTGCGCTTTGCGGTGTCCAAGGACCTGACCGCCATCGATCACGCCGCCTTCCTGGCCGACTTGGACCTCATCGTGGCCCAGTTCGGCAGCGTGTCCCTGCAGGACCTGGACCTGGGATCACTCCTTTTCTCCCTCATTGCCTTGGCCCGCAACAACCAGGTGGAGATGCCCCCTGCAATCACCATGATGGCCCGGGGCCTCGTGACCCTCGAGGGCGTGCTGGACGAGTTCTTGCCCCGCACCAACATGATTGAGATTATCAAGGCCCACATAGCCCGCCAGGAAGCACCCGACAAGCGCGCTGGCAGGGAGGCCAGAACCCTGGTCATGAAGGGCCACCGGGCTATCCACTCCATGCTGGACGCGGCCGGCAACATGGGCGAGCTGACTCACATGCTCACCCGCGGCCAGCTCAAGATGAACATGGAGATGAAGGCCTCCGACTCCCTCATGGACAAGCTCTCCCACATCACCGACCGGCTCTCCGTCAGCATCGTCATCGCGGGCCTCTACATCGGGTCCTCAATCGTCTACTATGCCGGCATCCAGCCCGTCATCCTAGGCATCCCGGTCCTGGGCGCCATCGGCTACCTGTGCGCAGCAATCCTGTCCGTCTACATCGTCGTGGATATCATCAGGCACGGCCTGCGCTGACAGGCAGGCCCATGCTCGCACAGGCACGGCAGGCAGGCGCCCTCAGGAGGCGTCTTTTTTTGTGTTGTTTGGGAGAAAGAGTTTCAGGGAGCAGACTTTCAGTGTTAGCCCCTTTGACCTTTTAGTTTCCATCTACTAACATGTTTTCGATATAAGTTGCCTTTGGATGACTCGAGACCCACATCCAAAGGAAGGGCGAAAGGGGAGCGACATGCCGTTGACTATGGTTGAGGCCGGCCGCGAGTATACCGTCCACAAGGTGAACGGTCGGGACAAGATCCTCAAGCACCTCGAAGCCATGGGCATCGTGCCCGGCGCAGTGGTCAAGGTCATCTCCAAGAACGCGAGCGGAATCATCATCAACATCAAGGAGTCGCGCGTAGCCCTAGGCCTAGACCTGGCCAACAAGGTTCTCGTCTAACAAGCGGCCGGCCCTTGGGGCTGGCCCGAGAGAAAGGAGCTCTGCACATGGCAGAGGAGGCATCGCCCAAGACCTTGCGCGACGTGGCCATCGGTGACACGGTGCGCGTCAAGAAGGTCGTGGGCACCGGTGCGGTAAGGCGCCGCATCATGGACATGGGCATCACCAACGGGGCCACGGTCTACGTGCGCAAGGTGGCGCCTCTGGGAGACCCGGTCGAGGTCACGGTCCGCGGCTTTGAGCTGTCTTTGCGCAAGGAGGACGCCGCGATGGTGCAGGTCGTGCCCGCATAAGGCATCTACCAGCACTTATGGCAGGCCAAGGCGGTTTAGGCCGTCTTTTTTCGGTCCAGAAAAATGTTAGGTTATTCATACTCTGAAGCTATGGAACGAAGGGTGGCAGAAGTGAAGAAGGTCATAGCGCTCGCGGGCAACCCGAACGCGGGCAAGACGACGCTCTTCAACCTGCTCACGGGCGCAAATCAGCGCGTGGGCAACTGGCCGGGCGTCACGGTCGAGCACAAGGAAGGCCAGCTCAAGAAGGATCGTGAGGTCACCATCACCGACCTCCCGGGCATCTACTCCCTCTCCCCGTACACCCAGGAAGAGGTCGTGGCCCGCAACTACATCCTCGACGAGCACCCCGACGTCATCATCGACATCGTCGACGGCACCAACCTCGAGCGAAACCTCTATCTGACGACGCAGCTCCTGGAGCTGGGCCGCCCGGTGGTCGTTGCCATCAACATGATGGACGTCGTCCGCAAGAACGGCGACACGATTGACATCAAGAAGCTGTCCAAGCAGCTGGGCTGCCCTGTGGTCGAGATTTCGGCCCTCAAGGGCGAGGGTATTGACCAGCTAATCGCGACGGCCACCGCCGCCGGCCTGACCGCCCCCGACGTCCTGACCTCCTTCTCCAAGCCGGTCGAGGCGGCCCTGACCAGCCTGTCCGACAAGTTCCTGGCCGGCCAGCCTGCCGAGCAGCGCCGCTGGTACGCCATCAAGCTCTTTGAGCGCGACGAGAAGGTCCAGACCAAGCTCAAGCTGACCGACGCCAAGAAGGCCGAGGCTGACGCCCTGGTCAAGGCCGTCGAGGACGAGGTCGACGACGACGCCGAGTCCATCATCACGGGTGGCCGCTATGACTTCATCGAGAAGGTCGTGGCCGACTGCGCCGTGCGCGCCAGCCAGGGCAAGATGACGACCTCGGACAAGATCGACCGGGTGGTCACCAGCCGCATCCTGGGCCTGCCTATCTTCATCGTGGTCATGTTCCTCGTCTACTACATCTCCATCTCCACGGTGGGCACCGCGGGCTCGGACTGGGCCAACGACCACCTCTTTGGCGACGGCTGGTACGCGGGCAACTTCTCTGGCTCCGACTTTGAGGCCTACAGCGAGGACCTGGACGCCTATGACGAGGCCACCGAGGTAGTCGAGGCCTACACGGCCAAGGCAGCCGAGGAGGGCCTGGACCCGGAGGCCGACGACTTCGCCGAGAAGGCGGCTGCCGCCGGCATCGTGGGTTCCTATGACAGCTTCGATGACGAGTCCGGCGAGAACGAGCTGGTCGAAGTCGACGCCGACGCTTATGCCGAGGCTCAGGAGACCCTGGCTTCCTATCCCGAGGACGGCCCCGACCCCTACTCCTACGGCCCCTATGTGCCGGGCATCCCCACGCTCGTGGGCAACCTCATGGAGTCCGGCAACGTGCCTGAGTGGCTCAGCGGCCTGGTGGTCGACGGCATCGTGACCGGTATCTGCGCCATGCTGGGCTTCCTGCCCCAGATGTTCGTCCTCTTCATCCTGCTGGCCCTGCTGGAGGGCTGCGGCTACATGGCCCGCGTGGCCTTCGTGCTCGACCGCATCTTCCGCCGCTTCGGCCTGTCCGGTAAGTCCTTCATCCCGATTCTCATCGGCACCGGCTGCGGCGTGCCCGGCATCATGGCCTCCCGCACCATCGAGGACCGCAGCGACCGTCGCATGACCGTCATGACCACGACCTTCATCCCGTGCTCGGCCAAGATTCCGGTCATCGCCCTGATTTCCGCGGCCCTCTTCGGCGGCACCTGGTGGGTCGCCCCCTCGGCCTACTTCCTGGGCCTGGCCGTCATCCTCTGCTCCGGCATCCTGCTCAAGAAGACTGGCCCCTTCCACGGCGAAACCTCGCCCTTCGTCATGGAGCTGCCTGCCTACCACATCCCGACCCTGGGCTTTGTCTGCCGCAGCGTCTGGGAGCGCCTCTGGGCCTTTATCAAGAAGGCCTTCACGGTCCTGCTCGTCGCCACCGTGCTCATCTGGTTCCTGTCCACCTATGGGTTCGAGGGCGGTGCCTTTGGGGCCGTGGAGGACCAGGCCAACTCGCTCATCGGCATCGTGGGCGGCGCCATCTGCGGCATCTTTGCCCCGCTGGGCTGGGCTGACTGGCGTTCCACCGCAGCCGTCCTCACCGGCTTCATGGCCAAGGAGGAGATTGTCGGCACCATCGGCGTCCTCTACAACACGGCCGACGCGGGTTGGTACGAGGTCTTCCAGAGCTCCTTCCTGCCGGCTGCCGGTTACTCCTTCCTCGCCTTCAACCTGCTCTGCATGCCCTGCTTCGCGGCCGTCGCCACGATTATCAGCGAGATGCGCTCCGCCAAGTGGTCCCTGGCTGCGGTCGGGTACCAGTTCCTTGCGGCCTGGCTGGTGGGCCTGTGGGTCTTCCAGTTCGCCGGCCTTGCTACCGGTGAGGCGGCCTTTGGCGTCTGGACCATCATCGCCATTGTCCTCTTCGTTGCCTTCCTCTACCTGCTCCTTCGCCCCGATCCCTACAAGAAGAAGCAGGCCGCATAAGGCATGGCAAGGCGCCTGCCAGGTCGTGTATGATTGATTCGGTTCCCGAAAGGGGTGAGGCTCTGTGAACGTCGCTACCGCCATAACGCTCGCCATCGTCATCGCCGCGCTTGCCCTTGCCATCCGCTCCATCGCTAAGGGGCATGCCAGCGCGTGCACTGGCTGCACGGGCGGCTGCTCGGCCCGCATGTCTTCCTGCAAGGCCGCCGACCGCATGGTGCGCGACCTCGAGCAGCGCCTCGACGATACCGAGGGCCCGGTGTCCGCGGCGGGAGGGCACTAGGCATGTACAAGACCACGGTCAGGATTGACGGGATGACGTGCGGCATGTGCGAGGCGCATATGAACGACACCATCCGCAAGGCCTTCCCCGTCAAGAAGGTCACGTCCTCCAAGGCCAAGGGCACCTCGGTGGTTATCTCCGACCAGCCCCTTGACGAGGGCGGGCTCAAGAGCGCCATCGAGGCAACGGGCTACACCTACGTCTCCATGCAGGAGGAGCCCTATCAGAAGACGGGGCTTTTCCGCCGGGGTTAG
>CAZEAF010000021.1:14097-17728 GCA_964510125.1 uncultured Coriobacteriaceae bacterium
CTGTGCCCTGCATAGGCAGGGAATTTCCCGAAGGGAGCATGCATGTCGTCTCTGCAAAGTGACGAGGAATACGTTCTACGCACCGTCGAAGAGCGTGGCATCCACTTCATCCAGTTCTGGTTCACTGACGTCCTGGGGAACCTCAAGCTCTTCTCAGCCACCTCGGGCGAGCTCGAGGACATCATGGTCGAGGGCATGGGCTTCGACGGGTCCTCGGTGGAGGGCTTTTCCCACCTCTTCGAGTCCGACTGCGTGGCCTATCCCGACCCCGAGACCTTCCAGGTCCTGCCCTGGCGTCCTGAAGAGCAGGGCGCAGGCCGCATGTTCTGCGACATCAAGACCGTGGACGGCGAGCCTTACGACGGCGACACCCGTGCCATGCTGCGCCGCGTGTGCGACGAGGCTCAGAACAAGGGCTATGTCCTCAACATCAGCCCGGTAATCGAGCACTATTACTTCAAGGACGAGACCACGCCCGAGCCCATTGACCAGGACGGTTACTTCGACATCCTGCCCCTGGCCGAAGGGGACGACCTACGCCGCGACACGGTGCTCACGGTGGAGAAGGCTGGCATCCCGGTCCAGTACTCCCACCACGAGGCCTCGCCTTCCCAGCACGAGCTGACCCTGCGCTACTCCGACGCCCTTTCCATGGCCGACGAAATTGTGACCTACCGGCTGGCCGTCAAGGAGGTGGCCCACGACAAGGGCTGCTACGCCTCCTTCATGCCCAAACCCCTGGAGAGCCAGGACGGCAACGGCCTGCACCTGCACCTGTCCCTGTTCGGCCTGGACGGCGAGGACCTCTTCCACGACCCGGACGACCCCTCGGGCATGCAGATGAGCCAGACGGCCAAGCAGTTCCTGGCCGGCCTGCTCAAGTACGCGCCCGAATACACCTTGCTCGCCAACCAGTATGTGAACTCCTACAAACGCCTGGTCCGCGGGTCGGACGCCCCCCTGTACATCACCTGGGCCAAGGCCAACCGCTCGGCCCTGGTCCGCGTGCCCCGCTTCAAGCCGGGCAAGTCCCTGTCCAGCCGCCTGGACCTGCGCAGCCCCGACCCCGCCTGCAACCCCTACCTGGCCTTCGCGGGCGTCATGGCCGCCGGCCTGGCGGGCATCGAGGAGGGCCTGGAGCTGCCGGCCCCCCAGCAGGAGAACCTCGGAGAGCTGACCGAGAGCCAGGTCGCCGAGCTCGGCCTCAAGAGCCTGCCCCGCACCCTGGCGGAGGCCGTCGACGCCTTCGAGAAAAGCGAGCTCATGCGCAAGACCCTGGGCGACCATCTCTTCGACTATCTGGTGCGGGTCAAGCGGGCCGAGTGGGGGGAGTACATGCGGTCGGTGAGCTCCTGGGAGATGCAGCGCTACTACTCCCATCTCTAGCTGCAAGGACAGGCGCATCCAGCCCGCCGCGGGCCGGATGCGCCTCTCGGATGGGCAAGCTCGCCTCCGGCGTGTCGCGCGCCTTGCGCCAAGCCCGTCTAGTCGGGGTAGCGGGTGTGGGCCTCGTCGATGACGCGCAAGGTCTTGTCCAGGTAGCGCCGGGCCCACCAGCGGGCCATGGGCAGGTCGGAGTCGTGCCAGTTGCCGCAATCGCGGGGGGCGGCCCCGGGGACCTCGCCCTCCCAGGAGGCGATGCCCTCAAAGACCCGGGTCACGAGGCCGAGGACGTCAGCGGGCTCAAGGTCGCCCTCCAGCAGCAGGTAGAAGCCGGTGCGGCAGCCCATGGGCCCGAAGTAGACGACCCGGTCGCCCCATTCGGCGTCGTTGCGCAAGAGCGTGGCGCCCAGGTGCTCCACGGCGTGGACGGCGGCCGTGTCCATGACGGGTTCGTCGTTGGGGGAGGTGAGGCGCAGGTCGAAGGTGGTCACGGCGACCTGGCCGTCGGCTCCGAGCCGGTCCTTGCGGGACACGTAGACACCGGGTTGGAGGGCCAGGTGGTTCACCGTGAAGCTTGCGATTTTGTCCATGTGTGCTCTTCCTTTTTCGAGTTGCATGACGTAATTTGCACGACATGTCATCGTGGTATTCTATCGCAACATAGGGATTTGGAGTGAGGTGCACCTGGTCCCCCCTGGGCGATGGGGCAGGTTACGCAAGAGGAGCGGAGGCATCCCGTGCACCACAAAATGGCATTGTTCCTCTCTCAGACGGCCGATGGCCACGAGCGTATGCGCCGGCTTTCGACTATGCTCGACGTGTCGATGCTGCTGGCAGGTGTGAGCCGTTTCTCCCAAGCCATGCTCGAGCATGACTTCGACCTCATCGTCCTTGAGACGGGCGGCGTGTCCGCCAGTGTCATTGAGCACATCGAGACCACCCTGGCCGACAACTCCATCCCCCTGCTTTTGGTCGTGGCCCCCGAGCAGCTGTCCGACCTCCATCTGCCCATGCGTCCCACCAGCGACTTCGTCCTGGTCGGCGCGCCTGACGACGAGTACGCCGTCCGCATCCGCCACCTGCTCTGGCCGGGCGAGGAGACGGGCGACGACGACGTGGTGACGGTGGACGAGCTCACGGTCAACCTGGCCACCTACCAGGTGCGGGTGGACAACGAGCCCGTCGACCTGACCTTCATGGAGTACTCGCTTCTGGCCTTCATGGTGACCCACCCCGGCCGCGCCTACTCGCGCGAGACCCTGCTGCGCCGTGTGTGGGGCTTTGACTACTGCGGTGGCTCCCGCACGGTGGACGTCCATGTGCGTCGCATCCGTGCCAAGCTGGGCCCCCAGGCGGCCAGCCACGTGGAGACCGTGCGCGGCGTGGGCTACCTGTTCCGGCTCTAAGCGGGGCCTTGCCTGCCCCCCTGGCTGCTGCTAGTCTTTAGAGCACTTGTCCCGGACGCCCCCTCGTGGGGCGTTTCTTGTTAACGGAGGTACGCCATGCCCATCAACCGAACGCCTGCCCCCGAGGAGGCCGTCGACGCCTACATCGACCGGGCCTGGCCCCGGGTCCAGCGCGATATAGAGCGCCTAGTCAAGGTCCCCAGCTGCGCCGACTATAGCGCGGCGACCGAGGAGGACCCCTACGGGCCGGCCGCTCACGAGGGACTGAGGTGCGCCCTGCAGATTGCCGGCGAACTGGGGCTGGAGGCCCACGACTGCGGGGGCCACATCGGCTACGCCGACCTGCCTGGTGCCTCCGAGGACTACATCGCCACCATCGCCCACGTCGATGTAGTGCCCGCGGGCGCCGGTTGGCAGGCCGACCCCTTCACGGTCCGCGAGCGCGAGGGCTACCTGCTGGGCCGCGGCACGCTCGACGACAAGGGGCCCCTGGTTCTCTCCCTGTATGCTGCCCGCTTCTTCGCTGAGAGGGGGGAGCGGCTGCCCTATACCCTGCGCGCCCTAATCGGCAGCGACGAGGAGGTGGGCATGAGGGACGTCGCCTGGTACCTGGACCACTACCCCCAGCCCCTCTTCCTCTTCACGCCCGACGCCAACTTCCCAGTGGGGGCGGGCGAGAAAGGCCACCTGACCGGGTCCTTTGTCTCGTCGTCCCTGGTGGGTGGCAATGTCGTCGACTTTCAGGGCGGCGCGGCCACTAACGCCATCCCTGGTCAGGCCGAGGTCACCGTGCGGGCTGACGCGGACAGGCTGGCCGAGGCCCCGGGCATCGAGGTCGAGCC
>CAZEAF010000021.1:17828-22769 GCA_964510125.1 uncultured Coriobacteriaceae bacterium
CCGTGCGGGCTGACGCGGACAGGCTGGCCGAGGCCCCGGGCATCGAGGTCGAGCCGGCGGGGGAGGGCCTAACCCGCCTCGTCGCCCATGGCAAGGGCGGCCATGCATCCCTGCCCGCGGGGACGATTAACGCCATCGGGCTCTTGGTGGCCTATCTACGCGAGAACGCCCTGGTGGCGCCGGTAGAGCAGCCCTTCTTCGACCTGCTGGGCCGGGTCTTTGCCTCCACGGACGGCTCGACCTTGGGCATCGGCGAGAAGGACGAGGCCTTTGGGGCGCCCACCTGCATCGGCGGCACAATCCGCAAGGAGGGGGACCGCCTGGTCCAGACCGTGGACACCCGCTTCACCACAGCCCTGACCATCAGCGAGATTGAGCGCCGCCTGACCCGACTGGCCGGCCAATACGGGGCCACCTTCACGTCCGCCGGCGGGGCGGAGCCCTACCTGACCGACCCCTCCTCGGACCCCGTTCAGGCCCTCATCGGCGTCTACAACCAGGTCACTGGCAAGCACGGGGAGCCCTTCACTATCGGTGGCGGCACCTACGCCCGCAAGTTCGCCCACGCCGTCTCCTTCGGCCCCGAGGAGGACGAGCCTGTGCCCGCCTTCGTGGGCACCATACACGGGCCCGAGGAGGGCGCGGGCATCGACCTTCTGCGCCGCAGCCTCAAGATCTATATCATGGCCATCGACCGGCTCATGGGCCTTTCCTACGGATGGTGAGACCCGGGCTTTGGATGCCCAGGGGGCAGGGCTCTGACCTGCTGCGCCTTTGCCGCGCGCCAGACTCGGCCGCCCGGCCTGACTCAGCAGGTTCCACGATGCCCCGGCATCGCCCCTCACCCCTTTTGGCCTCGAGCCCCGCCTTGCGAAGATGCAGGCGGGGCTTTTACCTTCCGAGGTCGGACCCGCCGTCTTGACAATCCACCCTTAACGGGTGAAGAGGCCTCTGCCCCAAGGGCTATGGTGTGCTCGTTGCCAAAGGGGCCCCATGTGCGTCGTGCACGCAGGGCCCTACTCTTGAAAGGAGCAAACATGGCAAAGGCGGATTTGACGAGACGGTCCTTCGTGGCTGGCGCATCTGCGATGGCTCTGGCTTTCGCCGGTACGGCGCTCGCCTCCCAGGCTGTGGCCGAGGAGGCCCCGGCCGACGCCGGCGCGGGCGAGCCTGCTGCCGATGGCGAGGACGGCGCCCCCGAGGGTGCCGGCGGCGAGGGTGGCGCCCCTGAGGGCGAGGGCGGCGGCGCTGGCGGCCCTGGCGGCGGCGGATCCACCAAGGACATCGAGGCCGCCAAGGCGGCTGCCAAGGCCGAGGGCCGCACCTTCGGCTACGCTGGCCCGGGCGACTGGCTGGGCGAGCCTGAGGACGTCGAGGTTGCCCAGGAGATTGACGACTTCGACGTGGTCGTCATCGGCGCCGGTCACGCAGGCATCCAGGCCGCCCTTGCCGCGGCTGAGAAGGGCGCCAAGGTCGCCATCTGCGAGAAGAACGCCATCGCCATGATTCTGGGCGAGGACTTCGCCGCTTGGAATGCCAAGTTCGTGCAGGACGCCGGCTTCCCCGAGTACAACCTGGGCGAGGTTATCACCGAGTTCAACACCCGCAGCGGCGGCCGCTCCAGCCAGGAGGTCGTGGCCTCCTACGTCAACAACTCCGGCGAGACCCTCGACCATATGATTGAGTGCATGAAGGAGGTCGCGACCGACTCTGACGCTAGGGCCGCCTACGACCAGGTGCTCGAGACCACGGGCTTCTCCGATGAGTACACCGCCGGCGCCGACTACGAGCAGGACCTGGACGAGTCCTTCTACACCTACGACGTCACCCGCAGCGGCAAGATTATCATCCAGGCCCAGGTGGACGCCGAGAAGGTCCACGAGCTCACCGATGACATCGACTGGGCGTCCCTGGCTGTCGACCCCAACTGCGAGCAGACCGAGGAGGGCTACCAGCAGGGTTACCAGGCCCTCTACGACGCCTGCGCCTCCTTCTACGACAACAACAACCAGGCCATCGACCATGTGAACTACCCGATCGTGGCCGGCACCAAGACCTGGGCCACGACCGTCCAGTTCATGGGCCACTTCCATGGCCGCGAGGGGCACGGCGGCGTCGCCAGCTCGTCCATCATCGGCAACGTTCAGCTTGCCTGCCTGGCCAAGGCCGTCCAGGCCGGCGCTCAGGTCTTCATGGGCTACAAGGGCTATGAGATCGTCAAGGACGACGAGGGCAAGGTCTCGGGCGTCATCTGCTACGACAGCGACGGCGAGCAGTACGTCAAGTTCAACTGCCGTGCGGTCGTCTCCTGCGCCGGCGGCTTCGTCCAGAACTCCGATATGTGCTGGGCCCTGCTCAACAGCGCCATGGAGAGCTACGAGCGTTCGGGCGGCCTCAAGGAGGACTTCAACGGCGGCGGCATGGCCGCTTCCTGCGACGGCTCCGGCATCAAGATGCTGTGCTGGGCTGGCGGCTTCGTCGAGGCCGGCGCCCGCGGCGACATGCACCTGGGCGGCGGCCCCAGCACCGCTTGGGGTGCCAACTGCCACCTGTGGCTCGACGAGAACGGCGAGCGCTTCTGCAACGAGGGCAACATCACCGGCGCCGGCACCGCCTGCGGCCGCAAGACGGGCAAGGTCTATTGCGTCCTGGGCGGCGACTACCTCAAGCACATCAGCTCCTGCGGCCTTGAGCACACCGGCCCCAACTTCGGCCGTCCCGAGTACATCATGGACCTCATGTACGACATGGAGACCGGCGCGGTCGACAGCCAGATCTCGGTTACCGGCCTGACCACCGCCGAGCGTATGGGCAGCGGCATGTACAAGGCCTCCAGCCTGGAGTCCCTGGGCGAGCTTCTGGGTGTGCCGGACGTGGACAAGTTCGTGGCCGGCGTCAACGCCTACAACGAGCTCTGCTACAAGGTCCAGGACGGCACCTACTCCTGCGATCCTCAGTTCGGCAAGGGCGCCGAGGCCATGATTCCGATTGAGGGCCCGGTCTACTACGGCACCGCCGGCAGCCTGGGCGACTCGGGCAGCACGCCCAACATGGTCACCCTGGCCGGCATTGTCACCGACAAGTCCCTGAACGTGCTCGACGCCGACAGCGCGCCCATTCCCGGCCTCTACGCGGCCGGCAACGACCTGGGCGGCCGCTACGGCACCGGCTACGCCACCCCGGCTGCCGGCAACTCCATCGGCATGGCAGGCACCAACGGCCGCGTCGCCGGTCAGAACGCCGCAGCCTACCTGGGGCTGTAAGCTAGACTCCGCCACAAGGCGGAAGGGGAGGGCGGTTCTTGTTCGTCATCCCCGAATTTGGGTATGAGGGATGCGGGCGGACAGAGAGGTTTGTCCGCCCGCATCCGTTTGGAAGGGGTTGTCCATGAGGGGCTTTCAGTACTGGTCGGTCTACAACCTGATTGCGCAGACCCTGCACCGCGACGCCGCGCCGGGCAGGCTGCGCAGCGGCGACGCCACGGTCTGCGGCAGCGGTCTGGCCAAGGCCTCCCTCGACGCCAACGCGTCGACCGGCCTCTTCATGCAGGCGGCCCGCCAGCTGATTGCCTCCGCCCACGCCAGCGCGACCTGCACGGTGGCCTCGGGCGACCCTGACTGGCAAGAGCAGACCGTGGGCTTCACCGCCAAGCGCGAGGGGGACAAGCTCTTTGTGGCCGGCGTGGCCGGCGACGACCGCCTGGCCCCCGGCATGCGCATCGCCGCGCTGGACGACAGCCCCATCTCCCAGGTGGTGACCGACTTCGGGGCCGACATCTTTGGCGGGCGGGGAAGCGACAGGGAGAGCTGGGACCTGGCCCTACCCATGTTCGACCATATGGAGGTCTTCCCGGGCGATGGCAGCGCCAAGCGTCTGGACATCAGGCGCTTTCCGGCCCCGGCGGACCGGCCGGCCATCGCGGTGGACCAGCCTGCCCTGGGCCTGGCCCGTCTGCGCCTGGGCACCCTGGCCGACCCCGAGGGGCTCGGGGAGGCCCTGGCCCAGGGTGCCTCCCTCATCGCAGGGGCGAACCGCCTGGTCGTGGACCTGCGGGGCTGCAAGGGCGAGGCCGACCCGGCCGCCTGGCTGGTCCTGCTGCCCTATCTGGTGGACGCCGATGTCCCCGCCGCCCAGGTCTTCCCTGACCGGGATGTCTGGACCATCTACTCGGCCGAGAACGTGAACCGCCTGACCGCCCTGCTCGAGCGGGCCCGCGACGCCGTTGTAGAGGAGGCCCGCCCCCAGGCCCAGGCCCTGATTGACGAGGTGGCTCAAAAGGGCCAGACGGCGCTCGAGGCCATCAGGGCCACCCTGGACAACCTGGAGCGTCGGCGGGCTGCCGAGCTGGCCGAGGTCGTTCCCTCGCCCTTCGCCGACGAGCGGGTGGCCAAGCAGGCCCAAGCCCCTGAGGACGTGGTTCTGTTGGTGGACGAGACCTGCGGCATCGGTGCCGAGCGTCTGGCCCAGGCCTGCCTGCCCTTGGCCCGCGTCCGGCTGGTGGGCCGGGCCACCCCGGGCGCTGTGGACTACGACAACTACCTGACGGCCACCTACGAGGACGTGAAGGCCTCCTTCACCTTCCCCATCAGCCGCTCCGACGCCAACAAGCAGGGGGAGGGCTATGCCGAGACCGGCCTTCCCCTGGACGTCCATGTGCCCTTCCGAGCCGCCGACGCAGGCAGGGATGCCGACCTGGAGGCGGCTGCCCAGCTGCCGGCCCGCTAGGGGCGCTGCTGCCTGTTGCCTCGGGGAAGCCGTCAAGGCTCATGAGGTGAGCTCGATGTCGATTACATGGGAGACGGGCGCATTGGATATGACGAGCTGCCAGGAGTCGGATACGGGTAAATCATCCCTGTAACGGCCGTAGGAGTCATTGTTGTGACGAGAAAGGCCATAGGGTATGTATTGCGTCGTGGACGTGTGGGGGAGCACGCCGATATA
>CAZEAF010000022.1:0-9410 GCA_964510125.1 uncultured Coriobacteriaceae bacterium
AGGGCGAGGACAAGGCCCGCCAGGCAGACGCCGGCAAGGGCGCCGCGCTTGCCGGCAAGCGCGGGGACCAGGGTCAGCGCGCAGCAGACAAGAGGCAAGACCATACCCGCCACCAAGCCGCCGCCCCATACCATGGCGCCGTACTCGGCAAGCACAGCCGTGAGCTGGGCATTCGCGGCGTCGGTCGTCGCAGTGACGGCGCCAGCGGTCGAGAAGCTTTGCATGGAGAAGGCCGAACGGGCGGCTTCGCGGGCTATGGTCGTGTCCACCGAGGTCGTGTACCACACCACGTACAGGACGCCAAAGAGGACGGCGAGCACGGCGGCCGCCACGCCAATCAGGCGGACCAGGCCGTCGGCACCGGCAGCCTCAGCGCCCTCGCCGGTCCCGTCGCCCAGGCCGGCTGCCGCGGCGCAACCCTGCACAGCCAGGGCGCCCATCAGGAAGGCGCTGGTCAGCAGGGCCGCAAAGAGCAGCCAGGTGCCGCCGTTGGCCTGGACCCAAGACGTCTTGAGGTAGCCCATGGCCACGCCCAGCATGAACAGGACGGCCACGGCCACGTCGAGGATTGCTGCCCAGGTGGGCAGCTCGTGATCCTCGTCGCGCACGGCGAGGACCAGGCTAACTACCGCCATGACCGCAAAGGCAGTGCCCGTGTAGAGCAAAAGGGCGATGCCGGTCGTGGGATGGCGGAAGCCACCGAAGAAACTCAAGGGATTGCCGAACGTGAGCACGAAGGCGCCCACGCCGCACAGGGCCGCGACCAGGGCGACCGCGGCCACCGGGATGTTGAGCTCCGCCCAACGGCCGCGCGCCTGCTGGATGCCCTGGGCTGCCAGCAAACCGGCTGCCAGGCAGGTCAGCAGGGTGAAGACCGCGGGCATCCACCCCAGGGCGAGTGTCCCTGCCATGTTGTTCCTCCTTTCAAAAGGGCCCGGCCAGGCCGCGCGTGCAGCAGACCGGGCCGGGCCCCCGAGCCGCGCCCGCCTAGACGGGCGTGGCCTATCTCGTTTGGCCTAGCTCAGCCACTCACGGTCGCGACGGTCGCCGTAGTGGTGGCGCAGGATGTAGATGTTCTGCGGGTCGTTGCCGGAATCGACGATGTGGTACATGTCGTCGTCCTGGAACTCCTCCACCGCGTCGCGAATCTTGACGCGGACGGCCTGCTGCTCGTCGTACTCGCCGGCGACCTCGGGACGCCAGGGGCCCTCAAAGGAGTCGATGCCCTCGTCCAGGTCGCCGTAGAAGCGGGCGCGGCCGCCGCACTGGGCGACGCAGGCGGGCAGGGAGCCCTCATCGGTGAGCTGGGTGCACAGGGTGCACTTCTCGACGACGTTGAGCTCGGGGTTGAGGTAACGGACGCCGTAGGGGCAGGCCGGGACGCAGGCCTCGCAGCCGATGCAGAGCTCCTTGTCGATCTGCACGGTGCCGTCCTCGAGCTTCTGGGACGCGCCGGTGGGGCAGACCTCGACGCACATGGGGTTGGCGCAGTGCTGGCATTGCATGGGCAGGAAGTACATGTCCACGTCGGGGAACTGGGCGCCGTCGTACTTGGGGGTGGGCCCGACGCGCATGGTGCGGATCCAATAGTTCCCCGTGGGCACGCCGTTGACGACCTTGCAGGCAACGGTGCAGCTCAAGCAGCCGGTGCACCGGTTCAGGTCGGTGATGATTGCAAACTGCGACATGTGTTATCTCTCCTCTCGTGCCGGTAGGGTCGACTACTCGCGGACCAGCGAGCGAGTCAGCAGGCCGGTCGCGTCCGCACGGTAGTAGGTGGCGCCGGCGGCGGAAGCATCGTTTGCCATCCACTGCTTCAGACGCGGGTCGCTCGCCTCCCAGATGACGGGGTTGCCGTCGGGATCGCACGGCACGGGGTTGCCGAAGGGCGAGTTCTCAGCCGTGGCCTTGTAGACGACCACCGGAATGCCGCGGAGCTGAGAGGCGCCGCAGATCCAGCACTGGGCGTACTTGTCCATCAGGCAGTTGATGTTGACGAGCTCGAAGCCGTGGGAGGCGGTGTCGATCTCGGGGTACCACCAGGCGTGGTTGGCGTTGACCGTGCCCTGGTTGATGCCGTAGTACAGGTCGAGGACCTCGCGGATCTTGCCCCAAGGCGACTCGACCCAGATCCAGTCGCCGTTCTCCAGGCCCAGCCTCTCGGCATCGGCCGGGTTCATCTCGAAGCGCGGGTAGGGCCACAGCTCACGGCACCAAGGCAGCTGACGGTGCTCGGAGTGGAAGTAGACGGGCTGGCGGGCGCCGGTGGTCATGATGAAGGAGGCGTCGGGGTTGGCCTTGAGGGAGGCGACATAGCCCTCGCGGTTGATCATGTGGTCCTCGACGTGCTGATTCTTGCCGGCGACCTTCTGGTTCTTGCCAATCTCGTCGGCCAGGGAGGCGTCGTAGAACTCCGGGTTGGCGATACGGGAGTTCTGCGGCTCGCGCCAGTACGGGAACTTGTCCTCGTCGTCGATGTAGGACTCCATAATCGTGGACCAGATCTCGACCTTGCCGGTCGGGGTCATGAAGGCGCACTTCTCGTCAACAGCCGGGTAGAGGTTGTAGCCGCCCTCCTGGCGACGGTAGCCCATCTCCCAACGGCGGTAGGTGCCCCAGCGCTCCGGGTGGTACTTACGGCAGTCGAACCAGCCCTCCTTCTGGAACTTGGCGGCGTACTGCTCGAAGGTCGGGCCCTCCGGGAACTCCTCGGTGTGCCAGTGGTCGGTGCAGTCTTTGAGGACGCGGGCCTCCTGCTCCTCGTAGGTGACCGTGCCGCCCATCTGCACGAAGTCCTTGACGTCGAGGTTGAACCACGCGTCGTAGTCGGGGTCGGTCTCGTTGAAGTTGACCCCCATGGCCTTGTAGAGCATGACGACGAAGACCGGGTCGTAGATCATGTCGCCCTCGGGCTGCTTGGCGCGCTGCCCGGCACCGAAGACGCCGCCGGCGCCCTGGGAGACGCGGGTCGTGTTGACCTCCATCCAGTGCAGGCAGGGGAAGACCAGGTCGGCGCAGCCGTTGTTGGGGCAGGACCAGAGGTTGATGTCGACCCAGAAGTCTATCTTGGTCAGGGCTTCCCAGGCCTCGGTGAGGTTGGACTCGTTCATGAAGTCGCCGGACATGCAGATGCCGCCGTGAATCTGGTAAGGCGTGTCGATGCCGCTGATGGAGTCCCAGATGGTGGCGGAGTCAGCCCAGCGGTTCCAGTAGCGAAGGAGCGGGAAGCGCTCGGCGCTAATCTGCTTCTCGTTGCGCTCCCACGGCGTCTTGGGGTTGGGCCACTGGGAGGCAGGGCGGTAGTCGCCGCCCTTGCGCTCGGCAATCCAGCGGGCCTCCTCGTCCGTCGGCACCTTGTTGCCATAGCGGGAGGCCAGCGGGGAGTCGTTGTCGATGAGGTACTGGACGAACTCCTGAATCTCGGGAATCTGGTCCTCGATGGTCTTGTCGCGGCCCTCCCAGGTGATGGCGCTGTCGCCGTAGTCGACCTTCTGCAGGTCGGCGCGGCCGGGGCAGCCGTCGACCTCGGCCTTGGAGGAACCGCGGTTGCCGGCGGGCTCGTCGGAGTTGCCCGTGATGCAGGCGATGATCTGCAGGGCACGGGTGTTCTGCACGGCGTGGCCGGTCTGGTCGGGAGCCAGCTGGTAGTGGATGCCGCCGTTGCCGTAGGCCGGGTTGATGCGGGTGGTGTAGGTCTTGACGGCCTGCTCAATCAGGTCGGCGGGGACCTCGGTCACCTCGGACACATAGTCGAGCGTGTACTGGGACAGGTTGTCGCCGAAGGCATCCCACACGGTGCGGGCCTTGTGCTTGGAGCCGTCCTTCCACGTGACCTCAATCTCGCCGGGGAGCAGCGAGGGGAGCTTGGGCAGGCCCTTGGGGTTGCACTCCTCGGAGCCGTTGGGGAAGCGATCCTCCTCGGTTTCGGGGTCGGCGAAGGTGGAGATGTCAGGCAGCCAGGCGTCCTCGACAAGGGGCTTGTAGGGGTGCTCAATCCACATGCCAGTGGTAGGAATCTTGTGGAGCTCGCCCTCCCACTGCATCTCCTCGGTGTCCCAGTAGGTGAGGCGCTCGTTGGCCTCGTCCCAGACCATGAAGCGCTTGGGCGAGCCGTCCTCCTTGAGGTCAGCCTCGGTGAGCAGGCGGGTGCGCATGTGCATGCCGCCGTTCATCTCGGAGAACCAGACGCCGTCGCCGGGCTCGCCCTCCTTCTCCTTGTCCTCGCAGTAGAGGAAGGGGGCGTTGGTCCAACGGCGCACGAAGGCGTCGTCGTAGGCTTCGTTGTCATAGATCCACTTGAGCCAGCCCAGCGACATGCACAGGTCGGTGCCGACACGCAGCGGCAGCCAGATGGAGCTTTCCTTGCCCAACGGGGTAATGCGCGGGTCGACGAGGATGTGGCAGGCGGCATGCTGGGCCACGTCGTTGACCACGCGGTTATTGGAGTCGTAGTTGGAGTACTCGGGAGCGGTGCCCCACTGGACGTACACCTTGGGCTCCTGCTCGACCTCCATCCAGGGCGAGCCAATCTCGTCGGTCAGGATGCCGCCGAAGTGGCGCGGGCCCTTGCAGATCTCGTAGGCCAGGTGGGCGTTGGGGGTGCCGAAGACCTTCTTGAGGGTTCCGTAGGGCGCCTGCGACCAGACGCGGCTGGTGCCACCCATGGCGAAGATGGACTCGCCGCCGTACTTGTCGATAATCTCGCCGAACTTCTCGCTCATGAGGTCAAAGCCCTCTTGGAGGGTGATGCGGACCCATCCCGGGTCGTCCTCGCCCTTGGGGTTGGTGCGCTTCATGACATACCTGAGGCGGTCAGGGTGGTAGGCAGCCTGCATGGACGCCTGGGACTTCGTGCAGGAGTGGCCACGGCCGTGAGGCGTGCTCTCGTCGCCCTCGACCTTGACGACCCTGCCGTCGGCAACGGTCACCCACACGCCGCATTCGCACTTACCGCACCCACGGCAGCACGAACGGATGCGCTTGACCTCGCCGGCCGTCTCGTCCTTGCCCTCGGCCAGTGCCTGCAGCGGCTTGGTTGCCCCCGCCGAGGCCATTGCCGCAGCGGCAGCGGTGACGGCCGTGGCCTTGACGAAGGTGCGACGGCTCATTGCGAGCTTGGTCATACCAATCTCCTTTCTCACACTCTCCTTTAGAGTTGCGCCGCAACCGCGCCTGGGTCCTTTGTGCTCCGCCCCCGCCCCTCTGCCGGCATCCCGGTAGGTGTTTTGGCGGTGTGTGGATTGCATATTCCGGACGTGGCTTGGGTACAACGCCAGCTACGCATCGTAGGGTCCGCTGCCGCAACCTCCTCAACCCCAGAGATTGCTTTCTGCCCCGCCGTGCCTGTAATCCCTTGAGGATGAGCAGCCCCAAGGGGATGGGTGTATGCTGCCGGCAGATTTGTGAGCTGGGCAAATCGACTTTGGGGAGGGGAATTGGCTATGGTGAGAGTCCCTCATGTCAGTCTTGATGTCCGGTGGAGGACGTTTGACTCCTCCGTGTTCCCGGGACTCGAGTCTTTGGGCCTAGCCGCCCTCTTGACCTTTGCCATGGCCTGGCTGCTGGGCGACTGGGACTTTGCCCCCACAGACTCCCTCGAGGTCACCCGCTGCGCCCTCTGGGGCACGGCGATTGCCGCTCTGGTCGTCTTCGGCATCTTTGACCAGCGGCTCCATCATCTATACCGGACGCTTAGACCTGTGTGGGCGGGGGTGGCCCTGGGCATCCTGGGGTCCGGCCTGACCCCCTTCGTTTTTGTGGGCGGCCCTTTGCAGGCCCTTTTGCTGGCCCTCCTGGGCTGCGCCATGGGACTGGGCTTTGCCCTCGTCTCCCTGGGCTGGGTCATCGCCTACGCGCGGCGCGAGACCTCCTCCATCTTGGCCAACGCCGCCACGGGAGGCGTCATCGGCACCGTCCTCTTTGGTGTCACGACAGTGCTGCCCGATGCCGCCGTCTATCCGGCTCTGTGCCTGCTGCCCCTAATCCACCTGCCCCTTATGCGCGACCGCGTGACCGACCGCCTACCCGAGGTCGCGCTGCGCGAGCTGACCTACTTCTGCGAGCTCCATGTCAGCCGGAGCCGCATGGCCCTCTTGCTCTTCCCCTCCTTCTTTGTCATGGGAATAGTCCAGGGCGCCCTGGCCCAGAACGCGTCCATCTTCTTTCACGAGACGCTGGCACTCGGCGAGACTGTGACCGCCCTGGTGCCCTCGGCCGTGGGTTACCTTTTGCTAGCGGCGGCTATCATCTTCACGAGCAACAAAGACAACGCCGTCAACCACATCATCCGCCTGTTGCTGGGGATTGTGGGCCTGTTGGCGCTGCCCCTCTCCCACGCGTCGGTCACCCAGAACCCCTTCCTTGTGACAGGCTGGGTGCTGGCCTCGTTCACGCTCTGTCTGGTGCTGGGCTGGTCCTTAATCGCCAACATCTCCCAGCAATACCGCCTGTCCCCGGTGTTCTTGGGTGGGGTCGGCCTAGGTTCCACCATCGCTGGCCTCCTGGTCTCCCCTATGGTGACGCGCTGGTTCGCCATCATCGTGGACCCGGCCCTCTACGTTCCCAACCTCCTCACCGACCTAATCCTTGTGGAGCTGTGCCTGCTGTTGGCCTCGGCCCTCCTGCCTCGCCAGGAGGACGTGGTCGGCCTCGTCGTGCAGTCCTATGACCCCGCCGGGCTCATCGATGCGGCGGCTCGGGCAGTCGGGCAGTCTGACGATGAGGCGGCTGGCGGGCGGGCCGAGGGGGACGAGCTGGCCGAGGGGCACGGGCGGGCGGCAGCGGGCTGGCAGACGGCGCCTTCCGAGTCCATGGCGGGCGCCAGAGCCGGTACGGCAGGTGCTTTTGCCGATGATGGCAAACTGCCTGCAGGCAAGGGCGGCGATGTCGGCAGTGACCCCTGGTTGGCGGACCATGCGGAAGCGCAAGACAGCCAGGACGACAGCCGGCCTGCCCAGATGGGCAAGTTCATGCGTAAGTGCCAGCGGGTGGCCGACACCTTCCTGCTCTCCCGCCGTGAGACCGAGGTTCTCTTCCTGCTGGCCAAGGGCCGCAACGTGGCCTACATCATGGAGCACCTGGTCATCAGCGAGGGCACAGCCAAAACCCACGTGCACCACATCTACCGCAAGACCTGCGTGCACTCCCAGCAGATGCTCATCGAGCTGGTGGACTCCATGGAGGACCCCGAGGGCGAGTATCGCCTCTAAGGCCCCGGGGCATCAGTCGAAAAGAAAGGTCGAAGCCGGCCGCCCCGAGGGGCGGACCGGCTTCTTCCCTGCGTATGGAGAGACGGACGGGGCCCGCCGTCAGGCGAGGCCGCTGCCGCTACGCACGAATGTTGAGGACGCCCCCCATAAACTGCTGGTCTGACATCGTGGAGGGCAGCCAGGCGCCCAAGCGCGCGAGCCGCGCGCTTGGAGCAAGGACCGCGAGAGTGGTGCCGTCGGGCGCAGGCCGCGTGCGGCGAATCTGAGCCCCTATCTTTTCCGCGGCATCCTTGGGATAGCGCTGGGCATAGGAGATGACGAGCATGTCGGTGGTGCGGGCCCACAGGGCCTCGTGGGCGGCGAATGCCTGGTCCGCGGCTCTCTGCGCCGCGGCTTGGGCGGCGGGGGACTCGGCAGGGCGCGCCGAGCTCCGGGGAACAACACCCTCGTTGCAGCCCAGGTCGGTCAGGACCCGGCAGGGCAGGCCGGCAAAGGCCCCGGCCACGCCCACGCGCACGCAGGCATGCCGCTCGCCAAAGCCCCGGTCGACGGTGCGGGACATGACGCGAGCCATGAGCTCGGATGCGTCTTGAGCCACGACCGGCTCGCAGAGGCGCTCGAAGTCCCCGTCCTCGACAGGGCACACGACATCGAGGACCGACCGGCCGTGCTTATGACGGGCCTTGTCCGCCAGTCCCTTTGCCTGGGCGTAGCGGCGGGCGGCCAGAGAGGCCCCCTCAAAGGGGTCGGCCTTGCCGCCGGTGTCGGCCAGCTGGGCGAGGGCGTCCACAACATCGACTCCCTTGGCCTGGGCAAATGCCAAAAGGCCCTGCCAGGTGGCGCACCCCACGTCGGGCCTGCCCAGAGCTAGCCAGCTCCTCCAGCTAGCGGCGTCGGCAGGGTCGGCGACGATGCCCAGGAGGGCAAAGGACTGCAGGCGGCTCACTGTGGCGATGTGACGGGGGTCGCCGGCTATGGGCTGGTGGTCGAGAGCGGCCTCGGACTCGATGCGCCGGTCGGCCAGGGCCTTGCGGACGCGGGCGCCAGCCTGCCCCGTGGGGACCACGACGAAGACCTCGTTGTTGTACATGCGGGGCTCGTCTTGGTCAGCCGGCTCCCGGCGGGCGACGAAGTCGCCGGCCAGAACCCCTGCGGCCACCGGGTCGGCAGCCTCCTCGGCCGCGACTGCAAGGCCGTCGGCGCCAGCGGCGCAGGCGGCCTCCCCAAAGGCGGGCCGGTCAAGGGGGTTGGCGATGGCAGCCTCGGTCACCGCCAGCGCGACCTGGGCCTCGGCCTGGGGGTCGCGGGACTTGACCAGGTAGGCGCGGGGCGTCCCCAGGGGCCGGCTGCCCACGGGGGCGGACAGGTCCCGCAGCTCGGCGCCCTCGCCTCGCGCGAACTCAAGGAAGGCCTCGGGGCGGGCGGCCGCGTCGAAAAAGCCATTGGCCAGCTGGGGGTTGCCAAAGAGGGTCAGGTCTTCGCCCGCCAGGGCTTGGACCAGACGCAGGGCACCCGTGCTCAGCATGTTGGCGTCATCGACAAGGACGTGGTCCGCCCCTAGGCGGCCCAGCAGACCGGGAGCCGCGGCCAAGCCGGCACGTGCCCGGGCCGCTAGCTCGCAGGTGTCGAAGGCCCGGCGCTCGCCGTAGGCGTCCAGCACCGCCCGCTCGCAGGTGCCCGGCTTTGCATCGGGGAGGTCACCTGCGGCCCACGCATGCTCCAGGCTGCGGAAGGCCTGGGCCACCTGCTTGCGGTCGAAGCCCCGCAGGCGCAGGTCGGCCACGAGCAGGGCGCGCTCGACGTCCAGCAGGACACGCGGGCCGTGACCTGCGGACCCCACAACCTCAGGCTGGCCCAGGACCTCCAGGGCCAGGGCGCGGGCCGAGAGGCAGCGGATGCCCTCGACGGCCTCGGCCTGCTCGCTTCCGGCCAGCCGGCCAGCCTGGGCCAGGCGGGCGCGCAGGGCCTTGGCCCCGTCGCGGCCCGGGCAGACAACCAGGACCTTGGCAAGGTCGGCACCTGCGGCGACAAGACCCATCACCTGGTCGACCAGGGCACCTGTCTTGCCCGAGCAAATGGGCCCGGAGACGACCGTGGTGCGCACGGTTGCGCCGGCCATGGTTACCGCCAGGTCCCGGCGGCAGAGTCGAAGGCGCGGGGCTCGGCGCCGTCGGCAGAGATGCCCCACTCGGTGTAGTCGAT
>CAZEAF010000022.1:9510-14169 GCA_964510125.1 uncultured Coriobacteriaceae bacterium
CCGGCCTCCTCGGCCTTCTGGGCACAAAGCTCCTCATAGCTCTTCTGAGCTGCGGCAAAGGCCTCGCGCTGGGCGGCCAGGCTCTGGGCCGAGGGGATGGCGACCACATACTGGGCAGCCTCGCCAAGGACGCCCTCGTTGAGCTTGGCGCGGAACTCCCCAACGATTTCGTCCAGGGCCGGGAAGGTGTTGCCAGCCATGGCGACCTGGAAGGTCACGGGGCCCATGACCAGGTCCAGCCGGCCGTAGTCCACGGTCTGGTCGCCCCTCTCGCCACGGGACTTGTTGAAGTTCTTGATGGTCGCTCCCACAAAATAGCCCTTGCTGCGAACCCACTCCCGCACGTCAGGCCACAGCTCGTCGGCACCGGCGTCGGCAGACTTCCAGTACTTGCGGGCCATGAGGGCCTGGAGCTGCAGGATGTTGCAGGCCGGGTCGGTCTTCTCGTGCTTGTGAACGCGCACCGGGCCGATGGGCAGGTAGGAACGGCGCAGGTCGGCTGCCACGTCGTTGTTGTACTCGCGCTCGTCCAGGTCGAAGGTTTCCATTGGGGAGGGATGCATGGTCATGATGAAGGCTCCTTTGTACGGGTCCAGCGGCTATTGCAGGGAAATCTGCCTGGCGACGGCCTGGCGGTCAAGCGGGTCGAGGCCCCAGGCGTCCAAGGCGTAGTCAATGAGCAGGCTGCGGTGGCAGACGGCCACCCGACGCCCGTCCTTGCCTGCGCGGATGCGGTATTCCTTGACGTCCAGGCGCTCGGCGGTCACCAGGTCGCAGCGCTCGAACGAACTGACGAGCAGGCTCTGGGTGGCACAGCCCGCCATCCGGTAGAGGTCGGCGCGGCTCCTGGCGTCAATCTGCTCGCGCTTGGCAAAGGAAGCCTCGGACAGGTCGAAGAGGGCGTGCGGGGGCATCCAGCCGTTCATGCAGCCCAAAAGGACCAGGTGGGCGGCCTTGACGGCCCCGAGCTTGGCATAGGGGCACAGGCGCACGCCCTGGGGGTCGCCCATGAAGCCCGAGAGGCCGATAACCCCGCGGGCGGCGGCGACCATGGAGGCCGCGTCGGCGTCCTCGCCGGCCAAAAGGCATGCCTGGGCTAGGTCCTGGGGTAGCTGGGAAAGCCCCAGCTCAGAGGCCACAGCGGCCAGCAGGTCCTCACCCTTGAGGCCAGCCAGGTGCCCAATCAGGTCCTGGCCCTGCCGATAGGCCTGCGCGACCTCCCTCATAGAGGGCGTCAACTCGTCCGCCTCGTCGGCAGCCTGGGCGTCGGCCGCAATCTTCCCGATGGCCTGGGTCAGGCCCGTGCCCTCCTGCTCGCAAGTGGCCTCGAGCTTGGAAAAGACGTGGCTGCGGGTCAGGTGGTCGCCAAAGCCGCACCAGGCGCGCCAAGAGGCGCCGTCGGAGGGGTCGGCCACAAGCGACAGGGCCGTCAGGACGCGAGCCGAGGCGCAGCGGCTCAGGTCGCGCACGTCGCCGCCCGTCAGCAGGCCGTCGGCCATGCGCTGCCAAGCGACGCCCGCCTTGTCGAGGGCCCGGCAGAGGCCGCCCTCCCAGGCGCGGTTGGGCGTGGCCACCAAGATGTCGCGCGGAGCGGCGCCGTCGGCCATCAGCTTGGAGACATAGGCTGCCACCTGGGAGAACTCCTGGTCGGCGTCCACGACCTCCCTGCAGGTCACGCCCGGCACAGGGCTTGCGGCGCGAGGCACGTCGTAGGTCTGGACCCGCTCCTCGGCCCCCTGGGAATCCTGGACGCCTAGCGACCGCGCCTCAAGGAAGCCCGAGCTCAGAAGGAGTCCCGCGGCTCCGGCTATGGACGCAGCGGGGTCGGGTGCGGCCAGGTTCTCGACGGCGGCACCGGCGTTGCGGTCCAAGAACTCGTCGGCGCCCGCGGCAAAGGGGAAGGGGTCGGCCCCCTCGGTGTTGTCGGCTTTGTCGGCAAAGGCCCACAGGCTCGCCGGCGCCAGCAGGTCCAGGACGTGCTGGGAGGCGCGGGAGAGGGACTGGTAGTCGTCAGCCACGATATGGTCGACGCCTGCGACCTCGGCAGCCTCGGCGCCCAGCGACCGCAGGTAGCGGACCGTAAGGCCTGCCAGCTCGCAGGGATGGATGACTCGCATGGCGGCCAAGGCGCGGCAGGCAGTCCCAAAGACGCTGCGCTCGTCCTCGTCGATGATGAAGCTGGTCATGTCATCATCGGCCAGCTCGGTCAGGCTCTTGCGGAAAAAGCCCAGCATGCCCTTGAGCTGGCGGGACTGCAGGCCCGTAGTCTTGATGTCCTCGGCCACAAAGCTGCGCTCGTAGGGGGTGAGCAGGCGGGGGGCGCGGCCTGTGAAGGCGATGGCGCGCTCGCTCGAGAGGAGCTTGAGCTCCAGGGCGGGGGCGGTCGTCACGGCCACCGCCTCGAGGGCCCCGTCGGAGGCGGTCAGGGCCCGGCGGGCCTCGGCAACCGCGGCGTCGGAGGCACAGACGAGCATGATGCGGGCGGGGTCGGCCCCGGCGGCAGCCAGCTGGGCCACGCGGGCCAGGGCCCGGGCGGTCTTGCCGCTGTTGGCGCAGCCCAGGACAAGCTTGCGGGCGGGGCCCGCCTTGCCAGCCTCAGCCTGGCCCGGCAGTGTGGCGCTCCCCTGCTGAGCTGCTGGAATCTCGGTGGTAGTCATGGTTCTCCTGCCTAGCGCTCGTAGAATTGGTCAATCTTCATGAGTTTCTTCATGGCACCCAGCATGGAGTGGGGGCCGCCGCGACCGTCGGTGATGGGCGGCATCACGACGTGCTCGACCACACTGCTCGAGGCGAAGGCGTCGGCCATGACGTCCTCGGCAAGTGTCAGGGCCCCGGTGGGGCACACGTCGGTGCAGCAGCGGCACTTGACGCAGTCGGCCGGGGTGTGGTCGATGCCCACGTCGCCGTTGGCGTCCTCGAACTTGGCGATGGCCCCGGTGGGGCAGAAGCTGGCGCACATGAAGCAGGTCTTGCAGAGGTCGGTGTCGATGGACACGCGGCCGCACAGGCGGGTCTCGAGGGCGGCGTGGTGGGGCTCGCCCAGCTCAGCCAGGGCATCGAGCAGGTGCTCGCGCCGGTCGGGCAAAAAGTGCGGCAGGGTCCCGTCGTGCATGGTCTTCATGAAGAGGACCGCGTCGGCCCGCCCCTTGGTCCCCTCGCGCACAATCTGCTTGCCCGCGCCTTGCCCGGCGTCGGCCATCCCCACGGCCTCGGCCGCCCCCTCCGCCAGGGAGGACAGGGCCGCCCCGCCCAGCTGGGAGAGCAGGTGGCGGCGGGTCTCGTCGTAGGGCAGGTTGGCCGCGACAGGCTTGGCGTCCTTGGAAAAGCCCAGGTCGGCGGGGACCTTGTCGAGTAGCTCCACACGGACGGGGCTATCCCAGGTCTCCAGCAGGGTGTCGGCCGTGTCGGCCACCAGGTTGTAGGTCTCCACGCCAGCGTTGCGGGGGCAGGACCCGCAGTCCCCGTGCACCAGGCGGACTTGTCTGGCGCCCTTGGCGACCAGCTCCACGACGACCGACTCGTCCACGCGCCCCAGGCAGCGCACGCGGGCCACCTTGTCGGGGTCAATGATATCCGCAGCCTGCTCCCAGGCGCGGTCGCAGACGATGGCCGGGGCGCCCTCGGTGGTCGCAAGCGAGGTGGCGCAGGCGGCCCGCAGGGCGAGGTCGGCGGGGTTGTTAGCCTCAAGGGCGCAGGTGGGGCACACCGTGGCACAGGTCCCGCAGCCCACGCAGAGGTCGGGGTCCACGCTCACCTCGTCCTCGGTGATGGAGATGGCACCCGAGGTGCAAGCCTGGGCGCACAGGCTGCAGCTGGCGTTGCGGTTGCGCATGACGGCGCAGCGGTAGGGAAAGGCGTTCAGGACGTTGCTCTGCAGGCTGTCGAGGACGCCGATCATTCTGCTTTCGGCTCCCATGGCTACTCTCCTTTGGCCTCAAGACCGGCCTGTGCGGCCTGGGGCGGTTCGATGGATGCCTCTGCCCCGCAGGGTACCTTGTCCGCGGGACGCGGGCCGAAGTAGCTGGTCTGACCGGGCCAGGCGTCCTTGGGTGCCAGGAAGGGCATGGAGATGGCATGGCTGGGGCAGGCATCCACGCACTTGCGGCACTTGAGGCACTCGTTCATGCCGTGGTCACCCTGGGTATGGTCGAGCAGGTCGATGCCCTCGGGGCAGACAACGTTGCAGGCACCGCACTTGCCGCCCTTGGACGTAATTACGCACTTGCTGGCGTCGACGCGGGGGACGAAGGTCCTGTTGCCCTTGCTCACCAGGGACATGAAGGCGCTGACCGGGCAGATCTTGTAGCACCAGCGGCGGAAGACAAGCAGCTCCACCACCAGCAGAAGGGGCACGATGACAAGGGCCAGGGAGGCCTGGCCGGTGAAGAAGCGCAGGACCAGGTAGACGGTGGCAAAGGACAGGCCGATGGGGCAGATGAGGCAGAACACCGGGAAGCCGAAAGCGAAGGCGCTTACCAGGGCGCCGCCCAGGATGATGTGACGGGAGTCGACCAGGTGGTTGCGGCAGCCCCCAGCCATGACCTTGCTCATCTCGGCCTTGATTTCCTCGCGCTCCTGCTCGGAGATGGCGGAGGGAGCAGGCTCGGCGACGGCCATGGAAACAGCGGGCGTGGCCTCGGTGGATGCGGCGACGGTTGC
>CAZEAF010000022.1:14269-22750 GCA_964510125.1 uncultured Coriobacteriaceae bacterium
CCTTGGCCTTTGCCTTCTTCTCGGCCGCACGGCGCTTCTTGGCCTCAGCGCGGCGCAGCTCGGCCTTGCTCTGGTCATGGACGCCCAGCAGGCGCTGGACCAGGGGCACCGTGCAGAGCCAGGAGCAGAAGAGCCGGCCAAAGAGGAGGACGAGGACCACGGCCAGGGCCACGCTGATTAGGACGCGGGGCACCAGGGTCTTGCTGGACAGAAGGACGCTCAGGGCGCCCACGGGGCAGATGGCCGAGATGGTGTCCCAGCCGAAGGAGGACAGGTTGCCCAGGGGGACGTTGGCCACAAAGGCAACGGCGCAGACGACGATGACCAGGACGGGCGTCCAGGCCCTGAGCTTCGAGAGGCCCGAGACCTTTTTCTTTTTCGGAGTGGCCGCCTTGATGTCGGCGGCTTTGGTGCCGGCGACCTTCCCCTGCTTGGCGGCGTCCTTCTGCTGTCTGGCGGCGGCCTTCTTGGCCTTGTTGTTGGTAGCCATCAGGCGTTCACCTCCCCGCCCTGACCCTTGGGCACGACGATGATGGCGCGATGGGTGGCGCCGGGAACCGGGGTGCCTGCGGTCAGGGACTTGCACGCGTGCTGGCACTCGCCGCAGCCGTTGCACTTGTCCCAGACGATGTGGGGCCGGTCGGCGTCGTCCAGCTCGATGGCGTCAAGCTGGCAGGCGTTGTAGCAGTCGCGGCAGTGGGTGAGGCGGTAGGCCAGACACCAGTTCTTGACCAGCAGGGGCTCGCCGATGACCGTGTTCTGGCGGGTGGCCAGGTCAGACAGCTTGAGGGCGCCCGTGGGGCAGGCTGCCACGCACAGGGGGTGGCCGTCGTTCTCATCGGCGCAGAAGTCGCAGTCGCCGGCGTGGTAGTCCATGGTGGGCGTCCTTATGCCGAGGAAGCCCTGCTCCAAGCCCAGCGGCGCGATGGCGTTGCGGGGGCAGGCCTCGGTGCACTTCTGGCAGCGCAGGCACTGGGAAATCAGGTCAGACTCCTCCTGGCCTCCCGGGGGCCGCAGAACAGCCTCGTCGGCAAAGGCCTTGGATACGCCGCCCACGCCGAGTAGGACCGCCGTGCCCGCCGCGCCCACCAGAACGTCGCGACGGGTGATGCCCGCCGAACCCTTGGCTGCAGTGGCCTGCTCTTGGCCCCCGTCTCGCTGTTTGCCGGCTGCCTCGGCGTCACCGGCTTGTTTGTCATGCTTTCTCATCGCGCACACCTCTCCCCAGGTCTCTCCATAACCTTGAAGACATGCACGCTATTCGGCCTGGACCTGAGCCTCGCCCTCGTCGAGCAGGTCGGACAGCGCGTCTTGCTCAGTCTCGACAAAACCAAGCAGCAGCTCGCCGGCACCACGGTAGAAGTCGGTCTCCGACCACTCCATGATATCGTGCACGAAAATGGGCACCCAGTTTGCCAGGTGGTTCTCCAGGAAACTCCGCTGGGTGCGGAGCATCTCGATTGCCTCGTCCTCCTGGCCATGCGACAGGGCCTTGGCCGTACGTTTGGCCATCACCTGCATAAACTCCAGCTCAAGGGCGATGTGGTCCTCGCAGTCGCGCCAGGACTTGTCCTTTTTGAGATTGTTGGCGCGGTAGACGGCTAGGACCTCGTCGCGGGCGTCCTGCATGAGCAGGCGCTTCTCGGAGGTGTGGACGCTCTCGTAGGGGTAGGCGGCCGAGCGACCGTTCACGCCATGGCCGATAAAGGTGCGTGCATAGTCGCGGGCCAGGTCGAGCTGGGTGTCCTCCCAGACGCCCCTGAGGTAGTTGTAAAGCAGGCGGTAGCCCTTGTCCGCATGCTCGTTGCCCGTTGAGGTGGGGAAGCGCATGCCGCGGAGCTCCTTGACGAAGGGCTCGTCGGCCTCGACGCGGAAGATGCGGGCCAGCATGCCGTAGGTCTCGGCGCGGCTGCGCATGAAGGCGGCTAGCTCCTTGTCGGATGCGACGACGTCCTCATCGGCAGGGGCGGCCTGGGGGGTGGCAGCGGTCTGGGCGGTCTCGACGCTCTGGTCGTCCTGCTCGTCGACGAGGGCCGAGGTGGTGTTGGTAGAAGTCATGGGAATCTCCCTTGGGAATCAGACGGTGGCGGGCCGAGGGCGCTCTAGTCGGCGGCCTCGCCTGTGGACTGCAGGTAGCGCTGGCCCAGCTCGGTCAGGTTCCAGGCCTTGTCATGCCAGGCCAGGGCCCCACAAGCCTCGAGCACGTCGATGAAGTGGACGCCGAAGCGGCGGGGGTTCTGGACGAGCGGGTCGTCGTCAACCTGCTCGCCAATCTCCTTAGCGCTGCGGGGCTTCTCGGCGCACATGCGCAGCACGCGCAGGTAGATGTCGCGGTAGGGGGCCTCGGTCTCGGATTCCACCATCTCGTGCACCTCGTTGCCCTCGCGCAGCTCGGACAGGAGGGTCAGGGCTTCCTCGGTGGAGGTCCAGATGGCCTCGGGAGCGTCTTTGATCTCCAGGTACTCGGTGCCGTCCTCGGCGGTCTCCGCCTCAGCGGTCTCGGGGACCTGCGAGGTCAGGGCGCCTGTGCTCTCAAGGATGTGGCACAGTGAAAGGGGCGTGTACACCGAGAAGTTGTCCTTTTGCACCCTTTCCACCAGGTCGGACACCTCGCTGGTGGTGTGGGGGTCGTTGCAGAAGTCGATGATAGCCAGATAAACCTCGCGGCGGGCGGGGTTGCGGTGAAAGAGCTCGCGCAGGGCGTCTTGGGCACTGGCGTAGCGGCTCCTGTCGAACACGCTGGTGTGATGGTGCTCAGGCGGAAGCTCCTTCATGACCGGGAGCTCGTCGACCTCGTCGGCCGCCTGGGCCTCAATGTCGCCCTCATCGGGGGCAAAGGGGTCGAACTCGGCCTCGTCGGCAAAGTCGAACCCGTCGATGCCGTCATCGGCCACGTCGTCATAGACGTGCACGTCGTCTGTGGTGGCCTGAGCCACCCTTTCGTCGTCTGCCATGCGAACCACCCTCTCCTTGGTGTTTCTCCGGCGTCCAATATTCTGCGGTGGTCCTAGGCAGCCCACCGCCTCTCATCTCGCACGGTATGCCTTTGTGCGCACAACTTGTCATCTAAGTTGGATGATTTGCGCCGTAATGCCTACGGTGCTTCTCCGCCAGGGCTCATCATGTACGGGGGATGAGCCTCTATGCTGGGACGATGTAACAGGGGACGTAGCCCTGTTACATCGTCCGCGCGCAATCTTATATAACAGGGCTACATTCCCTGTTACGCCCCCCTGCAGGCTAGGCCAGGCTGGGCAACAGGAGCCCGAAGCACAGCATGCCCGCCGCAAAGAGGACCAGTCCCGCCAGGCCCAGGGCCGTCTGGGCGCGCACGCCCTCGACCTTGAGCAGGGCGACGCCGGCCACCAGGGGCAGGGCCAGGCCGCAGGCCACGGTGCCGCCCCAGAAGATTAGGGCGTTGTCGGCGATAGTGGTCGCCAGCGCCTCGGTGACCGAGACGGTGGGCGTCTGGGCAGCCGCGACCCCCACCACGAAGGTGGAGGACATATCGTTCTTGGCCGCTTGGACCAGGACCTGGGCCTCGCCGGAGTTGACATACCACAGCAGGTAGCCGCCCAGGGCCAGGCAGGCCAAGACCACGCCCGCCAGGGCGCCCTTTCGGCCAAGCGCCACGGCGTCCTCGTCGCCCCGGGCCGCACCCAAGGCCAGCAGGGCGAAGGAGCCCAGGCTCAGGGCGCAGGTCAGGAAGTAGGCCAGAAGAACCCAGTACTTGGACGATATCTTCGAGATGGCGCTCTGCAGGTAGCCCAGGGTGAAGGCGGCCACCAGCAGCAGGGCGACCACCACCGCGACCGCAGCCAGCGGGACCGGCACCGACCCGTCCTCGCTGCGGTGGGAGACAACCGCATAGGCCACGGCGACCACCACGAAGATGACCGTGGCATAGAGCAGCAAAGCTATACCCGTGCTGGAGTGTTTGAACATTCCAAAGAAGCGCGCCGGGTTGCTGAACATCAGCGCGTACAGGACCAGACCGACCACCACGCAGGCGGCCGCGGCCACCGCCACCGGCAGGTTCAGCCCCTGGGAGCGACCCCTGCAGGCCAGTGCCCCCTGAGCGCCCAAGAGCCCGGCACCCAGCGCCACAAGCAGCGTGAACCCCGCAAGCAGCACTTGACCCACCCCTTCCTCGATAGACGAGGCGCGGCACCGGGCATCCCGTACGCCCAGGGCCGCGCCCCTCATTCTAGCCTGTCAGCCAGGCCGTCGCTACTGTCTTCGCGCCGGCCTATCTTTCCTGCTCAGGCCCTGCCTACACTCCCTGCCACTCGCGGTCGCGGCGGTCGCCGTAGTGATGGCGCAGGATATAGATGTTCTGCGGGTCGTTGCCCACGTCGGGGAAGTGGTACATGTCGTCGTCCTCGAAGGGCTCGACCGCGTCGCGGATGAGCACGCGGACCTTCTGCTGCTCCTCGTAGGTGCCGGCCTCCTCGGGGTGCCAGGGGCCCTTGAAGGAGTCGATGCCCTCGTCAAGGTCGCCGAAGAAGCGGGCGCGGCCGCCGCAGGTCTCCACGCAGGCGGGCAGGCTGCCGTCGGCGATGAGCTGCGAGCACATGGTGCACTTCTCGACCACGTTGAGCTCGGCGTTGAGATAGCGCACGCCGTAGGGGCAGGCCGGGATGCAGGCCTCGCAGCCGATGCAGACCTCCTTGTCAATCTGCACCGTGCCATCCTCCATCTTCTGAGAGGCGCCGGTGGGGCACACGGTGACGCACTCAGGAGTGGCGCAATGCTGGCACTGCATGGGCAGGTAGTACATGTCCACGTCGGGGAAATCGCCCGACCCGTCGGCCTTGGGCACAGGACCCACGCGCATGGTGCGAATCCAGAAGTTGCCCACGGGGACGTCGTTGTTGAGCTTGCAGGCAACGGTGCAGCTCAGGCAGCCGGTGCACCGGTTCAGGTCAGTAATGATTGCGTACTGAGACATCTTAGGCCTCCGTCCCTTCCCAGGCAGGCTCGCCCTCGACGCGGGCACGCTGGCCGGTGATCATCCAGTCCTTCAGACGCTGGTCGGTTGCCTCGTAGATGACGGGGTTGCCGTCGGGGTCGCACGGCACGGGGTTGCCGAAAGGCGAGTTCTCGGCCGTGGCCTTGTACACCAGCGCGGGCACGCAGCGGGCGCTGAAGGAGCCGCAGACAGGGCAGCCGCCGTAGGGGTCCATGGTGCAGTTGATGTTGACCAGTTCGAAGCCGTGCGAGGCGGTGTCAATCTCGGGGTACCACCAGGCATGGTTGGCGTTGATGACGCCCTGCTTGATGCCGTAGTAGACGTCGACGGTCTCGCGCACCTTGCCCCACGGGGTCTCGATCCACACCCATTCGCCCTGGGACAGGCCCAGCCGCTCGCAGTCGTTGGGGTTGATCTGCACGCGGGGCGCGGGCCACAGCTCGCGGCACCAAGGAAGCTGACGGTGCTCGGAGTGGAAGTAGACGGGCTGGCGGGAGCCGGTGGTCATGGTGAAGACGCTGTCGGCGTGCTCCTTGAGGGACTCGACGTAGTCGGGGTTCAGGAACAGGGAGTCGTCAATCTCGTCCGCCAGGCTGGCATCGTAGTACTCGGGGTGGCTCACGATGGAGTCCTTGGGCTCGCGGTAGTTGGGCAGGCGCTCCTCGTCGCCCAGGTAGGCCTCGCAGGTCAGCGACCACACCTCGACCAGGCCGGACGGGGTCATGAAGCCGGGGTGGTTGTCAACCAGCGGGAAGAGGTTGAAGCCGCCCTGCTGGCGCCTCATGCACATCTCGTGGCGGCGGTAGGTGCCCCAGCGCTCGGGATGCCACTTGCGGCAGTCGAACCAGCCCTCCTCCTGGAACTTCTCGGCGGCCTGCGCGAAGGTCGGGCCATCCGGGAACTCCTCGGTCTGCCAGGCGTCGACGTTGTCCTTGAGGACGCGGTCGTGGTCGGGCCACAGGTAGCTCTCGCCGGTCGTCCAGTCGTCGCCCAGCTGCTCGCTGTACTTGTCGATGTTGGTCTGGCACTGGGGCTCGAAGTTGAGGTTCTTGGCAGGCGCGGCGTCGGGGTCCTTGGTGTTCCACGGCACGCCCATGGCCTTGTACATGCCCACGTTCCAGTCGGGGTCGTAGATGGCCTCGCCGGGGGCTTCCACGCAGGCCTGGCCGCAGCCGAACACGCCGCCGGCGCCCTGGGAGACGCGCGTGGTGTCAGCCTCGAGCCAGTGGTAGCAGGGGAAGATCACGTCGGCGTTGCCGTTGTTGGGGCACAGCCACAGGTTGATGTCAACGAAGAAGTCGAGCTTGGTCATGCCCTCCCAGGCCTCGTTGATGTTGCCCATGTTCATGATGTCGCCGGACTGGCACACGCCGCCGTGCAGCTGGTAGGGCACGCCGTTCTTGTTGTTGCAGCCATCCCACACGGTGGCGGCGTCGACCCAACGGCCCCAGTAGCGGTTGAGCGGGTAGCGCTCGGCGTCAATCTCGTTCGCGTCGCGATCGAAGATGGTCGAGGGGTTGGGCCAGTACTTGGACGCCCTGAAGGCACCGCCGATACGCTTGGCCACGATGATGGCCTCGTCGTCGCTGAGCTCCTTGTTGCCGTAGCGCTCGGCCAGCGGGGAGTCGTTGTCGATGAGGTACTTGACGTATTCCTTCATCCACTGGGCCACCTCGTCCAGGTCGAGGTCGCGGCCCTCCCAGGTCTTGGCTGCGTCGCCGTAGTCGGTGCCCGCCCACATGTTGGAGCGGCCGGGGTTGCCGTCGAACTGGGCCTTGGAGGAGCCACGGTTGCCGGCCGGCTCGTCGGCGTTGCCGGTAATCTCGCTCATGATCTGCAGGGCGCGGATTTGCTGGATGGCGTTGCCGTTCTGGTCGGTGGCCAGCTGGAAGTGCAGGCCGCCGTTGCCGTAGTCGGGGTCGATGCGCGTGGTCCAGAGCTTGACGGCCTTCTCGTTGTCGGCCGCGGGCACGCCGGTGACCTGCTCGGTGTAGTCGAAGTCAAAGGGGTCGACGATGTCGTGGAAGGCGTCCCACACGGTGCGCGCCTTGTAGGTCTTGCCGTCCTTGAGCGTGACCTCGACCTCGCCGGGGAAGAGGGCGGGCTGCTTGGGCAGGCCCTTGGGGTTGCACTCCTCGGAGCCCTCGGGGAAGCGGTCGGGCTCGGTCTCGGGGTCGGCGAAGGAGGACTCGTCGGGCAGCCAGCAGTCGTCAATCAGGGGCTTGTAGGGGCTCTCGACCCACTTGCCGGTGGTGGGGATGCGGTGCTCCTCGCCCTCCCACTTGCCTTCCTCGGCGTCCCAGTAGGTCAGGCGCTCGTTGGCCTCGTCCCAGACCATGAAGCGCTGGTACTTGCCGCCTTCCTTGATGTCGGCCTCGGTGACCAGCTTGGTCTTCATGTCGATACCGCCGTTGCCCTCGACCAGCCAGCCCTCGGTCAGCCAGGGTTTGTCCTCGATGAAGAGGAAGGGGGCGTTGGACCAGCGGCGCACCATGGTGTTGTCGTAGGCCTCGTTCTCGATAATCCACTTGAGCCAGGAGAAGGCGATGGCGCCGTCGGTGCCGGGGCGCAGGGGCAGCCAGACGTCGGCCTCCTTGCCCGCGGGCGTGATGCGCGGGTCGATAAGGATGTGGTGCTCAGCGTGCTGGCACACGTCGTTGATGCCGCGGTTGTTGGTGTCGTAGTTGGAGATGGCGACCTCGGTGCCCCACTGGACGTACACCTTGGGCTCCTGCTCGACCTCCATCCAGGGCGAGCCCATCTCGTCGGTCAGGATGCCGCCGAAGTGGCGCGGGCCCTTGCACACCTGGTAGGCAAGGTGGGCGTTGGGGGTGCCGAACAGCTGCTTCATGCCCTGGTAGGGGCCGAGCGACCAAACGCGGCTGGTGCCGCACATGACGAAGATGGACTGGCCGCCGTACTTGTCCACGACCTCGCCCAGGCCCTTGCCGGACAGCTCGAACGCCTCGTCCAGCGTGATGCGGACCCAACCCGGGTCATCCTCGCCCTTGGGGTTGGTGCGCTTCACGGGATAGCGCAGGCGGTCGGGGTGGTAGCAGGCCTGCAGTGAGGCCTGGGACTTGGAGCAGCTGTGTCCGCGGGAGTGGTTGGAGGACTCGTCGCCCTCAATCTTGACCGCCTTGCCGTCCTCGACCGTCACCCAGACGCCGCACTCAATCTTGCCGCAAGCGCGACAACAGGTGCGGATGCGCTTGACCTCGCCGGCAGTCTCGTCCACACCCTCTGCCAACCCCTGCAGCGGCGCGGTCGCGGACCCCGCAAGGGCCACGGCAGCTGCTGTTACGGCAGATGCCTTGACGAAGCTGCGGCGGCTCATAGTGAGCTTGGCCATGTTTTCTCCTTCCCTCATTCCTTCGTGCCCTCTTTCTTCCTTACCACGCACCGTTTGCACGCTTACCGGCTTGTCGACGCACAGACTTCGCCTGCGGTGCGCATATCAATCCTAGGGGTCGAGCTAGGGCGGCCCATCGAGCCTTTTTCTCGAACAA
>CAZEAF010000023.1:0-22511 GCA_964510125.1 uncultured Coriobacteriaceae bacterium
TTCTCCATAAAAAACCGACCACCCCGAAGGATGGCCGGTCTTCGATGCGAGAAGGGTGACGGCTCTTGGTGCCGTCTGTCCAAGCAGACGGTTAGGCCGCCACGGGAGCCTTGTCAGCAACCTTGATGCTGCCGCTCATGAGCGGGATGAGGATGACCTCGACGGCCGCGACGATGAGGGCGACGCCGGAGAGCATGAGCGAGTTGGAGGAGTCGAGCACGACGCCCAGGGCAAGGGCAATCTCAACCAGGCCGATGATGAGCTGCAGGCCCCAGCCCTTGTAGCCGATAAGACGGCTGGCGCACACAGCCTCCAGGAAGAGGCAGGCGCCCCAGAGGCCAAAGAGCACGGCGCAGACCCACTCGTAGGAGACGGTGCCGAAGACGGTGTCCGTGAGCAGGGCGACGGCGATGAAGAGCTCAAAGATGCCGCTCAGAATCAAGAAGCCGGACACGTTGCGCGAACCGCCGACCTTGGCGAAGGCAGCCAGCTGCGAGATGCCCGTGATGGCAATGGCGACGGCGATGAGGACCGTGCCCATGGACAGGCTCTCAGGCAAAATGGGCTTGTGCAGCGCCTCGGGCATGATGTCGGGCATGGCAAAGCAGAGGATGCCCGCAACGGCGAGCAAGATAGCGCTCAGGAACAGGGCGCCCTTGGTCCAGCCCATCCTCGAAGAGAAATCCTGCATGTCTCCTACCCCTCTTTCCTCAGCGCCCGCAGGCGCCGCTCTCGGCGCGTGATGACGCACGTCTGTTGACGGCCTGAAGGCAGCCGCGTTCCTCTGTATTCTATATCGTTGCTGGGCCGACACAAGTGACGTTCGGGGCGAAAAGCATACCTCTGCACCACCTGCGCACCCTATGCATACTCCCAAGGGGCGAGGGAACCGCCGCGGGTCAGGATGTCCCCGGCGGAAAGGACACGGGCGAAGCCGGCCTCGTCCGGGCGGGCCTGACCTGCCAGCCAAGGGATGCAGGCCCCCAGGACCCGCTCGGTCTCCGCGTGGTCGAGGTAGCGGCGGGGCTCCGGGGCATCGTCCGTCCCGGCGCCAGCGTCGGTCCCCCTCCCGATGGCATTGACAAAGAGGGTCTCGGCCGCGCTCCCCTCGTCGCCCAGCACAAGGACGCTGGAAGCCTGGCGGCCGTCGGCGAAGATGCCGGCGGGCAGGGCCACCACGCAGCGCACTCGCTCCTGCTCAATCAGCTTGCGGCGCAGCGACGGCTCGGACCCCACGGTGGACGTGAGGACGCGGTTGCTGATCAAAAGGACCGTCGCCCCACCCTTGGCCTGGTGGGACAGGGCGGTCTCCAGCCAGGCGAAGTTGGCCTTGGTGCGCGGGGGCACACCCAGGACCCAGCGAGGGTCGGCCTCCTCGAGCTTGCTCTGGGCCCAGTTCTCCTGGTTGCAGGGCGGCAGGGCCAGGACCAGGTCGGCCTCCCAGTCGCCGAACTCGTCGTCGAGCAGGGCGCTGGAAGCCGCGGCGCCTAAGCCGCCGCGGAGCTCGCCCGCGGCCGCCCCCGCGACCGCGCGGACCAGGGCGGCCGACAGAATCTGGGAGAACTCGCCGAACTGGGCGCGGACTGTGGCCTCGGGCGCCAGCTGGGCCAGCAGGTCGCAGGCTGTGCCCGCATCCTCGGAGGGGACGTAGGCGCTGACCGGGTCGGGGCAGGTGGCAGCCGCCAGACGGGCCATAATCGCCGCCACGGCGGCCGGGGCTTGGCCCGCCCGGTCGCCGCGGGCGAAGAGGGCGCGGACCTCGGAGGCCGTGATGCAGGAGGGCGGGACCTCCCCGAGGGCGCGGACAACGGCGGCCAGCTGGCCGGCCGAGAGCAGGGAGCTGGTGTAGCTCAGGTTGGGCAGGAAGGAAAGCAGGTCGTCCTGGGCAGCCAGGGCATCGAGCCCGCCGTCGAGGGCGGCCACCAGGCCCGAGGCGTCGCCCTGGGCCGCCTGGGCGATGGGGGCCCACCCTTCAGCCGTCAGCAGGGCGCGCAGGGCCGCGATGGGAGCCAGCTCCCACGCGGCGTCGGCGGCGCCGAGGTCGCCAGGCAGGGCCTCGACCGCGGGGACCAGGCGGTCGAGCTGGACATAGGACAGGGGGTCGATGGCCGGCGCAGCCCCGTCCTCGAGCGCGAAGAACCACTTGACCAGCGAGACGCGAAGCTCGCGCTCGCGGTCCAGGGCGCGCTGTGCCTCCTCGAGCTGGGAGGCCACTGACCTGAGCTGGGGCAGGACCTGGCGGCGCTCCTCGGCGGTGCCCAGGCTCAGGGGCAGCTGGGGCAGGTCGTCCAGCCTGATTAGGGCCGCCTGCTTGCGCCCCTCGGCCGAGGTGTCCCCCACCCCGGCGTGGCGCAGGGCGAAGAGCAGGACGGGCAGGGGCAGGTCGCCGCCCCCCTCCACAAAGGCCACCTCCTCGAGCGGGTGGCAGGGCTCGTCCACCAGATGGGCCACCAGATGGAGGGCGGAGGGGCCCACGACCAGGCTCTCGCCCTGGGTCAAGGCCTCGTCGCAGCGGCCGATGACCCCGCTGGGGGCCTCGATGCGGACGGGCTTATCGGGCCCGCGCAGCTTGATGTTGACGTTGGTGCCCCGCCTGACCTGGGCGGCTTGGCCCAGGGGGACCGCGGGGGCTTGGCTTGCCCCCAGGGTCTGGGCAAAGGCAGCGTCGCCCCGGGCATAGAGGTCTGCCAGGTGGGCCGTGAGGGTGGCCCGGCGCTGGTCGAGCTCGTCTTGGGCGAGCACGTAGGAGCGGCGGGTCGCGGCGTCGGGCCAGGGGATGCGCATGGCCAGCAGGGAGGGCCCGCTCAGGTCTCTCAGCTGCGGCGACCCCATGACGTAGTTGGCCGCTGTCGGCGAGGTGGACAGGGCCCGCCACAGGTAGGCGGCGTCCTTGGGGTCGTGGGGGACCAGGGCATGGGCATGCTTGCCGGCCGAGCAGCGGCCCGTCTCGAGGGCGCAGATGAGACGGCCAGTGGCGCCCGAGACGACCTGGCCCATGGCACTCACCATGACCGTCCCGCCCGCCTCAAAGGTGTAGTCGTCCACGTACTGGCGGGAGCAGTCGTCGGAGTAGTGGGGGTAGGGGCCCTTGTGCTGCGCCCACTCCGAAAGGGTGAGGTCGATGCGCCTGTCGTCCACCAGGTCGCAGACGTCTTTTACCTGCGTCGAGCTCTTCTCCGCCATGTGCTGCCCCCAAGTTGTTTCGCAGTGAGACATGAAAGCGCATACGAGCGCCGTGCCCGACCTGGACACGGCGCGCAACTTCTTATTTTTACCCGTTTGCCGGGACCTGTGCGGGCGAGTTTCGCCTTAAGGCCTCAGTCCATGGTATGCGTGGAAAAGACCGGGTCGTCCGTCCAGAGCCGGACCTCGCCTTTGAGCGTGGCCGCCTCCGCGTCGAGGGCGCCCGACTCCCTCATGGCCGCCAGGTCGATGATGCGCTGGTTGGACGAGCCGCGGAAGCGCAGGGACACGTCGTGCAGGTCCATCATGAAGGGACCGTCCACGAGCACGTCGATGAGGCGCAGCAGGCCGGGCGTGGCCTCGCAGCTCTTGCGACCGCCCGCCAGCAGGTCCTCCAGTACATAGCCGGTGAAGCACCAGATGGTCTTCTCGGGCTGCCGGAGCCTCACCTGCGTCAGAAAGGGCAGCAGGCCCTCCTGGTTCTCGGGCTCCATGGGCTCCCCGCCCAAGACGGTGATGCCGTGCACGTAGCGGGGCTCCAGGCTCTTGAGGACAGCCTGCTGGGCGGCCTCGTCAAAGGGCTCGCCCGAGGTGAAGGGCCAGGCGACCTCGTTGAAGCAGCCCTTGCAGTGCAGCCTGCAGCCCGAGACGAAGAGGCTGGTGCGGACACCCGGGCCGTTGGCGATGTCGCAATACTTAATGCTGGAGTAATTCATAGCACGCCTTCCCAAGCTGGGGCCACCGGCCAAAGTCCGCGGCGCAGTCCCGCAGAAAGGGGCCACCGGAGGCGACCCCTTTCGATGATTGCCTGACCACGCGAGCGGTGCCCGCCTCCGCGGGGCGGGTGGTGCCTACAGGTGCATGACGCGGTCCCGAATCTCCTCGGTGCGACCCTGGTTCCAGAACTGGGTGCCGATGTAGCCGCAGGTACGGCGGGCGACGTTCATCTTCGACTGGTCGCGGTTACCGCAGTTGGGGCACTCCCAGACCAGCTTGCCGTCGTCATCCACAATCTTAATCTCGCCATCGTAACCGCAGGCCTGGCAGAAGTCGCTCTTGGTGTTGAGCTCGGCGTACATGATGTTGTCGTAGATGAACTGCATGACGTCCACGACCGCCTCGAGGTTGTCCTGCATGTTGGGCACCTCGACGTAGGAGATGGCGCCGCCGGGCGACAGGCGCTGGAAGTCGCTCTCAAACCTGAGCTTGGTGAAGGCGTCGATGTCCTCGCGCACATTGACGTGGTAGCTGTTGGTGATGTAGCCGTGGTCGGTGATGCCCTCGACCATGCCGAAGCGGCGCTGCAGGGCCTTGGCGAACTTGTAGGTCGTGGACTCGAGCGGCGTGCCGTAGAGGGAGTAGTCGATGTCCTCGGCGGCCTTCCACTCGTTGCACTTGTCGTTCATGAGCTGCATGACCGACAGGGCGAAGGGCTTGGCCTCCTCGTCGGTGTGGGACTTGCCCGTCATGTACTTGACGCACTCGTACAGGCCCGCGTAGCCCAGGCTGATGGTGGAGTAGCCGCCCACCAGGAGCTTGTCAATCTTCTCGCCCTTTTTGAGGCGGGCGATGGCGCCGTACTGCCACAGAATCGGGGCGGAGTCGGACGTGGTGCCCATCAGGCGGTCGTGGCGGCAGCGCAGGGCCTTGTGGCAGAGCTCCAGGCGCTCGTTGAAAATCTCCCAGAACTTGTCCATGCTGCCGCCCGAGGACAGGGCCACGTCGGGCAGGTTGATGGTCACGACACCCTGGTTGAAGCGGCCGTAGTACTTGGGCTTGCCGGGCTCGTAGTTGCCGGCGTTGGCCACGTTGCCAAAGCCGTTGCCGGACCGGTCGGGCGTGAGGAAGGAGCGGCAACCCATGCAGGTGTAGCAATCGCCGTTGCCCTCGGTCTCGCCGAGCGAGAGCTTGTACTCGCGCATCTTCTTCTCGGAGATGTAGTCGGGCACCATGCGGCGCGCCGTGCACTTGGCGGCCAGCTTGGTCAGGTAGAAGAAGGGCGTGCCCTCGGCGACGTTATCCTCCTCGAGCACGTAGATGAGCTTGGGGAAGGCGGGCGTAATCCAGACGCCCTCCTCGTTCTTGACGCCGTGGTAGCGCTGACGCAGCATCTCCTCGATAATCATGGCGAGGTCGCGGCGCTCGCGGTCGTTTTTGGCCTCGTTGAGGTACATGAAGACCGTGACGAAGGGCGCCTGGCCGTTGGTGGTCATGAGGGTCACGACCTGGTACTGGATGGTCTGGACGCCGCGGGCAATCTCGTCGCGCAGGCGCTTCTCGACAATGGAGGAGACCTTGTCCAGCTCGGGCTCCACGCCCAGCTCGCGCATCTCGGCCAGGACGTCGCGGCGAATCTTCTGGCGGCTCACGTCCACGAAGGGGGCAAGGTGGGCCAGGGAGATGGACTGGCCGCCGTACTGGTTGGAGGCCACCTGGGCGATAATCTGCGTGGCGATGTTGCAGGCCGTGGAGAAGGAGTGGGGCTTCTCGATGAGGGTGCCCGAGATGACCGTGCCGTTCTGCAGCATGTCCTCGAGGTTGACCAGGCAGCAGTTGTACATGTGCTGGGCGTAGTAGTCGGCGTCGTGGAAGTGAATGATGCCCTCGTTGTGGGCCTCGACCACGTCGGCGGGCAGGAGCATGCGCATGGTGAGGTCGCGGGAGACTTCGCCGGCCATGTAGTCACGCTGGACGGAGCTCACCGTGGGGTTCTTGTTGGAGTTCTCCTGCTTGGCCTCTTCGTTGTTGCACTCGATGAGGGAGAGAATCTTGTCGTCGGTCGTGTTCTTGTGGCGCTTGAGGTTCTGGATGTAGCGGTAGGTGATGTAGTGGCGCGCGACCTCGTAGGCGGAGGCGGCCATGATGTTGTTCTCCACCATGTCCTGGACCTCCTCGACGGACACGGTGTGGTTCTGGTCCTCGCACTGCTGCTCCACGCGGTCGGCGATGCGGTCAATCTGCTCGTGGGTGAGGCGCTGGGCCGGGAGCACCGCAGAGTTGGCCTTGGTGATGGCGGTGGTGATTTTGGAGATGTCGAACTCGACCTCCGAGCCGTTGCGTTTGATGATCTTCATGACAGGCCTTCCCCCATTGTCTCCCCGGCGCCTGGTTAGGCGCACCTATAGTCTGTGTGGGCTGCGCCCAATCATACCTCAGTTCTAGGTCTCTGGTGATATCTACATACAGTATATTGTGTGTGTGAACGCGCGGGTGCACAACATGATGTTGACACCGCAGCTAGCGGGCACCGCCGCTCGCCGAATCACAGCGTGAGCAGGGGCTTTGTCCCCCCGGCTCGGGCAGACATGGCGGCCAGGTGCCCGCAGCCCCGGGAGGGGACGCCGGCGGGCGGGCGGTTATACTGGCAGGAGCATGACAGACCGATACAGGATAGCGCAGAAGGAGGCCGGCATGGCTCAGGGACAGACCCCCGGCGGGCAGATTGCCGAAGGTGGGAAGGCCGCGGACGCGGCGCAGGTCAGACAGGCTTGGGTCCAGGCCTGCCGCCTGAGGACCCTGCCGCTTGCCGCGGCGGGCAGCGTGGTCGCAGCCGCCCTGGCGGTGAGCGCGGGGGCCTTCCGCTGGCCGATCTTCGCCCTCATGTTCGTGACCAGCGTGGCTCTGCAGGTCATCGCCAACTTCGCCGACGACTACGGCGACCTCAAGAGCGGCTTGGACGACGAATCGCGCGTGGGGCCAAAGCGCGGCATGCAGCGGGGCGTCATCACGTTCGCCCAAATGAAGCGGGCCCTGATAGGGCTCTCGGTCGCCACTTTCCTGGTGGGCGTGGCCCTGATTGCCGTATCCTTTGTCGGCGGGCCCGCCGTGTCCGGGGGCTCCGTGGGCGCCGCCCTGGCCTTCGTGGTCCTAGGCCTGGCCAGCATAGCCGCCGCCATGCTCTACACCATGGGCAGGCACCCCTACGGCTATATCGGCTTGGGCGACGTCATGAGCTTCGTCTTCTTCGGTCTGGTAGCCGTGGTGGGCGGGTCTTTCCTCTACCTGCACGCCTTCACCTGGGTTAGCCTGGTGGCGGCCGTGGCCCTGGGCTGCCCCGTCGTGGCCGTCATGAACATCAACAACATGCGCGACGCCCAGGCCGACCGGGCCAAGGGCAAAAGGACCGTCGCCAACCTCTTGGGCGACCCCGCCATGCGGGTCTACGAGACGGCCCTCCTGGTAGGCAGCGTCGTCCTTTTCCTGCTCGCGGCAGCCCTGTGCGGCGTTCGCAACCCCCTGCTCTACCTGCTGATTCTGGCCGCCTGCATCCCCTGGGGCCGCGTGGTCGCCGCCGTCTGGCGCATCCCCGACCCCACCCGCTTCGACAGGCTCATGAAGCCGACCAGCATGGGCTCGGTCCTGGTGGCCCTGACCTTCACCCTGGTCGTCATCCTGTCCAAGCTCTTGGGCCTGTAGGCGGGACCCCGCCGTCCCGGCCTACTTGTCGCCCTCGTCCTTCTTGTCGGGGGCGGGCAGGGTCACCGAGGTCCCGTCGGCGCGCTTGACGGTCGTGGAACCGTCGGCGCCCGTCTTGACCTCGGCGCCGAGGGACTCAACCTGGGTGGTCTGGACCGTCTCGGCCTCCGCTGCCTCCCCGGCCTGGGCGGCGGCCCGCCTCTCCTCGGCCGTCTTGGCGGCGTCGGCCTCGGCGATGGCCTGCTTGTCCTCGTCCTCGTGGGCCAGGTACTCGTCCCACTTGTTGTCCAGCAGAGCTTGGCAGGCCTTGCCGTCGACGGTCTCGCGTTCGAGCAGGACGCTGGCCATAAGGTTCATCTGGTCGGTGTGCTCGGACAGGATTTTGCGGGCGCGCTCGTGGGCCTCGCCTATGATGCGGGAGACCTCGGCATTGATGGCCTGGGCTGTCTCGGGCGAGTAGTCGTTGCGGTCGGAGAAGTCGCGGCCCAGGAAGACCTCGTGGTTGGCCTCGCCAAAGACCTGGCTGCCCAGGCGGTCGCTCATGCCGAAGCGGGTGACCATCTGCTTGGCCGTCTTGGTGGCCCGCTCCAGGTCGTTGCTGGCGCCGGTCGTGATGTCCTCGCAGAAGAGCTCCTCGGCCGTGCGGCCGCCCATGAGGACCGCGATTTCGTCGAGCAGGGCCGAGCGGGTCTGGAGGAAGTGGTCCTCGCTGGGCATGGAGAGGGTGTAGCCCAGGGCCTGGCCGCGGGGCATAATGGTGATTTTGTGCACCGGGTCGGCGTTGGGCAGGGTGTGGCCCACCAGGGCGTGGCCGCTCTCGTGGAAGGCGATGGTCCGGCGCTCCTCCTCGGTCATGACGCGGCTGCGGCGCTCGGGGCCGGCGATGATGCGCTCCATGGCCTCGTTAATCTCGTTCATGCCGATGCGCTCAAGGCTGCGGCGGGCGGTCAGGAGGGCCGCCTCGTTCATAAGGTTGCCCAGGTCGGCGCCGGAGAAGCCCGGGGTGAGCTTGGCCACGGCCTCCAGGTCGACGTCGCTGGACAGGGGCTTGTTGCGCGCGTGGATTTCCAGAATCTGGGCGCGGCCCTTGACGTCGGGGCGGTCGACCGTAATCTGGCGGTCGAAGCGACCGGGGCGCAGGAGAGCCGGGTCGAGGATGTCGGGCCGGTTGGTGGCCGCAATCATGATGACACTCTGGTGCTCCTCGAAGCCGTCCATCTCGACCAGGAGCTGGTTCAAGGTCTGCTCGCGCTCGTCGTGGCCGCCGCCCAGGCCAGCGCCACGCTGACGGCCGACCGCGTCAATCTCGTCGACGAAGATAATCGAGGGGGCCTGCTCCTTGGCGTTCTTGAAGAGGTCGCGCACGCGGGAGGCGCCCACGCCCACGAACATCTCGACGAAGTCAGAGCCGGAGATGGAGAAGAAGGGCACACCCGCCTCGCCGGCGACCGCCTTGGCCAGCAGGGTCTTGCCGGTGCCGGGAGGGCCGACCAGCAAGACGCCGTGGGGAATCTTGGCGCCCAGGTCCTCGTACCTCTTGGGGTCCTCGAGGAACTCCTTGATTTCCTGCAGCTCCTCGATGGCCTCGTCACAGCCGGCCACGTCGGTGAACTTAACCTTGGGCCGGGTCGAGGAGTTGGTAAGGGCCTTGGTCTTGCCGAACTGCATGGCGCCCGAGTTGGTGTCCATGAGCCGGTTCATCATCCAGAACATGAAGATGATGAAAATCAGCATGGGCAGGAAGCTGGCGAGGGTCGACAGCCAGACGGGAGTCGTGGTGACGTCGGCGTTGTACTTGACGTCAGGGTTGGCCGCCATGAGCTCGGCCAGGTTGTCCGTGCCCACGTAGCTGGAGGTGAAGTCGACGAGCTGGGAGTCGTCGCCCACGGATTCGCTGTCGCGCCAGTACTTGCCGCTAATCGTGCAGTCCGTGGCCTTGTAGGTGGCCTCGGTCACGCGGCCGTCCTGGACGGCGGCCACAAAATCGCTGGTCACGAGCTCATCGGCTTCGCTGCCGCTGTTGTTTCCGACGATGCCCATGACGATTGCCACGACGACCAGCGCCAGGATGACGTAGAAGACGAGCGTGCGCGTCGGGGGCAGCTTGGGCCCCTCGTCGGACCCGTTGCCGTCGTCGTCGGACTTACCCGTGAGCAGGTCCTTCATGAACTCCGCGCCCCTTTCGGGCCGGTCCTTGTCGTGTTGGCCCGACGTGGGCTTGTCGGTCTCGGGCTTCTTGCCCTGCCCGAGTGCCACCGTCACGCCTCCGCGCGAGGCATAGACGGGCTCATGTTGGGTGTGCTGTGCCACGCGTTCTCCTCCTCTGTGCGCCCAGGGGCGCTTGGTGCTCTTCTTGCGGACGCCGGGCGCGCAATCATGCCCGCGTGCCGTTTGTTCCCCGCTACCGGCCCCCGTACACCGACGGCTTAAGGACGCCGATGTAGGGCAGGCCGCGATAGCGCTCCGCATAGTCCAGGCCGTAGCCCACCACGAACTCGTTGGGGCACTCAAAGCCCACGTACTTGGGGGTGACGGCAGGCTTGGGGTTCTTGAGCAGCAGGGTTGCTATCTCGAGCGACTTGGCCTTGCGCGCCCTGAGGTTGCGGGACAGGTAGCTCAGGGTGAGACCGGAGTCGAGCACGTCCTCAACAATCAGGACGTCACGGCCCTGAACCAGGGTGTCCAGGTCCTTGACAATGCGGACGACGCCCGAGGAATGGGCCTGGTCGCCGTAGCTGGAGACGGCCATGAAGTCGATTTCGCAGTCGATGGTGAAGGCGCGCACCAGGTCGGCCATGTAGATGAAGGCCCCTCGCAGGACCGTCACTAGTAGGGGGCGCGTGCCCTCGTAGTCATGGCTAATCTGCGCCCCCATCTCGTGGACGCGACGGTCCAGGTCCTCCTGCGAGAACAGAACGCGCTCGATGTCGTCATCAAGCTTGGTCGACACCCTGCTCACCCTCCCTTGTGGCCCCTGGGGCCTCTTGCGGCTTCCGGCCGTCGAAAAAGACAATGTCTAATCGTAGCAAGGAGCGCGTATTAGATGAGTAGGCGAAGCGGCCGTCGGGTCGAATCCCGGCAACCCACACAACGTTACCGCTGCGCAGGGGGGTAGCGGGGCTGCCTGCGCCATCCTGCCCCGCATCCGCGCCGCCGGTCTCGAGGGCCTCGTGGACCAAGGGGACGTCCGCCCTGCTCGCGGCGGGTACGCGCGCGTCAGCCAAGAGGTCGAGGACGAGCTTGGAGTGGCCGCCCATGCCAAAGGGCTCCATGCGCTCCCCCGCCTGCGGACCCGCCACCAGCAGCTGGGAGCCGGGGCAGTCGAGCAGGGCGAAGTCGCGCCCCTCGCGGATGTCAGCCGGGCTCGCCCCCCGCTCGGCGGCCAGCTCCTCCGCGGCCGCGGCGGCCTCCTGGCGGGCAAAGGCGCCCACATCGGCCCCTTCCGGCACCGGCAGGCGGCGGGCGCGCAGCAGGCTCCCCTGCCAGGCCAGCTGTCCCGGGACCGTGAGCAGGGCGCCCTGGTCCTGGGGAGGGGCCCCTTGGGCGGCTAGGCGGCGCGCCCGCTCGAGCCTGGCAGCCCGCTCCTGGGTGCGCACCGAGGCCGGCAGGATGGTGACCAGGCCGTCCTCGCAGCTCACGACCGTGTCCAGGGGCAGGGTGATCTGGCCGGACCCCTGGGCGACCAGGTCCAGCATGCGGGTGGCGTGGACGCTCTCCAGCCGGACGGCCTCGCCGGCGTCCTCGCCCAAGGCCAGCTCCACGGCACCCCGCAGGGCTCTGCGCGCCAAGGCCGGCTCGGCGTCGGCAATCAGACTCGCGTCGAGGATGACCCGGCGGGGAGCCCCCTGGGCGGGCACCAGACCCTGGCCGTAGTCCTTGTCGGCTGGGTTGCCGGGGCGGCGGGCGCGGTCGAGCAGGGCCGCGCCCATCCGGTCGAGCAGGTCGGCGTCGTCGGCCAAAAGGTCGGTCATGCGGCAGATTCCCGCCGCAAAGGACAGGTTGCGGGCCCGCATGGCCGGCATCACATGATGGCGGACATAGCTGCGGGTGGCGTCGTCCTCGTCGTTGGTCGCGTCCTCCCGCCAACCGATGTCCCGCTCCTCCAGGTAGGCGCGCAGACCCTCGCGCGTGTCGTCCAGCAGGGGCCGCACGACAATGCCGCGCTGCCTGCGCATACCCGAGAGACCCGTGAGGCCCGAGCCGCACAAGACCCGCATGAGGACGGTCTCTGCCTGGTCGTCGGCCGTGTGGGCAACCAGGATGCGGGTCCGCCTGACGTCCTGGCCGCGCTCCCGAGCCAGCTCGCTGGCCAAATCCCAGGCCGCCCGGTAGCGGGCCTGGCGGGCCACCAGTTCCAGGTTGCGCTCCCGACCACCCCGCCCGCGGGCGACAAGACCGGGCACGTCCACCCGCACGGCCCTGCAGGCCGCACCCAGCTTGGCGGCCAGATCGCGCACAAAGCGCTCGTCGCCATCGGAGGCCCCGAAGCGGATGGCGTGATTGACGTGCAGGACGCACAGGCAGCCTAGGGGCAGGGCCTGAGGGCCGAGCCCGTCCTGCAGGTCCAGCTCGCCCGTGCAAGCGCGCACCAGCAGGGCCGTGGAGTCGGACCCGCCGCTCACCATGAGGACGACCGGCGAGTCGGCATGGCGCGGGAGCGGCACCGTCGTCAGGGCGTCGAGTCTCATTCAGCTTCCCCTCTCACCAAGACCGCAAGCGGGTCGCGGCAGGTTGCGCAAAAAGGCCCCGCGCCACGTGGACGCAGGGCCTCATCATAGCCGTTTGTCTTGAAGACGGCGATGTGCGCCTCCCGGCAGGCCTTAGCCAATCTGAATCTTCTGGATGTCCTGATCCTCGCGGTGCTTGGGGACAGTGATGGTCAGCACGCCGTCCTTGAGGGTGGCGGCGACGCCCTCCTTGGCGGCGTCCTTGAGGTAGACGCTGCGGGTGGCGTGGTACTCGCCGGTCTCGCGGCGCAGGTAGTTCTTCTCGGCCACGCTGGCCTCGTCCTTCTTGTCGACCGTGATGTTGAGGCGGCTCTGGTTGAGCTCGACGTCAATCTGGTCGCGGGCCACGCCGGGCACCGTGAGGGAGACAACGTAGCTCTCGGGGGTCTCCTCGACGTCCATCTGCAGGCAGGCGGGGGCAATCCCGTCGGCCTCAGGCGTGGACATGAGGTCGTTCACCATGTTGAGCCAGTTGTTGGCGAAGGGGAAGACGCTCGTGGGGATGTGGGTGTAAGGGACAAGGGTTGCCATGACAATCACTCCTTTGCCGCCGCCCCGCCCTTGCGGGACGGCCTCTGTTCGCTGTTGACTCTGTTGTTCCCCTTCTGTCGGGTTTCAATCACTCATAGCCGATTTATTTAGGTTTTCTAAGATAGGTAATCTAAGTCTCTCCATATTAGATTTTGAGCCGGACAGAGTCCTGTGCCGGGGGGCGGGGCGGAACCCTGGGTCCCCGCGGCTGGATTATCCTAACGTTTTGCGAGGTCAGAACCTCCCGACCTCCTTTTGGGCCGCATACGTGTATGATAAAGAGACTGCTGCTCATAAGAGCAAGCATGCCAGCAGGCCCTATTTCGGGAGGGAGGTCTCGGATGGGATACACGGACCAGCAGCGCCGCGCTGCCGCGGACGTCCGGCGCCCGGCGTCCGATGACCCCTCGCGGCCCGCCGTCTCCCGGCCGGCCCACCCTTTGCCCTCGCAGCGCTCCCGTTCGATTGACTACGACCGCTACCTGCAAAAACAGACGGACAAGTTCCAGATTTTCTCCGCCGAGGACCGCCGGCGCCGCCGCCATACGGTCGTTGTCGCCGCCCTGGTGGCCCTGGTCGTGGCCATCGTCATCGTCTGGGCCGTCGCCAGCCGGTAGGCCCCCGGCTGGCAGAGGGGTGGCCTCGTTGCCAAGGTCGCCCCATCCGAACCCCTGCCGGAAGCCCGCTCAGACCCGGGCCGCCCCAGGCCCTCGCCCGCCTAGTTCTTGGAAAAGACCGGGATGCCCATGACGTCGTCCATGTCCGGGCCCCTGCCCGAGATGGACATGCCGAAGGCCACGTCGCCCACCGTGCCGATGGCCTGGTCCTGATGCGAGAATCGACCCAGCATCTCCCCCAGCTTGGCCTCCACGGCCGCCGATTCGTCGAAGTCCGGCTCGTCCCCGCCCCCGTCTGCGGCCCCGCTCGACACCAGGTTGCCGAAGGGGGTGGCCACGCCCCAGGGGACGCTGAGGTCGCGGGCCTTGTCCTGCCAGCCGAGGACGACGGGCCAGGCTCGGTCGCCCATGGCCACGAGGGACACGACCGGCCCTAGGGGCTCCTGGCGGCGCTTGAACTCAGCGTTCTTGCAGGCGCGCAGGATGCGGACCACCGTGTCCCGGTCAAAGCCGCGGGCGACAATGTCAGCGGCGTCCAGGCCCCGCTCGATGTGCAGGTAGAGGATTCGGTCAATCTCCCGGTAGCGGGCCCCGAAGGAACCTTCGTCCGTCTGACCTGCGGAAAGCTCGGCGGAAGGGGCCTTGGTCAGGATACTCTCGGGGATGACGGGGCGGCCGGCCCGGGCGTTGCGGCTGCGGGCCAGGTCGTAGACGCGCCCCTTGTAGACGTCGGAGATGGGGGCGTAGGCGCCCACGGTGTCGCCGTAGAGGGTGGAGTAGCCCATGCCCGCCTCGGACTTGTTGCCGGTGTTGAGCACCAGGGCACCCAGGGCGTTGGAGACGGTCATGAGGACAAGGCCGCGGAGCCTGGCCTGCAGGTTCTCGCTGGTCAAGCCCTCCACGGCGACCCCCGCCGCCTGGCCTATGCCCGCCTTGGCCGCCTCGTAGACCTCGGAGATGGGCACCAGGCGGGACTCGATTCCCAAGGCCTGGGCCAGGTCCTGGGCGTCCACCACCGAGCCGGCGCTGGAGAAGGGGCCGGGCATGAGGACGCCGTGGACGTGGCTGGGGCCTAGGGCGTCGGCGGCGATGGCTGCCACGACCGCTGAGTCGATGCCGCCCGACAGGCCCACGATGACGTCCGAGAAGCCCGTCTTGCGCACATAGTCGCGGGTGGCGACCACGAGGGCGTCCCACAGAGCGGCCGTGCGCTGGCCGGCCGTGAGCTCCCCTATCTCCCCCAGGGTCTTGCCCACCAGGGGGCTGGCCTGGCCTAGGGGCCCCAGGGCCCGGTCGGGGTCCGCCTGAGGGTCCCCTGCCTGCGCCGGCACGCCGGGCGCCAGAGTGTCCTCGTCCCCGCCCAGGACCAGGTCGAAGGAGGCCAGGCCCTCCTCGAAAAGGGGGCAGGCCGCCACGACCCTGTCGTCGGGGTCGATGGCAAAGCTACCGCCCGCCAGCACCGCGTCGTCGTAGGCGCCCACCCCCTGCAGGACCGCCAGCCAGCCGCCCTGGGAGCCCACCATCTCACGGAAGGCCCCACCGGAGCCGGCGCCCACGAGCAGGGTCGATGAATCTTCGTCGCAAAAAGGCAGGTAGGGGCAGACGATGGTCAGGTCGGCCCCCTCGGGGGCATTGGCAGTGACCCCGTCGAGGGCCACCCGCACGCTGACTTCCCCCACCTCGAAGGCGGCCGGCGCCAGCTCGGGGGCGTCCGCCTCGGACCCCACCCTCTGGGACTCGGCCAGGCGCAGGGGCCCGGCGACCCCGTCCTCGCAGAGGAAGACCTCCGTGTAGCCGCTCATGCCCACGTTGACGTAGCTGGGGACGACCGACCTTACCTGGGCGCGAGCCGCGTAGCGCTCCACGGCCTCCAGCATGTCCAGCTCAAAGGCCACCGACGAGGCGATGGGGGTCTGGTAGGCCCCGCTCAGAAGCGTGGGCGGGAAGACCAGCAGGTCGGCGCCCGCCCGGGCCGCCCGTGCGTCCACGCCCAGCATGCGGTTGACGGTGGCTTCGAAGTCACCCGGGACCGAGTTCAGCTGCACCAGCACGACCTTCATGAGGCAACCCGTCCTTTCCTAGGGTCGGCTTGGGCCAGACCCGGGACCTCTCCCTTTTTGGCCCACCATGGCATCCGCATGTTACACGCCCGTGTGGGAAAGGCCTCCAGCACAAAACAAACGGGGCGCAGGACCCACAGGTCCCGCGCCCCCTATGCACCGACCCGTATGGGACTCAGGCAGGGCGGCGTCTAGGACAGCTGGCCGGACCCTGCCCGGGCTTGCCTTAGAACTCGGCCTTCCAGAGCCCGTGCAGGTTGCAGTAGGCATAGGCGATGCCGTGCTCGACGCCGGCAAAGGTGGTGGCGGGCTCGTCGCCCGGCTTGAGGTAGTGGATCTCGATGCGGTCCTCGGCAGCCAGGGCAATCCACTCGATGTAGTGCTCCTCCGCCATGGGGTGGGGGGTGGAGCCGACCGTGACCTTGAGGGCATGGCCGCCGCGGATGGGCTCCACGACGGGGACGTGCTTCTCCTGGGCCGCGTCGGTGGAGTTGGCGGCCAGAAGCTGCATCTTCTCGCCGCAGCACACGGGGTTGACGCCGGCGTCCTTGATGATGACGAGGATGTTGCCGCAATGGCTGCAGCGGTAGAACTTGGGCTCCTTCATATGCGTCTCCTTCTCCTGGGTGTCCGGGGTATTCTCTGCGCGGCGCAGGGGCCGCCTAGCACCATCCTAACAAAACCCAGCGGTCCTGTATAGTTTGGGCACCAGCCGAATCCATTATAATCCGCGACATGAGCCGGATGCCGGCGACGGGAGGGGGAATTGCGCATGCGGGCGCTTGTCCAGAGGGTGAGCCAGGCAAGGGTCGACATCGAGGGAGCCTGCTCGGGCCGGATTGGCCAGGGCCTGTTGGTCTTTCTCGGCGTGGGCGACAAGGACGGCAAAGACCAGGCCGACCGGCTCTGGGCCAAGATTTCCAAGCTGCGGGTTTTCGCAGACGAGGCGGGCAAGACCAACCTGTCGGTTGGAGACGTGGGCGGCGGCATACTGGTCGTGAGCCAGTTCACCCTCTTTGCCGACTGCCGCCGGGGCAACCGCCCCTCCTTCACCGACGCGGCGGCGCCCGGCCCGGCCGAGGAGCTCTACGACTACTTCTGCGGGCTGGTGCGGGCCCAGACGGGCGACGTCCAGGCCGGGCGCTTCGGGGCGGACATGCAGGTAAGCCTGGTCAACGACGGCCCCTTCACCATCTGGCTGGACACCGAGGACCTCTGAGCCGCTAGCCTTCGCCCTGCCCCAGCAGTAAGGACAGCTCCTGCAGGGCGTTGAAGCGGTGGGAGATGGCGTTCTTCTCCTCGGGCGTCAGCTCGGCCATGGTCTTGCCGGGGGTCTCGACCGGCAAGAAGAGGGGGTCGTAGCCAAAGCCGTGCTCGCCGCGGAGCTCCCGGCCTACCGTCCCCTCGCAGTAGCCGGTGGCCACGGTCTGCCGCCCGTCGGCGTCCACAAAGGCCACGCAACTCACGAACCGGGCCGTGCGCTCTCCGTCGGGCACCTCGGCCATACGGCGCATGAGCAGGGCGTTGTTGGCCGCGTCGTCACCGTGGGCCCCCGCCCAGCGGGCAGACATTATGCCCGGCTCGCCGTCGAGGGCGTCCACGACCAAGCCCGAGTCGTCGGCCACGGCAGGCAGGCCCGTGCACGCGTAGGCCGCCCGGGCCTTGATGAGGGCGTTTTCCGCGAAGGTGTCCCCGTCCTCCTCGGGATCGGGGAAGTCGCCCAGCTCCTTGATGGAGACGAAGCGCACGCCTGGCAGAGCCTGGCCCAGGATGGCCTCAATCTCCACCACCTTGTGGGCGTTGCCGGTCGCGACGACCACGGTCTTGTCGGCAGCGGTCTTGTCCATTGCTGTCCCTTCCTCTGTGATATCTGCCATCCTCGGCCCTTGCGGCCCCTAGCGTCTCCAGCCCACACAGGCCGCCTGCAGGCCCAGCAGCTCGTCCACACTGGGAGCCGCTACGTCGAGCAGGGCCCCCAGCTTCTCGCGCGAGAAGGGGGTGCGCTCGCCGGTTCCCTGGACCTCCACGAACTCGTGGGCGCCGGTGACCACCAGGTTCATGTCCACCTCAGCGCGCGAGTCCTCCTGGTAGTCCAGGTCGCAGGCGGCTCTGCCGTCCACAAGGCCCACCGATACGGCCACCACCTGGTCGATAAGGGGCATGCGGCCTATCTTCTTGGCCTCCACGTAGGCGGCCAGGGCGTCGTGGAGGGCCACCCAGGCGCCCGTGACCGAGGCCGTGCGCGTGCCGCCGTCGGCGTTGACGACGTCGCAGTCCACGGTCACCGTGAGCTCGCCCAGGGCCTTGAGGTCGCACACGGCCCGCAGGGACCGGCCCACCAGGCGCTCAATCTCCATGGACCGGCCCTTGCGGCCCGGGGTCTCGCGGCGGGACCGCCTGGCCGTGGAGCAGGGCAGCATGGCGTACTCGGCCGTGACCCAGCCCGCGTGGTCGTGGACGCGCCAGGCGGGGACGCCCACCTCGATGGAGGCCGCGCAGAGGACCCGCGTCTGCCCGAAGGCGCACTCGCAGGAGCCCAGGGCGTGGGGCAGGACCCCGCGCGTCAAGGTCACCGGCCGCATCTGACTCTCAGCCCGCCCCCCGCTGCGCTCAAGGGCCAGGCTCTTGTCTGCTGCTGTCATGTCAGAGGTCCTCTCCGTCGTCCGCAGGGCCCTGTCCCAGGCCTTCAAGCGTCTCCAGGTCAATCTTCTCGATGGAATCCAGCGGCCGGCCAAAGATGAACCGGCCCGCCACCGCAAAGGTCGTTATGTCGTCGGCCGTGGTCGCGAACCGGTAGCTGGGCGCCCCCGCCTCCCCGCCCGCCAGCTGCCCGCGGCGAGTCAGGGTCTCGGTGAGCTCGCGGGTGGTTTCCTCGGCCGAGGAGACGATGGTCACGCCGGGCCCCAGGACCCCATGGATGGCGGGGGCCAGCAGGGGGAAGTGGGTGCAGCCCAGGACCAGCGTGTCAATGCCCGAGCCCACCAGCGGCCCCAGGTTGCACTGGACGATGTCCTGCGCCTGCTCGGTCATGAAGACGTCCTTGTTCTGCCGCCAGTCCTCGTGCAGGTGGCGGCCCGTGGCTAGCTCGCTTTCCACCAGGGGCACGAAGTCGGGCGTGGCCAGGGAGACCACCGAGACGCCCGCGTCCATGCGGTGGATGGCCTTGGCATAGGCGTCGGAGCCGATGGTGAGGGGGGTAGCGATGACCCCGATGCGGCCGTTGCGGGTGGTCTGCACCGCGGCGCGGGCCCCTGGGTCGATGACGCCGATGACCGGCACGCCGAAGGTCCGCTGGGCCATGGGCAGGGCCGAGGCGGTGGCAGTGTTGCAGGCAATGACGATGACCTTGACCCGCCGGTGCATGAACCAGGCGCCTATCTGGCGGACGAAGCCACGGACCTCGTCGGGCGTGCGCACCCCATAGGGGCAGCGCTTGGTGTCGCCGAAGTAGATGACCGACTCGCGGGGCAGCTGGTCCACGATGCGGCGCGCCACCGTGAGCCCACCCATGCCCGAGTCGAAGATGCCAATCGGGTCGTCGGCCGAGATGCCGGCGGGGCGAATCTTGCCGGAGACAATCTCGAGCTCGCCCGGTCCTTCCGTGAAGACCATGACAGCCCTCCTTTGCATGGTGTCATAGGCGTCTCATGATAGCACCGTGCACATCAGGCGCTTTTCTGCTGAAACGGGGCTCCCAAACGCCCCCCGAAAACGCCATGGGGGCCTTGGCGGCGCTATGATGTTAGACCGCAACGCCCTTATGGCATAGTCTGGCACGTTCGTGGCCCGCAGAGGCCGGAAGATGGGGAGGATTATGCGCACGACGTCCGATTACAGGCGTGACTCCAGGAACGGCACGCGCCCCTCTTATAGCGCGAGCCGGCAGACGGCCAACTCCGACGGCGGCCCCACCTACGGCGCAAACCAGTTCTCGCGCGACTGGGCCCAGGACCGCTACGGCCGCATCTACGCCTCGCGCGTCCGCCGGTCCAAGATTACCCGCCGCACCTTCATCGGCGTCGGTGCGGCCGCCGTCGTGGCCGTGGGCGCCGCGGTCATCGGCGTCCGCTCCTACCTCGGCTCCATCGGGTCCCGCATGAACGAGGACGTGTCCGAGGAGACCCGTACGGTCCTGGCCGAGCAGCAGCAGGCCGCCCGCGAGCGCGCCGTCAGCTCCCTGTCCGAGGGGACCACGGCCCTGCCCGCCAACTGGGAGGATACGACCCCCTTCTACACCTTGCTCATCGGCACCGACGAGAGCGAGTCCCGCGACTACGGCGATGAATCCGACATGTATGGCGCCTCGCCCGAGAACTACCGCTCCGACACCATGATTCTGGCCCGCATCGACCCGGGCAACCTCATTGTCACCCTGGTCTCCATCCACCGCGATACCCTCGTGGAGATCAACGGCGTGCAGCAGAAGATGAACGCGGCCTATTCTCTGGGCGGCATCGCCAAGGTCATCGAGGTCGTCTCCAACTTTGCCGGCGTGCCCATCTCCCACTACGCCCAGGTGGACATCGACGGCCTGGCCGCCGTGACCGACGCCATGGGCGGGGTCTGGGTCAACGTCCCCTACACCATCGACGACCCCATGATGGGGCACCTGGACGGCGGCGAGCAGAAGCTGACGGGCGAGCAGGCTCTGATTCTGTGCCGTTCGCGCCACGCCTTCGACTACATGGGCGACGGCGACCGCTACCGCGCGGCCCACCAGCGTCTCTTCCTGTCCGCCATGGCCAGCCAGCTCTTCGCCTCGACCCCGCAGACCATGCTCTCGGTCATCAACACGGCCGCCAACTACATCACGACCGACTTCACCATCGACCAGATTGCCAGCCTGGCCCTGACGATGAAGGATATGGACGTGAGCACGAGCCTGTACTCCACCATGAACCCCACGACGTCCTCGTACATCGACGGCGGGTGGTACGAGTTTTCCGACGACGCCTACTGGGCCGAGATTATGGCCGCAGTGGACGCTGGCGAGAAACCCCCGGTGGACTACGACTACATGGACCCACTGGACGACATCAACAGCTCTGACGACGGCTACAACTACACCACCATCACCGTGGCCGACGCCCAGACCACGGGATAAATCCAAGGCCCAAGGTTCGAGGCGCGCAGTCGGGCAGACCCAAGGCCCAAGGGGTGCCTGCCTGCGGACGTTCTCCACAGGGCGTGGGTATATAATCGTTTGTCCGCGCAGCTTCGGCCTGGCCGGCTGCGCCGCAACTTGAAATGGTGGAACGCAGCGCCCATTTCGCATGGGGGCGACTGGTTTCGACATGATCGTCCTGAGAGGTGAAGCAAGCCGTGGTCTCCTCACCACGTAAAACAGGGGTACTTGTCAATAAATGACAAGCCTCAGTACGCCCTCGCCGCTTAATTAAGCTGGCGACGTCAACCCGGTGTCCATCCTCAGCACCGGCGCGACGCCACTTTTGAGGATTGCTCCTGCGCACGTGGCCGGTATGGCGCAGGCTAAGACCGAACCGACTGGGATGCCGAGGGCCTGACGCCGCGCCCAAGGCATCCGAGACCCTTCGCGGCATCTGAGCTTGGAGAAGCCCTCAGGGGGCGGTTGTGGACCGGAGTTCGATTCTCCGCGCCTCCACCAGACAGGACAAGGCGGGTGCCTGGGATGACGGGCGCCCGCCTTTTTTCGTTCGCCCTGACGGCCCTGCCGGTTGGAAAGATCCCTGTTTTCGCCTCTATTTCGGTTGGAAAAATCCCGACAGCCACTAGAATGGTTGGAAAGATCCCTGTTTTCGCCTCTATTTCGGTTGGAAAAATCCCACAGAGGAAGGCCTATGTCTCTCAAGAGGAAGATTACGCGGCAACTGGAGGAGTGGAAGGGCTCACATGCCAGCCACGCGCTGCTGGTGACGGGCGCAAGACAGGTGGGAAAGTCCTACATCGTCGACGAGTTCGCCTCCCACAGCTATGAGCACTACGTTCGCTTCGACCTCATCGAGCAGCCTGACGTCCTTTCCGCCATGGAGGGGTGCCGCAACGCCAACGAGCTGTTCATGGTCCTGTCCGCGTTCGGCGGCCCTCAGTTCGTCGCCGGCGACACATGTGTGTTCATAGACGAGGTGCAGGAGTGCCGGGAGGCGGTCACCTACATCAAGTACCTCGTCCAACGGGAAGGTTATGACTTCATTCTGTCGGGCTCCCTTCTTGGCGTCGAGCTGCAGAACCTGAGGTCCCAGCCCGTCGGCTACCTGCGGACAATCGAGATGTTCCCGCTCGACTTCGAGGAATTCTGCTGGGCGATGGGCGTGGGCGGCGAGGCCCTCTCGCATGTGAGGGGCTGCTTTGAGTCGTCAGCGCCGGTCATCGGGCCCATCCACGAACGGCTGCTCTCGCTTTTCCATCAGTACCTGCTGGTAGGCGGCATGCCCGCGGCGGTCGGGGAGTTCGCGCGGTCGGGCAATGTGGCCGAGGTCAAGCGCATCCAGGGCGACATCGTCACTCTCTACCGTGCGGACATCTCGAAGTACGCAGAGACGAGCAAGCTTGTCATCAAGGACGTCTACGACCAGCTGCCCGCCCAGCTCGACTCCCAGTCGAAGCGCTTCAACTTCGCGAGCCTGGCCCCCAAGGGGACCTACGAGCGGTACAGCGAGGAGTTCATCTGGCTTGCGGATGCGGGTGTGGCGCTGCCCGTCGTCAACGTCACCGAGCCGAGGCACCCGCTTAAGATGTCCGAGCAAAGAAGCTTCTTCAAGCTGTTCGCCAACGACGTAGGCTTGCTGTGCGCAATGAGCGAGGTGGATGTGGCGAAGAGCATCCTCAGCGACGAGCTGGGGGTGAACTACGGGTCCATATACGAGAATGCCGTCGCCCAAGAGCTGAAATGCCATGGCCACAAGCTGCGGTTCTTTCGCAACAAGAGCTTAGGGGAGCTGGATTTCGTGATTGAGGCGGGGGACGGGCGGGTGCTTCCCGTGGAAGTGAAGAGCGGG
>CAZEAF010000024.1:0-18687 GCA_964510125.1 uncultured Coriobacteriaceae bacterium
CCTACTCGGCCACAAGCCTGACCGCGCGGTCCTTCTTGCCCACCTGCAGGGACGCCCCGTCCAGCTCGGCGCCGGGCAGGTTGTAGCTTCCTTTGGCGACCGGCTTCTGGTTGATCTTGACGCCGCCGCCGTCGATGAGACGACGTCCCTCGCTCGAGGACTTGGCAAAGCCCAGCTTGGCCAGGAGGGCGGGCAGGTAGACGTCGCCGGACAAGTCGGCAGCGGCGTCCTTGATGTCCGCGGGCAGCTGGCGGTCGCGGTGGACGGCGTTGAACTGATTCTCCGCAGCCTCGCCGGCACCGGCCCCGTGGTACTGGTCGCAGATTTCGCGGGCTAGGCGGCGCTTGGCGGCGTTGGGGTCGGCGGTGCCTGCTGCCAGGTCCTCCTCCAGCTGGTCGACCTCGGCCACCGGAACGGCCGTGGCCAGGCGGAAGTAACGGACGGTCATCTTATCGGGGATGGACATGACCTTGGCAAACATCTCGGCAGGGGCGTCGGTGAGGCCGATGTAGTTGCCGTAGGACTTGGACATCTTGCGCACGCCGTCGATGCCCTCGAGCAGGGGCATGGTCAGGCAGACCTGGGGCTCCATGCCCATCTTCTCCATGAGCTCGCGGCCGGCCAGCAGGTTGAAGAGCTGGTCGTTGCCGCCCATCTCGACGTCGGCCTTAATCATGACCGAGTCGTAGGCCTGCATGACCGGGTAGAGGAACTCGTGCAGGGCGATGGGGGTCTTGGACTGGTAGCGCTTGGTGAAGTCATCGCGCTCGAGGATGCGGGCGACCGTGAACTTGGAGCAGAGCTCGAGGAGCCTTTCCAGGTCCATGGACAGGATCCAGTCGGCGTTGTGGACAATCTCGAGCCGGTCGGGGTCGAGCACCTTGACGGCCTGCTCCACGTACGTCTTGGCGTTGGCGTTGACCTGCTCGCGCGTGAGCTGGGGACGGGTCGCGTTCTTGCCCGAGGGATCGCCGATGAGGGCCGTGCCGTCACCGATGATGAGGGTGACCTTGTGGCCCAGGTCCTGGAACTGGCGCATCTTGTGGAGCGGGACCGCGTGGCCGATGTGCAGGTCGGGCGAGGTGGGGTCGACGCCGAGTTTGATGTTGAGCTCGCGGCCGCTCTCGAGCTTGTTCTTAAGGTCCTCGACCGGGACGATGTTCATCGAGCCGGACTGGATAATGTGGAGCTGTTCCAGGACTGATGTGCGCACGACACTGCCTTTCTCACAACCAAATACATACGATGAGCCAGTATAACCCATGGCCGGGCGTCGCCGCCCCTTTTGGCAAGGCCCGACACAGTCTTGGCTTTCTCAGAACGCAGACTTCGCTTTCTTATGACGCAGTCTCAGCTTACTTGGCAGTCTTGGCTTTCTTAGAGTTTTCTACCCCCTTGGTGAAGAGTTGGCCTGCGGCGGGTCATAAAATTGCGCTCGCCGGCCCGACCCGCGATACTAGTAGGGTCTAAAACCCAGTGAGGGGGTCACATGACCGCACGTACCCGCACCGCCCGCAAGTCAGCAAAGCCGCGTGTCGGCAAGTTTATCGTCTTGTGGTTTCTCATACTCGGCCTCGCCATGGCCATCGCCCTGGTGACCGCGGGCTTCTCGCTCGCCCGGTCCTGGCTGGCCGACCTGCCCGACTACACTGACTCAGACGCCTACCTGGTGGCCGAGCCCTCCCGCATGCTCGACGCCGACGGTAACGTCATCGCCGAGTTCTATTCGGAAAACCGTGTCCCCATCTCGCGTGACCAGGTGAGCGACTACGTGGTCCAGGGCACGATTGACACCGAGGACATCCGCTTCTACCAGCACAACGGCGTCGACGCCCTGGGTATTGCCCGTGCCATCCTCGTCCAGCTCACCGGCGGCTCCGAAGGCGCCTCCACCATCACCCAGCAGGTGGTCCGCAACACGGTCCTCAAGGACGAGCGCTTTGAGAAGACGCTCTCCCGCAAGGTCCGCGAGGCCTACATCGCCGTGCAGCTCGAGCGCATGTACACAAAAGACCAGATTCTCATGATGTACCTCAACACCATCTACTATGGCGCCGGCTGCTATGGCATCGAGGCGGCGGCCGAGACCTACTTTGGTAAGTCCGCCTCCGACCTCACCCTGGTTGAGGCTGCCACCCTGGCCGGCCTGCCCCAGTCGCCCACCTCCTACGACCCCACCCGCAACCCCAGCGCCGCCCTCGAGCGCCGCAATGCCGTCCTGGGCCGCATGCTTGCCGCCGGCGACATCACCCAGGAGCAGTACGACGAGGCCATCGCCACCCCGCTCGAGATCCACTACACCCCGCGCGAGAGCTCGGGCGCCTATGCCTACCCCTACTTTGTCGACTACGCCAAGCTGCAGCTTTCCAGCATCCTGTCGTCCGACTCCATCTACAAGGGCGGCCTGACCATCAAGACCACCATCGACCCCACGCTCCAGCAGTACGCCCAGGACGCCGTCGACTCCGTGATTGGCCTGACCGACGACGGGCTGGAGGCGGCTCTCATCGCGGTCGACCCCTACACCGGCTACATCAAGGCCATGATTGGCGGTAACGACTACTACACCGACGAGTTCAACCTGGCCACCATGGCCAGACGACAACCCGGCTCCTCCTTCAAGACCTTCACGCTCACTGCGGCCATCCAGGCAGGCATGAACCCCACCATCCTGCTCGACTGTAACTCGGGCGTCCAGGTAGGTGACTGGACCGTCAACAACATCAACAACGAGAACTGGGGCATCCAGACCCTGATCCAGGCCACCTACTGGTCGTCCAACACGGCATACGCCCTGGTCATCCATGAGATTACACCCCAGGCCGTCATCGACACCGCCCATGCCATGGGCATCACGTCCGAGCTGGAGAACTACGACTCGCTGGCCTTGGGCGTCAACGGCTGCTCGGTGCTGGAGATGGCCTCGGCCTACGGCACCCTGGCCACGGGCGGCGTCCACTACAACACCACCAGCATCGTCGAGATTGACGACCGCAACGGCAACGTCATCTACCAGGCCAACCCCCAGGGTACGCAGGCCATCTCCAATCAGGTAGCCTGGGCCACGACCCAGGTGCTGGAGGGCGTCGTGTCCGACTCCTCCGCCACGGGCAACGAGGCCCGCCTGACCGTGGACCAGCCCGTCGCCGGCAAGACCGGCACGACGGACGACAACTACGACCTGTGGTTCGTGGGCTACACGCCCCAGCTTTCCTGCGCCGTCTGGGTGGGTTATCGCAACGAGCAGACCATCTACTACCTGGGCGAGCAGGGCAGCACTCACAACCTGCCCTCCCCCATCTTCTCCCGCTTCATGAGCGCGGCTCTGGAAGGCCTGCCCCGCGAGGAGTTCCCGACCGCCTCGGCGCCCACCTACTACGAGAACAGCCACTGGTCCATCTCTAAGGACGCGGAGGTCGCCGCCGCCCAGGCTGCGGCTGCCGCCCAGGCTGCGGCCGAGGCCGCTGCCGCCCAAGCCGCCGCCGAGGCCGAGGCCCAGCAGCAAAGCGATCAGACGGCCAGCCAGACCCAGCAGGAGACCGGCAGCGAGACCGGCACCACGACGACGACAGAGGGCGAGGCGATGGCCGCCTAGGAAGCCGGCTAGACGACGGCCGGCTTCCAGGTCTCGTCGGCCTCCAGGCACCTGGCCGCCTTGTCCATCTGGGCGCGAACCGCCTCGTGGCCGGTTCCGCCCTCGGTGAGGCGGCGGCCGACGATTTTGTCGATGTCGACGGCCTCAAGGGCCCCTTCGTCAAAGAGGTCGGAGAATCCACGGAGCTCGTCGACCGTGAGCGACTGCAGGGTCCGGCCCTGCTTCTCGCAGGCCAGGACCATGTGGCCGATGACCGCGTGGGCCTCGCGGAAGGGCATGCCCTTGCCAACCAGGAAGTCGGCCAGGTCGGTTGCGGCCATGAAACCGCCGTGGCTCCCCTGCCGCATGCGGTCCTCGTTCACATGCATGGTGGCCACCATGCCGGAGCAGACGCGCAGGGCGTCGGACAGGGTGTCGACGGCGTCGAAGACGCATTCCTTGTCCTCCTGCAGGTCCTTGTCGTAGGCCAGCGGGATGCCCTTGAGCATGGTGAGCATGCCCATCAAGTCGCCGTAGACCCGGCCTGTCTTGCCCCTTGTGAGCTCGGCAAAGTCGGGATTCTTCTTCTGGGGCATGATTGAGGAGCCCGTGGAGTAGGTATCGTCCATCGTGATGAAGCGGAACTCATCAGTGGACCAGAGGATGAGTTCCTCGCACAGGCGCGACAGGTGCATCTGAGCCATGGAGCAGGCGTAGAGCAGGTCGCAGAAAAAGTCGCGGTCGCTCACCGAGTCCAGCGAGTTGGGCGTCACATCGGCAAAGCCCAGCTCCTCGGCCACCATGCGGCGGTCGAGCGGGTAGGTGGTGCCGGCTAGGGCTGCGGAGCCCAGAGGGCAGGAGTCGGCCGCGTCATAGGCGGCGCGCAGGCGGGTGCAGTCCCGCGTCAGCATCCAGTAGTAGGCCAGCAGGTGGTGGGAAAAGAGGACCGGCTGGGCCTTCTGCATGTGGGTGTAGCCGGGCATGACCACGCCGAAGTGCTCGCGGGCCTGACCCAGCAGGGTCCGCCGCAGCTCTAGGACCGCCTGGTAGAGCCGGGCGCTCAGGTTGCGGGCGACCAGGCGGTCGTCGAGGGCCACCTGGTCGTTGCGGGACCGGCCGGTGTGCAGGCGCCCGCCGGCCGCCCCGACGCGGCGGGTGAGCTCGCGCTCGATGGACATGTGGATGTCTTCGTCATCCACGTCGAAGGGAAAGGTGCCCTGACGAATCTCCTCGGCGATGGCGTCCAGACCCGCTCGGATGGCGTCGGCGTCCTGCTGGGAGATGACGCCGACCGAGGCCAACATGTGGGCATGGGCCTTGGAGCCGGCGATGTCCTCGGCCCACATACGCCTGTCCACGGGCAAAGACGCCCCGTAGCGCTGCAGGAACTCCGTGGGGTGGCCCTCGAAGCGGCCGCCCCACAGGGCCTTGTTAGACTCGCCCGCCGGGGTCTGGGTCTGGCTATCTTGAGCCATTCAGCGGCCCGCCTTCCGTTTGTCCTTGGGGTCCGTCCCCTGTGAATAGCGCTTCCAGTCGCCGTGGTACATGACCAGCAGGACTGCCAGGATTACCGCAAAGAGCGGCACACCTGCAATCATGACCAGATGTAGCGACATGGCTCCCATTAGATGCGGCCCTCGTTGCCGGTGGCCAGGCGCTGGCGGGCCCAGACGCGGGTGGGCAGGCCCCACTGGTAGATGAAGCCGGCCGCGGAACCGCGGTCGAAGGTGTCGCCCTCGTCGTAGGTGGCGATGCCCTTGTCGTAGAGGGAGTTGGGGCTGCGACGGCCCACGACCTCGCAGGAACCCTTGAAGAGGCGCAGGCGGACCTCGCCAGTCAGCATGGACTGGGTGCTGGCGAAGAAGGCGTCCAGGGACTTCTTGAGCGGCGAGAACCACAGGCCGTCGTAGACCAGGGTGCTCCACTTGTGCTCGAGGTCAAGCTTCTCATGCAGGAGGTCGCGCTCTAGGCAGAGGTCCTCGAGGGCCTGGTGGGCCTTGATGATGGCCAGGCCGCCGGGCAGCTCATAGCACTCGCGGGATTTGATGCCCACCAGACGATTCTCGATGACGTCGAGGCGGCCGTAGCCGTTGCGTCCGGAGATGACGTTCATGTCCTCGATGATGTCGAGGAAGCTCTTCCTCTCGCCGTTGATGGAGCAGGGGATGCCGGCCTCAAAGCCCAGGACGACGACCTCGGGGGTGTCGGGGGCGGCAGCTGCGTCGGCCGTGGTCTTCCAGATGTCGGCCGGCGGCTCGTTCCAGGGGTCCTCGAGGACGCCGCACTCGATGGCACGGCCCCAGAGGTTGTCATCGATGGAGTAGGGACTCTTCTTGGTGACGCCAATTTCGATGCCGTTGGCCTCGGCAAAGGCGATTTCCTGCGGGCGGGTCAGTAGGTCCCACTCGCGGACCGGGGCGATGACCTGGAGGGTGGGGTCGAGGGTCTGGACGCCGACCTCGAAGCGGACCTGGTCGTTGCCCTTGCCGGTGCAGCCATGGGCCACGGCCACCGCGCCGTACTGGTGGGCGACCTCGACCAGGTGCTTGACGATGACCGGGCGCGACAGGGCCGAGAGCAGCGGGTACTTGTTCTCGTACATGCCGTTGGCTGCGACCTCACGGGTCAGAAAGTCGTTGGCGAACTCCTCGCGCACGTCGGCGACCAGGGACTCGACGGCACCGGAGCGCAGGGCCTTCTGACGGATGAAGTCCAGGTCCTCGGTCTCCTGGCCCACGTTGACGCAGAGGGTGACGACGTCCAGGTCCTTCTGGTTGATGAGCCACTGGATGCAGCAGGACGTGTCGAGACCGCCGGAGTATGCAAGAACAACCTTGTCGCGTGCCATGACGCGCTCCTCTCTTTTGGGCCCGCAGGCCCTTGGGTTGACGGATTTGGTGGTGCATCCGACGGCAGTCCTTCGCCTTCCGCCGGTCTATCGTGCGGAGTCTGCCGCTTGGAACGGGCGGCCGTATAGGTGCTCGCGCAAGTCCCGGAGTCTAGCCGGCTGGGTCGGCATCCCGCTCGCCTGCCAGCGAATTCACCAAAGACACGAGGCGCTCGCCCTCCTTATCCGAGACGCAGATGACCAGGATAGTGTCGTCGCCGGCGACCGAGCCCAGGATGTCGGGCAAATCGGCCGCGTCAAAGGCGGCGGCCACGCTCTGAGCCGCGCCGCTTTCGGTATGGACGACGACCAGGTTGTTGGCCCGGCGGACGTCCAAGACCAACGTGGCAGCCAGACGTCGCAGCTTGAGGTCCTCGGGCAGGGCGTAGACCCCACCCTCGTGCTTGTCCAGGCCCATCTCGGCGATGTCGCGCGAGACGGTAGCCTGGGTGCACTCGTGACCGCGGGCCTGCAGGGCCTCAGCCAGCTGCCTCTGGGTGCGGATGTCCTCGTGGCGGACGATGTCGCGGATGGCCTCCTGGCGGTCGGAGCGTTTTCTCATCGGGCAGACCCCCTTACCGGCTCACAGGCCCAGCTCGTGCACGCGCTCCTGCGCCTTTTCCGGTGCGGGGACGCCCATGACGAGGGACATGACGGCCTTCTGGGCGTGCAGGCGGTTGCCCGCCTCGTCGTAGATGATGGAGCGGGGGCCGTCGATAATCTCGGGCACGACCTCCTCGCCGCGGTGGGCGGGCAGGCAGTGCATGAAGAAGGCCTCGGGCGCGGCCAGGGCCATGAGCTCCTCGTTGACCTGGAAGCCCTGGAAGGCGGCCAGGCGGGCGTCATGCTCGGCCTCATCGCCCATGCTTGTCCAGGTGTCGGTGAAAACTACGTCGGCATCGGCTACGGCGGCCTTGGGGTCGTTGGAGACGGTCAGCTTGGCGCCGGTGTCGAAGCGGCTGACGGCGTCCTGGCACTCTCCCACCAGGGCGGGGTCGACCTCGTAGCCATCTGGGGAGGCGATACGGACGTCCATGCCCAGCAGGGCGCCTCCCTCCAGGTAGGTGTTGGCCATGTTGTTGCCGTCGCCCACGTAGGCCAGCTTAAGGCCCCTGAGCTCGCAGCCGTGCTCCTGCAGGGTGAGGAAGTCGGCTAGGACCTGGCAGGGGTGGAAGGAGTCGGTGAGGGCGTTGACTACCGGCACGTCGGCCCACTTGGCCAGCTCCTCGATTCTGCTCTGGGCAAAGGTGCGCAAGACGATGCAGTCCACGAAGTGGTTGAGGATGCAGCCGGTGTCCTTGACGGGCTCGCCGCGGGAGAAGGCCGAGTGGTCGTCAGCCATGACCAGCGGGTGGGCGCCCAGGCGGGCGGCGCCAATCTCGAACGAGGACCGCGTGCGGAACGACGGCTTTTCCAAGATGATGGCGACGGCCGTGCCGGCCAGCGGGGCCTCGTGGACCCCCGCCTTCCACGCGGCCTTTTGGGCCGCGGCGGTCTCAATGATGAGCCTCGTCTGGGCCGGCGTGAGATCGAGGAGCCGGAGCAGGTCCTTGCCTGCCAGGCTCGTTGCGAGCGACTCGCCCATGAATGTCCTTCCTTCCGTCGGCGTGCGGCCGAGCTGTCAGGTGTGCGAATAGGACTCGATTTTATGCTCCGATTTGTCGGCAGCCGTCCCGTTCATGCAAAAAGACGCGGTATCCATCCGTTATACATGCACAATCTTGGCAATCGACGACCCTCTTATGCATTTGCCCGGGCTGCGCGACGGCGACGGCGGAACCTGGCCTCGACCAGGGCGGCCGCGGTGGCCAGGACCAGGCCCAGGGCCGTGAAGGCCGCACCCAGCTGCAGATAAGGGGTTGTGTAGGTGAGCTGCACCTGGTGGGAGCCGGCGGGCACGTCCACGGCCATGAAGCCCAAATCGGCCTGGCGAACCGTGGCAGGCTCCCCGTCGACGGTGGCGGACCAGCCGGGGGCATAGGCCACCGAGAAGAAGACGGCGCCTGCCTCCTGCACGTCTACATCAGCCGTGATGGAGTTCTGCCCCAGGGTCACCTCGGCGGGCTCGTCGGCAAGGGCCTGGTACTGGCTGTCGAGGCCATCGAGGCTGACCGCCCTCACGCAGAACTGGGAGGTCTCGTATCGGCCGGCCAGGTCGAAGGTCAGCGTAATCTGCCTGGTGCCGCCCTCCTGCGAGTAGCCCATGTTGTAGGCCCAGTCGTCCGAGCCTACGTAGGTGGGCTGGTCGGGCGTGAGGACCGGCAGGTAGTCCCACTCGTAGGAGCTCTGGAAGTAGATCTTGGACTCCACAGGCGTGCTCTCGGTGACCGAGTCGAGCGCGGATATGGCGTTCTTGACGAGGTCCTTGAGGGAGTTGTCGGACGCCGCGTCCTTGTGGCCCTTGGCATGGCTGCGGGCACCCTCGTAAGTCAAGTCGCTCATGACCAGGTAGGACTCGCTGTTGGGCTCAGCTTCGTAGGAGAGAGTCAGTGTGGCCCCCGCCTCGCGCACGACAATCACGTTGTCAACCAGCTCGCAGCCGTTGGCCTCGGCGACGCTCCAGCCAATTTCGTGCTCGGTGATTGCGAGGTCGTCGGAGGCGTCGGTCAGCCCTGAGTCTGCCAGGTCCTGGCCGTCGAGCACCAGGGCCTGCATGAGCGACTCCTGGCGCCCCAGCATGGACAGGGCGTCGTAGTCGTCGGTGGAGATGGCTGTGTGGAAGACCACGGCCAGGGGCAGAGTCGTGTCAGTCTCGAAGAGGTAGATGTTGCCGCCCAGGCGGTTCTCGCCACTGGCGACGGCCGTCGGGTCGTAGCCATAGGGAATCATAGCCTGCTGGTCCTCAACGGTGGCGAAATACTTGACGCCCAGAAGGGTCTCTAGGCCGGCCCGGCTGTTGAGCGAGGCGTAGCGGAAGGAGATGGTGAGGACGCCCACGCTGTCTAGGAAGTCCTGGATGTCGGCCGAGTAGATGCTGTTGTAGAGGTTGACACTCTTGACCCCGCTCACGAACCCCGCGTTCTGGACGTCAAAGCCAAGGGAGGGCGTGGCGTCCAGGCGCTGGTCGACCGCGTAGGTCCCCTGTTCCTGCAGGTCCAGGGCCAGCCCGGTGGAGCTGTTCTCGGAGAAGATCTCCCAAGCCTGGCCTATGGGGACCTGCTTTTCGAACTGGCCGTCGCCATAAGGGGCCGACATCAGGAAGACGACGAAGCTCAGGGTGGAGGAGACGGCGACCGCGCCGGCCATGAAGGCCATGAAGCCCTGATGGCTGGTACGGGGCCGCAGGGCGAAGAGGTAGGCCAGCATCAGGGCCAGCATGACCACGGTAATCAGGTAGAGCTTATTGGTGGTGACCACGTAGAAGAAGAGCTCCAAGACCAGGTAGGCCCCCACCCAGACGGCAATGAGCCTGAGGTCGCGACGTGAGAGGTCGCGCAGGTAGGGCAGGGTGCGCGCCACGACAAAGGAAATGAACAGGTCATAGCCGTAGACCCAGCGGTCGGCCGGGTACTGGAAGCCGTTCATCACCGAGCCGAAGGCGGGCAGGAGCATCATGGCCGTGAGCAGGACGAAGCCCACCAGCAGGGCCTTGGCGTGGGCAAAAGACCGGCGCCTCAGCACCAGCAGGACGATGACGAAGGGCACGACGATGTTGAACCCGACGAAGGCGTCCGCCCCCAGGGTCGTGTGGCTGGTGAAGCCGGAGACAAACCGCATGTACCACTTGATGCTGTAAATCAGGCTGACGGACCGGTCGATGGAGAGACGGTCCATGTCCACCAGGGCCAGGGCCTGGGGCAGGAGCAGGACGGCGCTCACCAGCCCGGCCAGGCAGGTGAGGCCGACAAAGGCTAGGACGTGGAGGGCCAGGCTGCGGGGCCAAGGCTTGGAGGTCTGGCCGTCGCGGCAGCGGGTCACGAAGACGAAGACGCAGTAGATGACCAGAAGGATAGCCACCATGTAGGCGTCATAGTAGGAATAGGCGAAGGTCCAGGCCAACGAGAGGACGAAGAGCATGACGCCCTTGCGCTCGAAGACCCGGTCGGCACCCCACAAGATTAGGGGCAGGACCGCCAGCACGGGGATGAAGGACTGCTGGACCCAGGCCACGCAGAGGTTGCCGGCCAGCACGTAGGTGAGGGCGCCCACCAAGGTGGCCCCCCTGCCCATGCCGGGCTTGGTCAGACACCAGCCCGAGAAGGTCAGGCCGGCAATCCAAATCGTGATGATGGTGGACGCCTCGAAGGCGAACTCAGTGGCGGATTCGGGCACCAGGGCAGACAGAAGATAGAAGGGGTTGACGAAGACACCCGAGACCGACTCGATGATGTCACTGCCGAAGCCTGCACTGAAATCCCACATGGGCAAGGCGAAGACATGGTCGACAAAGATGTTCTGACAGAGCTGGCGCACCCAGCGGCCCGTGTAGACGAACCAGACATACTGCTGGGACAGGCCGTCGACCAGCCAAATCATGGAGCGGTCGTAGTAGGCGGACAGGGCGGCGAGGGCCCCGGTGACGCAGAGAAAGAGCAGGCTGTAGATGAGAACGAAGCCGGCCTTTGACCTGAACAGACGGGATAGCCTGCCCATGAGGGCGCTGGCTTGGACATCCCTTAACCTAGCGCTGGCTTGGGCATCTCTTAGTTGTCGATCGGCCTTATTCCGAGAGCCGGCCATGTGCCTCGCAGCGTGTCCGGACGAGCCCGGGACACCGCAAGGGCCCTCCTTTTCCTCCGCAACATCGGCCATGTAGCCGCCAACCTTCCCAGCCCGCGCGGGTGCGGGCAGTCGTCCTTAGCCATGAATACAAGGTTACACCCATGTTTCACTATTTCAGGTTACGTCAGATGGGCGATGTGGTGCAAATGGGAAGCGAGGGCAGCCCCCGCTCGTCCATACGGCTATGATAGGAGATTGGAAACTTGTCGCACCGTCTCGCTGCACCGCACGAACGGTGTTTTGCCAATCACCTAGAAAGGCACACCAGGCTGATGATTGACTTCAACGTACCTCCTTATGTGGGCACCGAGCTGACCTACATCCGCCAGGCCATCGAGAATCGCAAGATCTGCGGCGACGGCGCCTTCACCAAGCGCTGTTCGGCCTGGTTCGAGGAGCGCACGGGCACCCGCAGCTGCATGCTCACCACCAGCGGTACGACCTGCCTGGAGATGGCTGCCCGCCTGTGCGGCGTTGGACCGGGCGACGAGGTGATTCTGCCCTCCTACACCTTCTCCTCCACGGCCAACGCCTTTGTGCAGGTGGGTGCCCAGCTGGTCTTTGTGGACATCCGCCCCGACACCATGAACATAGACGAGACCAAGATTGAGGATGCCATAACCGACCGCACCAAGGTCGTCGTCCCCATGCACTACGCCGGTGTTTCCTGCGAGATGGACACCATCATGGACATCGCCCGCCGCCATGGCCTCAAGGTGGTCGAGGACGCAGCTCAGGGCGTCATGAGCACCTACAAGGGCCAGGCCCTGGGCACCATCGGCGACTTTGGCTGCTACTCCTTCCACGAGACCAAGAACTACTCCATGGGCGAGGGCGGGGCCCTGCTCATCAACGTCCCCGGTGACGAGGGTGCCAAGGACATCGACCAGGCCGAAATCATGCGGGAGAAGGGCACTGACCGGTCCAAGCTCATGCGCGGCCAGGTGGACAAGTACACCTGGGTGGACTATGGCTCTTCCTACCTGCCCTCCGACATGCTGGCCGCCTACCTGTGGGCCCAGCTGGAGAAGGCCGATGAGATCAACGACAACCGCAGGGCCCAATGGGACCGCTACTACGAGGCTTTCCAGCCCCTGGCCGCCACGGGCCGCGCCGAGCTCCCCTTTGTCCCCGAGGGCTGCGTCCACAACGCCCACATGTTCTGGCTCAAGTGCGCCGACATCGAGGAGCGCACGGCCCTGATTTCCTACCTGCGCAATCACGGCATCTATGCCGTCTTCCACTACATCCCCTTGCACTCTGCGCGGGCCGGCCTCAAGTACGGGCGCTTCCACGGCGAGGACGTCTACACGACCCGCGAGAGCGAGCGGCTCCTGCGCCTGCCCCTGTACTACGGTCTCGACCCCCGGGACCAGCAGCAGGTCATCCAGACCGTGAACGCCTTCTTCGGGGTCCGCTAGCATGGCAGGCGCGCAGGGGGTGGCCGGCGCTCACCGCCTCATGGTGCTGGGCTCCATGGACGAGTTTGTGAGCTTGGTGGACCGGGCCCGAGCCCGCGGTTACGAGACGGTTGTGGCCGACGGCTACCCCGACGGGCCAGCCAAGGCCCACGCCGACCGCGCCTTCAACCTGGACGTGCGCGACGTGGACGCCCTGGTCAAGTTGGCCAAGGAAGAGCAGGTCGACGGGGCCATCGCCTCCTTCTCCGACGTCCTCTTCGAGAGCCTGTGCCGCCTCACCCACGAGGCCGGCCTCTACTCCTACTGCCCCCTGGACGGCATGGAGAGGTTGCGCGACAAGCGGCTCATGTCCCAGATGTTCGACCGCCTGGGCATCCCGCACCCCGCAGCGCGCACCGTCCGCCGCGGCCAGGTGGCCAGCGACTGCGAGGGCCTGCGCTTCCCCTGCGTCATGAAGCCGGTCAACGGCTACGGCTCCTACGGCATCTTCGTCGTGGGTGACGCCGCCGAGGTCGAGGCCCGCTTTGACGACACCTCGGCCATCGGCAAGGACCGGGACGCGGTGCTGGTGGAGGAGTACGACGAGGGCGCCGAAATCAACATGATTGCCTGGGTGGCCGACGGGACCGTCTACCCCGTCTCCCTGGCTGACCGCGAGAAGTGCCCGCTTGTCGAGGGCGGTGTGCCCGACGTGGTTCGCATCGTCTACCCCAGCGCCTATGCCCTGGAGGCCGCGGTGCCCGCCACCCAGGTCCTGCAGAAGGTAGCCGAGGACTGCGGCATGCAGGATGGGCCCCTCTCCATGCAGCTCTTCTGGCACCCCCAGGACAAGACCCTGAGCGTCTGCGAGGTCGCGGGCCGTGTCTTGGGCTACGAGCACGAAAACGTGGAGATTGGCTCCGGCCTGGCAATCGAGGACCTCCTCCTCGACCTGACCTACGACCGGCCCCGCATGCGCCGCCTGGTCCGCGGCCACAGGCTGACCGACTTTCATGGCGTCAGCTTCGTGGTCAACTTCCACGCCAAGCCCGGCTGCGACGGGGTTGTGACGGACGTCACGGCCGCCCAGGCCATCCTGGACTCCCCCGAGGCCCTGGCCCCCTCCATGCTCCACTACCGGCCAGGGGAGCGGGTCCGCCACGGCAAGGGGGCCAAGCCCTACGTGGCCCGCGTCTTTTGCCACACAGACACCCGCGCGCAGGCCGACGCGCTGACCGCCAGGCTCTTCCGCGCCTTCTCGGTCCGCGACGAGCAGGGCCGCGAGCTCGTATGCCGCGAGAGCCTGCCCTTTATGGAGGAGTGGGGCCTATGAGCCTCAAAGTCTCGGTCGTCATCCCCTGCTACAGGAGCGAGAAGACCATCGCCAAGGTGGTAGGGCTCACGCGCGAGGTCCTGACCAAGCTTGGCTACGATTACGAGTTCGTGCTGGTCAACGACGGCTCCCCCGACGGGACCTTTGGCCAGATTCGCGCCTTGGCCGAGGCGGACCCCAAGGTCAAGGGCATCGACCTCATCCGTAACTTCGGCCAGCACAACGCCATCATGGCCGGCCTCAACCACACCACTGGCCAGCTGGTCCTGCTCATGGACGACGACATGCAGACCCACCCCAGCCAGATTCCGGCCCTGCTCGACAAGATCTACGAGGGCTACGACGTGGTCTTTGCAGACTACGGCTCCGACGGCCTCAAGGAGAGCCTCTTCAGGCGCCTGGGCTCGCAGTTTGCCGAGTGGACCTCGCGGGTACTCACCAACCAGCCCAAGGATGTCTACGCTTCCTCCTTCTTCGTCATGCGCGACTACGTGCGCGATAACATCGTGGCCTACACGGGCCCCTACCCCTACATCGAGGGTCTCGTCTTCCGCACCACCGAGAGCGTGACCTCGACACCTGTCAAGCACTTCGACCGCGAAACCGGCTCCTCCGGCTACACCATCCACGCCCTGATTCGCCTCTGGTCGTCCATCTTGGGCCTGTCCGTGCAGCCCCTGCGCCTGGGGGCCGCCTTGGGCGGAATCCTCAGCATCGTCGGCCTGGTCTGGGCTGTGGTCATCGTCGTCATGCGCCTGACCGGGGCCGTGACCCAGGACGGCTGGAGCTCGATTATGGCCGCCATGCTCATCCTCTTTGGCGCGGTCCTGCTCTTCTTGAGCCTCATTGGCGAGTACCTGGGGCGGCTGTCGCTCAGCGTAAGCAGGGCCCCCCAGTACGAGGTGCGGTCGGCCCTCAACTGCCCCGACGGCCAGGATCAGGACAAGCGCTTCGTCAAGCCCCGACCGCGAGACGAGGGCTAGCCATGGTCGACCCCATCCCCCTCGGACTCACCGACTGGAACGCGCTCGAAACCCCCTGCTACGTCTTTGACGAGCCCGAGCTCAGGGCCAACTTCTCCGACTTCGGCCACGCCCTCGAGAAGGCCTGGTCGCCGCTAGCCCGCGTGGCCTACTCGGTCAAGACCAACCCCTTCCCCTGGATCCTCTCGGTGGCCAGGGACGAGGGCTGCATGGCCGAGGTCGTCTCGGCTGACGAGTTCTCGCTGGCCCTCGACCAGGGCTTCGACGCCCGCGAGGTCATCTTCAACGGGCCCGTCAAGCCCCGCGCCTGGCTGGAGTACGCCTTGGGCGCCGGCGCCACGGTCAACCTGGACTCGGTGTGCGACCTGGAGTGGACCTTGGCCTGGGCAAAAGACCACCCCGGCCAGGCCAGCGTGGGCGTGCGGGCCAACATAGAGCTGGAGCGCTTCTGTCCGGGCGAGACCATCACCGGGACCCGCGGCGGCCGCTTTGGCTTTTGCTACGAGAACGGCGAGCTGGGCCGGGCCATAACCCGGCTGCGGCTCGGCGGCGTGGACGTCTGCGGCCTGCACATGCACGTGACAACCCTTTCCCGCAGCCAGCGCGCCTACCAGGTCCTGGCCGAGCACGCCGTCAGAATCGCGCGCGAGAACGACCTCGACCTGCGCTGGGTGGACATGGGCGGCGGCTACTACGGGGGCGGCATGCGCAACGACGGGGCCTACGAGGCCTACGCCAAGACCATGGCCGACGTCTTGCGGCAGGCGGCCGACCCCGCCCGCTGCGCCCTTTTCGTGGAGCCGGGCGGCGCCGTGGTCTGCACGCCGGGCCGCTACGTGGGCAAGGTCCTAGACGCCAAGCCCACGACGGCCAACCGGTTCGTGACCTGCGAGCTCTCCCGCATCAACATCGACCACGAGATGAAGAAGACCCGCTACCCCCTGCATGTGCTGGACCCGCAGGGCCAGGCCAAGGACAAGGCCCGGCTCGCGGAGGGCGAGCAGGCCCTGGCCGGCTCGCCCGTGGAGGGGCGCCAGTGCCTATGCGGCTTTACCTGCATGGAGAGCGACCGCCTCTGCGAGCTCGAGGGCTGGCCCCGCCTGGAGGTGGGCGACACCGTGATAATCGACTTCGCGGGCGCCTACTCCATGAGCTTCACGCCGGGCTTCTTCATCGAGCACGCCCCGGCCGTCTACGCCCGCGACGACAAGGGGGCCTGCACCCTGCTGCGGCCCCTGGCCACGCCCCAGCCGCCCGAGGACGGGCCTGCCGCACCGGCCCCCCAGGCGGGCTAGCCATGGGGACCTCCGTCCGCGCCCTGCTGGGTCTGCACCTCTTGCTGGCCATCTACTCGGTCACCAACATCTTCTCCAAGCTGGCCAGCGAGGAGCCCTTCCTGAGCCCGCGCTTCATCCTCTTCTACGGGCTGGTCCTCCTCATCCTAGGCATCTATGCCATCGGCTGGCAGCAAGCCATCAAGCGCATGCCCCTCACCAGCGCCTATGCCAACAAGGCCGTCACGATTGTGTGGGGCATCGTCTTCGGTGTCATCTTCTTCGGCGAGGGGGTCAACGCCGCCAAGCTGGTCGGCGCGGCCCTCATCATCGCCGGCGTGGCCTTGTTCGGCATCGAGGACGGCAAGTACCAGCGCCAGCGCGAGGTCGGCATGAACGCCCAGCTCACAGGGGCCACCGGTTCTCGCACGGCCGGGAGCTCCCCCGCTGCCGGGGACGCCGGCTCGCCTGCGGGCAAAGGCGGTGGGGAAAGGTGAACGGCGAGCTCCTCGTCTACTCAGGCATCCTGCTCGTCTCCGTCCTCATCAGCTCGGTCTCCCAGGTCATGCTCAAGAAGAGCGCCCTGAAGACCTACGACTCCCCCATCAAGGAGTATCTCAACCCCCTGGTCGTCTTTGCCTACGTCCTCTTTGTGGGCACAACCCTGCTGTCGGTTTTGGCCTACCGGGGCATCCCCCTGTCCATGGGGCCGGTGCTGGAGTCGACCGGCTACATCTACGTCACCCTCTTTGGCGTGCTCATCTTCAAGGAGCGGATGACCAAGGGCAAGTGGGCGGCCCTGGCCCTCATCATCGCCGGCATCGTGGTCTACTCGTTCGGCCTGTAGAATCTGCGCGCCCGCCCACGGCAGGACGGGCCGTGATAGGATGTCTCCTTGCGAAGTGGGCCATGCGGCCGCGCTGGTACGGGGCATCCGCCGCCGTGCGGTGAGGAAAGTCCGGGCTCCACAGGGCAAGATGCCGGCTAACAGCCGGGCGGGGCGACCCGACGGAAAGCGCCACAGAAAAGAAGACTCCCCCGCCCTTGCGACGGGAGAAAAGCTGAAACGGTGCGGCAAGAGCGCACCAGCACGTCGGCAACGGCGTGGCTTGGCAAGCCCCATCTGGAGAAATGGCAAATAGGGACGCCATGGGTCGGCCCGGCCCGCGTCCGGGTTGCCAGAGAAGAGGGCCGTGGCGACACGGTCACAAGATAAATGGCCGCACTCGACAGAACCCGGCTTACAGGCCCACTTCGCACCGGCTTGCCGTCACGCCAGCTGGGCCAGGGCAGCCACCAGTTGGTCCACGTCGGCCTCGGTGGCGATGAGCGGAGGCAGGAAGCGCAGGGTCGTGTCGTTGCAGGCGTTGATTACGACGTGCCTAGCCAGCATCTCGTTGACCAGGTCGTGGGCATCGTGGCCCTCGACGGTGGCACCGACCATGAGGCCCTTGCCGCGCACGTCGGTCACGTAGGGCAGACCGGCCAGACGCTCCTTGAGGTAGGCGCCAACCTGGCGGGCGTTCTCCCCCAGCTTGCGGTCGGCCAGCTGGGTCAGGGTCGCTAGGGCGGCCGCCATAGCCACAGGGCCGCCGCCAAAGGTCGAGCCCTGCTGGCCGGGCTTGAGGATGTCGGCCGCCTCGCCGCGGGCCAGACAGGCGCCGCAGGGGATGCCCGAGGCGATGCCCTTGGCCACGGTCACGATGTCGGGCACCACACCGTTATCCCCGGCCGTCTTGGCGGTCTGGAAGCAGAAGGGCTCCCCGCAGCGGTAGAGGCCCGTCTGTACCTCGTCGAAGATGACCAGGCAGCCCCGCTCGTCGGCGATGCGGCGCACAGCCGCCAGGTACTCGTCGGTCATGGGCCAGACCCCGCTCTCCCCCTGGATGGGCTCGAGCATGATGGCGCAGACGTCGGGCGTGACGGCTGCCTCGAGCGCGGCGACGTCGTTGCGGGGCACGGCCTTGAAGCCGCCGGGCAGGGGCGCGAAAGGCTCCTGCAGCCAGCCCTGCTCCGTGGCGGCCAGGGTCTCCATGGTGCGGCCGTGGAAGCTCCCCTCCAAGGCAACGATGGTCTGGCACTGGGGCCCCTTGTTGACGATGGCCCAGCGACGGGCAACCTTCATGGCGCATTCGTTGGCCTCGGCCCCGGAGTTACCGAAGAAGGCCTTCCAGCCATAGGAGTCCCCGCCGGCGATACGGGCCAGCTCGGCCGCCACCTCGCCGCGGTGCTCCTCCTGGAAGTAGTTGGACAGCTGCAGGACCTTGCCCGCCTGGTCCTGGACGGCGGCCACGACGGCGGGGTCGGCATGACCGAGGGGGCAGACGGCGATTCCGGCGAGGAAGTCCAGGTACTCGGCCCCCTCGTCATCGTAGAGATGCATGCCCTGGCCGCGGACGAAGAGGGCCGGCTCGCGGTCGCCATAGGTGTGCATAACGTAGCGCTGGTCAAGGTCGCGCGCAGTGTCGAAGAGCTGGCCCATGAGGGCTCCTTCCGTCTGGGTTGGTCGGGCTG
>CAZEAF010000024.1:18787-22298 GCA_964510125.1 uncultured Coriobacteriaceae bacterium
GATGATGCTGTGGGGCGTCGTGCCGTTGAGGACGTGGGCGCGCCCCACCCCGGCCTCGAGGGCGTCCACGGCTGCCTTGACCTTGGGAATCATGCCGGTGGACAGGGTCCCGCCCGAGATGAGCCTCCGGGCGTCCTCCGCCGTCATGCGGCCGATGAGGGAGCTTTTGTCCGAGAAGTCCCGGTAGATGCCGTCGACGTCGGTGAGGAAGATGATCTTGGAGGCGCCCACCGTCTGGGCTATGGCCGAGGCGAAGGTGTCGGCGTTGACGTTGACCACCTCGCCGTCGGGCCCCACGGCCACGCTCGCGATGACGGGGATGTAGCGCTGGGCCAGCAGGGTGTCGATGGGGTCGGTGTCGACCATAGCGACGCTGCCCACCCTCCCCAGCTCGGGGTCAACCAGGTCGCAGTGGACCATGGACCCGTCCACGCCGGACAGGCCCACCGCCACAGGTCCGTGGGCGTTGAGGGCCAAGACCAGCTCCTCGTTTACGCTGCCGGACAAGACCATGGAGACAACCTTCATGACCTCGGGCGTCGTGACCCGCAGGCCTTTCTTGAACTCGGAGGGCAGGCCCAGGGCGCCCACTAGCCTGGAGATGTCCTTGCCGCCGCCGTGCACGATTATGGGGTTCACGCCCACCAGGCGCAGGAGCATGATGTCGGCCATGACCTGGGCACGCAGGTCGGGGTCGACCATGGCCGCTCCGCCGTACTTGATGACCACGGTCGAGCCTGCCAGGGCCTTGATCCAGGGCAGGGCTTGGATGAGGACCCGCGCCCGCTTGTCGCCCGAAAGGTCCTCGGGAAGGTCGGACCGCTTTTGGATGTTCTCGGTCATATCCTTGTCCTAGCTGCGATAATCCGCGTTGATGCTGATATACCCATGCGTGAGGTCACAGGTCCACATGAGGTAGGAGCCTGCACCAGAACCCAGGTCGCAAACGATGTCGATGCAGGGCTGCTCAAAGCGACGCAGGGCCTCATCCTCGTCGAAGGGGATGGGCAGGCCCGCCCTCAGCACCGGTATGCCGGCTATGTCGATGTCGACGGTCTCCTGGGCAAACGCCGCGCCGGACCGGCCCAAAGCCGCGGCGATGCGGCCCCAGTTGGCGTCATGGCCAGCGATGGCGGTCTTGACCAGGGGCGAAGTCGCCACGGCCCGGCAGGCCAGCTCGGCGTCGGCCTGGTCCTTCGCCCCGCGCACCAAAACGCGGACCAGGCGCGTAGCCCCCTCGCCATCGGCCGCGATGCCCTGGGCCAGCTGGGCGCAAACCCAGGCCAGGGCGGCGGCGAACTTGTCGTAGCGCTCCCCTGCCGCCTCGACGATTGGGTCGCCGCCGGCGGCCCCGGAGGCAAGGGCGAAGCAGGAGTCGTTGGTCGAGGTGTCCCCGTCCACGACCACATGGTTGAAGCTGGTCTGGGCGGCCGCCAGAAGGGCGGCGTGCAGGGGTTGGGGCGCCACAGGCGCGTCGGTGGTGACGACCGCCAGCATGGTGGCCATATCGGGGGCAATCATGCCGCTCCCCTTGCACATGCCGCCCACCGTGTAGGTGGCTCCGCTGGCGTCCTGGTATGAGACCGCCGCCCGTTTGTCGTGGGTGTCGGTCGTGAGGATGGCAGCGGCGGCAGCGGCGTCGTGGTCGGCGTCGGTGCCCAGGGCAGCGGCCACCTGCGCCACGCCGGACCTCATGGTGTCCATATTGAGCTGGGCGCCGATGACCCCGGTCGAGGCCACCAGGACCTCCTCGGGGGCGCAGCCCAGCCGCTCGGCCACGAGCTCGCTGGTGATGCGGGCGTTGGCGTAGCCCGGCTCACCCGTGGCAGCGTTGGCCGTGCCCGAGTTGAGGATGACCGCGCGAGCCCGCCCTCCCTGGGCCAGGTACTCCCGGTCGAGGCGGACGGGGGCGGCGCAGAAGCGGTTCCGGGTGAAGACGCCCGCAGCTGCCACAGCCTCCCCCGCGCTCACCAGGGCTAGATCGAGGCGGCCGGGGTTCTTCCTGAAACCCGCGTGCACGCCGGCAGCCGCAAAGCCCTTGGCAGCAAGCACGCCGCCCTCGACCGGCTTGCCGGGGCACAGGTCCTGGCCTATCTCCTCCGCAGACGCGAGTGGTTCGTATCCCATGGGGCATCCTATCCACAAAAACGAATATTCGTCTGCGAATATTAATCTAAATGAGTGCAGTCAGCCTATCAAGGCCAGCTTCCTCGGGCAAGCCGCACAGAAGGTTCGCATTTTGGACCGCCTGGCCGGCAGCGCCCCTCACCAGGTTGTCGATGGCGCAGGTGGCTATGGCCACAGGCTCGTCCGTAGCCAGGGCGACAGCTATCTGGACGTGCTCGGACCCGGCGACGCTGGCCGTAGCGGGCTGCTGGCCGGCCGGCAGCACATGCACAAAGCGCTCCTGTGCATAGGCCTTCTCGTAGAGGACCTGCAGGTCAGAGGCGCTGGGGACCTCGGCCAGGGGCAGGTAGACGGTGGCCAGGATGCCGCGCTTGAGCGGGGCCAGGTGGGGCGTGAAGACCACGCCCACATGGCGGCCGGCCACCCGGGTCATGTTCTGCACGATTTCGGGCAGGTGGCGGTGGGTCCCCACTCCGTAGGCCTGGACGGACTCGTCAGCCGAGCAGAAGTGGGTGCGTCCGTTGGCCTTCTTGCCCGCCCCGGAGACACCCGACTGGGCGTCAACGATGACCGGCAGGTCCTCGCGCACCAGGCCCGAGCCCAGCAGGGGGGCCGCCGCCAGGGTTGCGGCCGTCGGATAGCAGCCGGGGTTGGCGACGATGCGGGGCGTGAATTCGGGGCGGCCGCCCAGCCAGATGACGGACTTGCGGTTGAGTTCAGGGATGGAGTAAACCGCATGGGCGAGCAGGTCCGGGGAGGTGTGGGGCGACTGGTACCAGCGCTCGTAGACATCCGGGTCAGCCAGGCGGTAGTCGGCCGAGAGGTCCACGACGGCGACCCCGTGGGCGACCAGGTCGGGCGTCATGGCCAACGAGGCGGTATGGGGCACGGCCAGAAAGACCACGTCGCTTTGGGCGGCGAGGTCGGCGGGGTCGGGCTCAACCAGGTACTTGTCGCAGATGCCGATAAGGCCGGGATAGAGGTCGCAGATGCGGGCGCCCGCCTCGGAACCCGAGGTGATTTGGGCCAGCTCCATCTGGGGATGGCCGGAGATGATTCGGACAAGCTCGGCGCCGGCGAAACCGGTCGCCCCGACGACGGACGCACGCACCATGAGGGACCCCTCTCTGTATGTCGGGACGGCGATACGCCGCCCGCGGCATGACGGACGAAAGCAGACGGCTACAAGAAAGGGCCCCCTTGCGGAGGCCCTTTGAGCAGCTGGGTGGTGGAGTTGAGGGGATTCGAACCCCCGGCCTCTGCCTTGCGAAGGCAGCGCTCTCCCAGCTGAGCTACAACCCCAAAGTGCGTGGTTCATTGTGCCATTCCCTCATGGACGCGTCAACGAGAAAAAAGGGCCCCTCCCCTTGCTCCACACAAGTTC
>CAZEAF010000025.1:0-13894 GCA_964510125.1 uncultured Coriobacteriaceae bacterium
ATTCTGGCGGCGGAGGCGGCGTCCTTGGCATAGAAGTCGGCACCCACCATCTGGGCGTACTCGGGGTTGAGGACGGCGCCGCCCACCATCACCTTGCACCAGGGGGCCCGCTCGCGTACCAGCTCGATGGTCTCCTTCATGGCGCCCACGGTCGTGGTCATGAGGGCGGAGAGGCCCCCCAGCTCGATGTGGCGGCTGGCCACGGTGTCGGCGAAAAGCCCGGGGTCCACGTCGCGGCCCAGGTCGACCACGTCGTAGCCGTAGTTCTCCAGCAGCATGCGAACGATGTTCTTGCCGATGTCGTGGATGTCCCCCCGCACGGTGGCGATGCAGACCGTCCCCTTGCTGGCGGCGCCCTCGGCGGACCCGGATGCGGCCGCCAGCTCCCTGATGGTGGAGAAGCCCGCCTTGGCTGCCTCTGCCGAGGCCATGAGCTGGGGGAGGAAGAACCTTCCTTCCTCAAAGCGGTCGCCTACCTCGTCGAGGGCGGGGATGAGCACGTCGTTGACGACGGACATGGCGTCGGTTGCGGCGACTAGCTGGGCCGTCACCTCGGGCATGGGCCCCTTGCGGCCTGCCAGGATGAGGGACCTGGCTTGGTCGGCAAGGCCCTGGGCACCCGCGGAGGAGCCACCGGCAGCCGCCTGCGCGTCCGGGCAGGCCTGCCCCGAGAGGGCGTCGACGGGCGTCCCTGCGGCTGAAACGGGTTGCCCGGCGCCGGTAAGCCCGGCCTTCTTGGTAGCCTTCTCGGCCGCGTCCCGCTCGGCATAGGCGCCCACAAAGCTCTGGGCGGACTCGTCCTCGCCGGACAGGACCCGCCAGCTTGCCACTACGTCCATGTAGGCTTGGGACAGGGGGTTGAGGATGGCCATGTCGAGGCCGGCGGCAAAGGCAGCTGAGAGGAAGGTGGCGTTCACGATCTCGCGGCAGGGCAGGCCGAAGGAGATGTTGGACACGCCCAGCACGCAGCGGACGCCCGGCAGCTCCCGCTTGACCAGGCGGATGGCCTCCAGGATTTGGCGGGGGGCCTCCTGGTCGGTGGAGGCGGCCATGGCCAAGCAGTCGATGAGGATGTCGTGGCGGGGAATGCCCAGCTCCTCGCCGGCAGCCACGATTTTGCGGGCCACGGCCAGTCGTCCCTGGGCACTGGCGGGGATGCCCTCCTCGTCCAGGGCCAGGCCTACGACCGCGCAGCCGTAGCGCTTGACGATGGGCAGGACCGCCTCGAGGGCCTCGGTCTTGCCGTTGGTGGAGTTGACGATGGGCTTGCCGGGGTAGGACCGCACGACCGCCTCCAGGCAGGCGGGGTCGGCCGAGTCCACCTGCAGGGGCAGGGTAGTCACGCCCTGGAGCTCGCTCACCAGGCGGACCAGGGTGGCCCGCTCGTCAATCTCGGGGAGCCCCGCGTTGACGTCGAGCACCTGGGCCCCGGCCTGCTCCTGGGAGATGGCCTCGCCCATGATGTGGTCGTGGTTGCCCGACCGCAGGGCCTCCTTCATCTTGCGCTTGCCCGTGGGGTTGATGCGCTCGCCGATGACGCCTACATGGCCCATGGGCAGGGCGACCAGGGTCTGAGCGCTGGCGCAGGCCAGGTCGTCGCGTACCCGACGGGCGGCGGGGGTCCGTCCTTGCAGCATGAGGGCCAGCTGGCGGATGTGGTCGGGGGTGGTGCCGCAGCAGCCGCCAACGATGGAGATGCCCGCCTCCACCATGCCGGTCACAGCCTCGCGGTACTCCCCAGGGCCCACTGCGTAGACGGTCTTGCCGTCCACCATCTGGGGAAGGCCCGCGTTGGCCTGGGCCATGACGGGGCAGGCGGCCCAGGGCAGCATGCGCTCCGCCAGAGGCGCCACGTCGCGCGGACCCAGCGAGCAATTGATGCCCAGGGCGTCGGCCCCCAAACCGGACAGGGTAACTGCCGCCACCTCGGGCGTTGTGCCGAGGAAGGTGCGGCCGTCCTCGGAGAAGGTCATGGTGACGAAGGCGGGCAGGTCGCAGGTCTCGCGCACGGCCAAAAGGGCGGCCTTGGCCTCGGCCAGGTCGGCCATGGTCTCGATGATGAAGAGGTCGGCGCCTGCCGCCGCTGCGGCGCGGGCCTGCTCGGCAAAGAGCTGGTAGGCCTCGTCGAAGGACAAGGTGCCCATGGGCTGCAGCAAAGACCCGGTGGGGCCGATGTCGGCTGCCACGTAGCGGGCCCCGGACTTGCGGGCGCAGGCCACGGCGGCGGAAAAGACCTCGGCGACCGTCGCGGCCTCGCCCAGCTTGAGGCGGTTGGCGCCAAAGGTGTTGGTGGTTATGACCTCGGAGCCGGCGGCCACGTAGTCGGCGTGGATGGCGCTCACCTCGTCGGGGTCGGTCAGGCAGAGGAGTTCGGGCAGGCTGCCGGCCTCCAAGCCGCGGGCCTGCAGCTGGGTGCCCATGCCGCCGTCAAAGAGGAGGAAGTCCTGGCCGCGCAGGGCCCGGGCTAGGTGGTCGTCGGCGACCCGGCGCCGGGCCAGACGGAGCTCGTTGATGCGGAGGCGCTCAGCCTCGGAGCGCGCCAAGGCGGCATCAGGCGTCGAATCCATGGCAGGTCCTTCCCGTGCTGGCGACGATGGTGCAGAAATCCCGGCAGAAGCAGGTGCGGCAGCCCAGGTGGGAGCTGGGCTGGGGGGTGGCGAACATGCCCACCACCGCCGTGACCGACTTTGTGGGGACAAGCAGGCAGGAGGGGGTGAGGGTCAGGCCCAGCTGCCGCGTGGCGTCGAGGGTGGCCAGCAGGGCCGGCTGGGTGTCCAGGGGCAGGTTCCCGTAGCCGGGGGAGAAGCGGGAGTTGGTGTAGAGGTGCCGTGAGCTTGCCTCGGCCACAAGGGCCGCCTCGGCGGCGTCGGCGGCCCGCTCCACACAGGCGGTTGCCGCCGCGTCAAAGACCAGCTCGCCCAGGGTGTCCGTGAGCGAGAGGGCCCGCAGCTCCCGGTCGACGTCCGCGCCCAGGGTCACCGCCATCACGCCCACTGCCTTGGCCCCCCGCAGATGGTCGGCGATGGACGTGCCAGCCAGGGTCAGGGTGGCGCCTGCAAGGGTCAGGACTGGCGTGCCGTCTCCGTCTTTCTGGGTCGGCCCCGCCTCAAAGACCCGCACGCAGCCCCGGGGCCTGGCCACCTCCAGGCAGCGGGCCATGCCGGCGTCGATGCGGGCCGAGAGCTCACTCGACATCTCCTGGTCGGCATAGCCCAGGTAGCGCAGGACCTCGGCTTTGTCCAGACGGTTGACCTCGAAGTTCCGGACGGCTTGCACGTTCGCCTTCCTCCTGGGGACTGCCGCTATCGGTCCAGGTAACCGCAAGCGGTCAGGGCCTCGTGGGCGGCGCGGGCCACCTCGGGCTTGTTCATGCAGTAGACGTGCAGGCCGTCCACGCCGGCGCCCGCCAGCCCGACCAGCTGCTCGCAGGCGTACTCGATGCCGGCCTGGCGCTGGGAGCCGGGGTCGTCGCCCACGGCCACCAGGCGCTTGATGACCTTGGAGGGGACGGTGACGCCGCAGGTGAAGCACATGCGCTGGAGCTGCTTGGCGCTGGTGAAGGGCATGATGCCGCAGACGACCGGCACCTTGATGCGGCGACGGTCGCAGGCCTCGCGGAAGCGGTAGAAGTCCTCGTTGTCAAAGAAGAGCTGGGAGACGAAGAAGTCGGCCCCGGCGTCCTGCTTGGCCTTGAGGTGGTCCATGGACCGGTCGAAGTCCAGGCACTCCACGTGGCCCTCGGGGTAGCAGGCTGCGCCCACGCACATGCCCGTCTCCTTGAGATGGGAGATGAGGTCGCAGGCGTAGCTGAAGTCGACGGGCTCGCGGCCGGGGATGGGGTCGCCGCGCAGGGCCAGGATGTTCTCCACGCCCTCCTGGCGCAGTCCCTCCACCAGCTGGTCGATGTCGGCCGTGCTGGCACCCATGCAGGTGAGGTGGGCCAGGGCCGTCACGCCGGTGTCGCGCTGGATGTCGCCCGAGATGGCCAGGGTGTTGGCCGAGTTGCCCGAGCCGCCAGCCGAGAAGGTCACGGAAATCCAGTCGGGCCTGCAGGCCGCGAGCTCGCCCGAGATCCGGGCGGCTGTCTCGCGGGGCATCTCGCCGCGGGGCGGGAAGATCTCGAAGGAGAAGGTCTGGTGGCTGGCCAAGGCGTCGGTGATTCTCATGCCATGCTCGCATTCTCGGCTGCCTGCGCGAGGGCGGGGCCGCCGATGGTCGTAGGTTCGCCTGCGGGGGCGACGCAGACGGAACAGGGGCTGATGCCTGCGGAGAAGGTCTCGCCTGCGGTGAAGGCGCCGCCGGCGGGGACCCCATCCTCCCCGGGGCCGGCCAACCGCACCACACGGACGGCGCTCACCTTGAACTCGGGCACCTTGGCCGTGCCGTCCAGGGCTGCGTTGGTGAGCCAGTTGGAGTTGCCGTCCAGGAAGTGGAAGGGCATCCAGGTCTCGCCGGGGTTGGTCTTGTCGGACACGCGGGCCCAGGACAGAATCTTGCCGCGCCGCGAGGTCACCTCGACCCGGTCGCCGTCAGCGATGCCCAGCCTGGCGGCGTCGCCGGTGTTGAGCTCGATGAAGGACCGGCCGGCAATCTGGTTGAGCCCCGGCGTGCGGCCTGTCATGGCGCAGGCGTTGTAATGATAGAGGATACGCCCGGTGGACATGAGTAGGGGGTAGTCGGCGTCAGGCGCCTCGGCGGACGGTACGTAGGGGGCCGTGGAGTACCGGCCGACGCCGCGCGAGAAGTTGCCCACGTGCAGAATCGGCGTGCCTGGGTGGTCGGGGCCGGTGCAGGGCCACTGGAGCCCCCGGCCCGCGACCTCGGCCGAATCCAGCCGGGCGTGGCTCATGCCTGCCATGGAGGGGGTCAGGCCGGCGATTTCGTCCATGACCTGGGCGGGCGTGAGCGTGGGCTGGGGGTAGCCCATGCGGCGCATGATGTCGGCGAAGATGTCGGCGTCCTCGCGGGTGTCACCGGCCACGTCCACCGCGTGGCGCACGCGCTGCATGCGGCGCTCGGTGTTGGTGAAGGTCCCCTCCTTCTCGGCAAAGGACCGGCCGGGCAGGACCACGTCGGCAAGCTTGGCCGTCTCGGTCATGAAGAGGTCGTCCACGACAAGGAAATCGAGCGAGGTCAGGGCCTTGATGACATGGTGGGTATCGGGGTCTGTGCGGACCGGGTCCTCGCCGAAGACAAAGAGCCCCTTGACCCGTCCCTCGATAGCGGCGGGGAAGACCTCGGTGGCCTTGAGGCCGGGCGTGCGGGGCAGGCTCGTGCCCCAGGCCTGCTCGAACTTGGCCACGACCTCGGGATTCGCCACCTTTTGGTAGCCGGTGAAGTCGGTGGGCATGGCACCCATGTCGCAGGCTCCCTGGACGTTGTTCTGACCGCGCAGGGGATTGACACCGCAGCCAGGCCGGCCGATGTTGCCGCATATCATGGCCACGTTGGACAGGGCCATAACGCCGGCCGTGCCCGTGGAGTGCTCGGTCACGCCCAGACAGTACATGATGGACGCCCGGTCGGCCTGGGCGTAGGCGAGGGCCGCGGCCACCAGGTCCCGCTCGTCGATGTTGCAGATTTGCGCCACCCGCTGGGGCGTGTAGGGCTCCATAGCCGCCTTGAGCTCGTCAAAACCCTCGGTGCGGGTGCGGACGAACTCCTCGTCGAAGAGACCCCGCTCGATGATGATGTGGGCCATGCCGTAGGCAAAGGCCACGTTGGTGCCCGGACGGAGCTTGATATGGATGTCGGCCATGCGGGAGATGCCGATGTCGCGGGGGTCCACGACGATTAACCTGCAGCCCCGCTCGACCGCCCGGCGCAGCTGCATGCCGAGGACGGGGTGGGCCTCTTCGGGGTTGGATCCGACGAGCATGATGACCTGTGCCTGCGTTGTGACGTCAGCGATGGTGTTGGTCATCGCGCCGGAGCCGAGTGTAGTTGCCAGACCGGCAACGGTGGGGGAGTGTCAAACACGCGCGCAGTTGTCTACGTTGTTGGTCTCAAAAGCGCAGCGGGCCATCTTCTGGAGCATGTAGACGTCCTCGTTGGTGGACCTGGAGCAGGCAAACGCGGCGAGCGCCTCACCCCCAAACTGCCGCTTGATGGCGCCGAACCTGTCTGCGATGAGGTTGAGGGCTTCGTCCCAGCTAGCGGGCTCGAACTTGCCCGTGGCGCGGTTCTTGATGAGGGGGGTGCGCAGGCGGTCGGGGGCGTCCACGTAGTCAAAGGAGCCCGAACGGCCCTTGACGCAGAGCAGGCCCCGGTTGCTCGGTCCGTCTGCCGCCTCGGTGTCCACTATCTGGCCGTCCTTGACGATGAGGTCGAGCTGACAGCCCACCCCGCAGTGGGGGCAGGTGGTGCGGACCCTTTGCACGTCCCAGGAGCTCCAGCCGTCCCGCCGCTTCTCCACCAGGGCGCCGGTGGGGCAGGCTTGGGCGCAAGTGCCGCAGGATTCGCAGGCCGTGGCCTTCCAGTCGGGACCGAAGGGGGCCTGGATGGTGGTGCGCAGCCCCCGCTTGCCCGTGGTCAGGGTGTGGTTGCGGGCCAGCTGATTGCAGGCCCCTACGCAGCGCTGGCAGCGGATGCAGAGGTTGGGGTCGTAGCGCAGGAAGGGGTTGGAGTCAAGCACGGCCTCGCGGGGACGCTCGTTGCGTAGGATAGGCTCGGTCACGCCGCATTCCCGACAGACGGCCTGCAGCTGACAGGACCCGTTCTTGGCGCAGGAGAAGCAGAAGTTGGTGGAGTCCAGGCCGTGGTCGGCGAGGATGAGGGCCAGGGCCATCTTGCGGGCAGCCAGAGCGCGCTCGGAGTTGACCAGGACCCGCATGCCCTCCTGGGCCTTGGTGGAGCAGGCGGTGACCAGCTGACCGGTCCCCTCCAGCTCTACGGTGCAGACGCGGCAGGAGGCGATGGGCTCCAGGTCGCGGAAGGCGCAGAGGGTGGGGATGTGGACGCCCGCCTGGTCGGCCGCGTGGAGGATGGTCGTTCCCTGGGGCACGCTGGTCTGGCGCCCGTCGATGGTGATGATGATGGTCTGGTCGCTAGACATACTGGACGCGACCTCCTTCCAAAACTCCGCAGCCAAATTGGTCGCAGCGCAGACAGCGGTTGCATTCCTGGGCGGCCTCCGCGTCGCTCATGGGCAGCTCGACACCTCCGAAGTCGAGCTTGCGCTCGCGGGCCGGGCGCTCGGCGATGTTGACGCGGCCGGTGGGGGTGCGGTCGTTGGGCTGGGCGTCGGGCGCGGTGACGCCGCAGTCGAGCTTGTGGTGGAAGCCCAGGTACTCGTCGATGTTGCGGGCAGCCACCTTGCCAGCCCCGATTGCCTTGATGACCGTGGCCGGGGCCGTCTCGCAGTCGCCGCCCACAAAGATGCCGGGTATGGGCCGGTTGTCCGCGTCAAGGGCGTGGAGCTGGGGGTTGGCGATGAAGCGGTGGCGCTGGGCCTGCATGCCAAAGTCCTCAAAGGGGCCGCTCACGATGTCTTGGCCCACGGCGATTAGGACGATGTCGGCCGGGATGCGAAGCAGGGGTTTGTCGGTGGCCACGGGGGCGGGGCGGCCTCTGCTCACAGGGCCAATCATCTGGGGTCGGGCGAGCAGAGCCCGGCAGTGGCCGTCTTCTCCCACCTCGATGGACTCGGGCGCTTCTAGGGTGAGCATCTCCACACCCTCAGCCATGGCGCTCTCGACCTCGCTGGCCAGGGCCGTCATATCCTCAAGGCGGCGCCGGTAGACGATGCTGACCTCGTCGGCGCCTGCGCGCAGGGAGGTGCGGGCGCAGTCCATGGCCACGTTGCCGCCGCCGACGACCGCGACCCGCTTGCCAGAAAAGTCGGGGTAGTCCCCGTCGCCGATGCCGCGGAGCAGGTCGACGGCCGAGCTCACGCCCGCCGCATCGACGCCCGGCAGGCGCAGGGTCTTGCCCGTGTGGGCGCCGATGGCCACGTAGACCGCGTCGAAGTCCCGGGCGACCTGGCCCATCTTGCCCGCGTCGACGGTGCAGCCGTACTCGACGCAGATGCCGCCCACCGACAGGATGGCCCCCAGGTCCTCGTCCAGGCGCTCGCGGGGGAAGCGGTAGGCGGGGATGCCGTAGCGCATCATGCCGCCCAGCTTCTTGCGGGCCTCGAAGACCGTGACCTCGTGCCCCATGAGGGAGAGGAAATAAGCGCAGGTCAGACCTGACGGACCGCCGCCCACGACCGCTATCCTGCGGCCGGTTGCCGCGGCGCGGGCGGGCACGGGGACAGTGTCGGCGGGCGTGGTGTCCACCGCATACTTCTTGATGCCGCGGATGTTGACGGGGGCGTCGACGAGGGTGCGGCGGCAGTGAGCCTCGCAGGGGTGCTCGCAGATGAGGGCGCAGGCGGTGGGGAAGGGGTTGTCCTTGCGAACCATGGCCACGGCGCCTGCGCAGTCGCCCTCCTTGACCAGGGCGATGTAGCCGGGCACGTTGACGTGGGCGGGGCAGCCCGTCTCGCAGGGGACCGTCTGGCCCACACCCGGCAAGCAGGCGCGGTCCTGCACGTGGCTCCTGTATTCGTCGGCAAAGGCGTCCAGGCTGTCCAGCAGGGTCTGGCCCGCCTCGTAGCCGATGGCGCAGTCGGACGTGTCGCGCACCATCTGGGCCAGGGTCCTGACCAGGTCCAGGTCGGCCTGGCTGGCCCGGCAGGCCACCAGCTCGCCCAGCAGGCGCTCAAGCTGGGGGATGCCGTCGCGGCAGGGGACGCACTTGCCGCAGGTCTGTGAGGCGGACTCCTGCAAAAGGGCCTGCTCGACGGCTATGGGGCAGATGCCCGGGGGCGTTGCCTGGATGCGCCGGGTATGCCGGTCGAGAAAGGCCGCCAGCCGCGCGTCCGAGGCACAGCGCGGCGCGGTCGTGAGTTCTCCCATGTATGTTCTCCCTCTCCCTGTACCCCGATTCTCTTATCGGTTCGGTCGTCTCCCTGTCGGCTCGCGTCGCGAGTATTCTATCTCTACCAGCACGAGGTTTCTTCTTGGTAACCAATTGGGGGGCGGGTATAGTGATGTCTCGTACAGAGGTGCCGTGCCGCGGCGTCTGAAGGTCCGATGTGCATATAGGGGAGAGAGCTTTTTGGCTGACATCCACGGGGCCGGTTCGGCGGGACAGGCCGCAACCACGCTCGACATGCTTCCGATTGGCTCGAGCGCCCAGGTGAGGGTCGTGGGCGGGGAAGGGTCCCTGCGCCAGCACTTCCTGGACATGGGCATCATCCCCGGCGTCCGCCTGACCATGGTCAAGCATGCCCCTCTGGGCGACCCGGTGGAGGTGCGCCTCCACAGCTACGAGCTGACCCTGCGCCTGGCAGACGCCCGGCGAATCACGGTCGCCGACGTGCAGGCGGCGGGGGCCGCCGAGGAGCAGGTCGCCGAGGAGGAGCAGGTCGCAGAGGAGGAGTGGGCTGCCGAGGACGGGCGACCCCAAGGCAGGCGGCGGGCCCACGACCGGCGGCGGGCCCACGACCGGCAGCGGGTGGGGACGGGCCCCGCAGCTCCGACGGCCTTGTCCGAGGCAGACCACCCGGGCCTGGGCGAGGGCGGCCGCTTTCATGACAAGGCCACTGAGAACCCCCTGCCCGAGGGCACCCAGATTACCTTCGCCCTGGCCGGCAACCAGAACTCGGGCAAGACCACCCTCTTCAACCAAATCACAGGGGCCAACCAGCATGTGGGTAACTTCCCGGGCGTCACGGTGGACCGCAAGGACGGCTCCATCAAAGGCCACCCCATGACCACGGTGACCGACCTGCCCGGCATCTACTCCATGTCGCCCTACTCCGAGGAAGAGCTGGTCACCCGCCAGTTTTTGCTCGACGACAAGCCCTGCGGCATCATCGACATCGTGGACGCCACCAACATCGAGCGCAACCTCTACCTGACCATGCAGCTCATGGAGCTGGGCATCCCCATGGTCCTGGCCCTCAACATGATGGACGAGATGGAGGGCAACGGGGGCTCGGTGGACGTCAACGAGATGGAGCGCATGCTGGGCATCCCGGTCGTGCCCATCTCGGCGGCCAAGGGCGAGGGCATCTCCGAGCTGGTGGACCACGCCCTGCACGTAGCTCGCTTCCAGGAGACCCCCGTCAAGCAGGACTTCTGCTCGCCCGACGACAACGGGGGCGCCGTCCACCGCTGCCTGCACGCCATCATGTCCCTGGTGGAGGACCACGCCGAGCGCGCCCGCATCCCCCTGCGCTTTGCTGCCAGCAAGCTCGCTGAGGGGGACGGGCGGGTGCTCGAGGCCCTCAAGCTGGACCAGAACGAGAGGGAGATGCTCGAGCACATCGTGGTCCAGATGGAGGACGAGCGCGGCCTGGACCGGTCGGCGGCCATAGCCGACATGCGCTTCGCCTTCATCGACCGCGTCTGCCGGACCTGCGTGACCAAGCCCCACAAGAGCCGGGAGCGGACCCGCTCCGAGAGAATCGACCGGGTCCTCACGGGCAAGTGGACCTCCATCCCGGCCTTTGTGGCCATCATGGGCCTGGTCTTCTGGCTCACCTTCAACGTGGTGGGCGCCTGGCTCTCGGATTTGGTGGCAGACGGCGTGGACAGCCTGGGCGCCTTGGTGGCTGGCGGCCTGGGCTCGGTGGGCGTGAACCCCGTCCTGCAGTCCCTTGTCATGGACGGAATCTTCACCGGCGTAGGCACGGTCCTGTCCTTTTTACCCTATATCGTCATCCTCTTCATCTTCCTGTCCATCCTGGAGGACTCGGGCTACATGGCCCGCGTGGCCTTTGTCATGGACAAGCTCCTGCGGCGCATCGGCCTGTCCGGCCGGTCCATCGTGCCCATGCTCATCGGCTTTGGCTGCTCGGTGCCGGCCGTCATGTCCTCGCGCACCCTGCCCTCCGAGCGCGACCGCAAGATGACCATCATGCTAATCCCCTACATGAGCTGCTCGGCCAAGCTGCCCATCTACGCCTTTTTCTCGGCGGCCTTCTTCCCGGATTGCGCGGGCTTGGTCATGGTGGGCCTCTACTTCGGCGGCATTGTCGTGGGCGTGGTTGTGGCCCTACTCATGAGGGGGACCCTCTTTGCGGGCGAGGCGGTGCCCTTTGTTATGGAGCTGCCCAACTACCGCCTGCCCAGCGCCCGCAGCGTCTTCTTGCTGGCCTGGGACAAGGCCAAGGACTTCCTCCAGCGGGCCTTTACCATCATCTTTGCGGCCACCCTCGTCATCTGGTTCCTGCAGACCTTTGACTTTGGCCTCAACGTGGTGGACGACTCGTCCGCTTCCATCCTGGCCGTGGTAGCCGGCTGGATTACGCCCGTGTTCGCCCCGCTGGGCTTTGCCGACTGGCGGATTTCCACGGCCTTGGTCTCGGGCTTCATGGCCAAGGAGAGCGTCGTCTCCACCGTGTCGGTCCTCTACGGCAGCGTGGGTGCCCTCACCGGCTCGCTGACCCCGCTGGCCGCCCTATCCCTGCTCTTCTTCTGCCTGCTCTACACCCCCTGCGTGGCGGCCGTCACCTCGGTCCGCCGGGAGCTGGGGCGGGGCTGGGCTCTGGGCATGGTGGCCATGCAGTGTGTGGTGGCCTGGCTCGTGGCCCTGCTGGTCCGGGGTGTCGGCCTGGCTGTGACGGGCTCGGTGGCCGACCCGGTCGTGCTGGCCTCGGCCCTGCTGCTGGCGGCCCTCGTGGCCGCACTGGTCGTCGGAGCCCGGCGACAGAGGACGGCGGTCTAGGGGCGGGCGGTCCTTACTCGTCCGCCGCCTTGTCCACGGCGTCCAGAGGGCCGTCCACCTGCGGCTTCTTGCGGACCCTCTTGAGGGGGTCGCGAATCAGCTGGCCGCGGGCTACCACGTCGGTGATACAGCCTAGGGTGCGCAAGTCCTCCAGGGGGTTGGCCTGGGTCACAATCAGGTCGGCGCACTTGCCCGGCTCCACCGAGCCCGTGACCTGGTCGATGTGGGCTATGCGGGCGTTGCCCAGGGTGGCGCGGAAGAGGGCCTCCTGGGGCGTGGCCCCGCAGTAGCGGACGAAGTAGACCAGCTCGCGCCAGAAGTTGTACTGGGAGATGAAGGGGCAACCCACGTCGCTGCCAAGGCCTACCGGGATGCCGGCGGCACGGGCCATGCGGGAGCAGTCAGCGATGCCGTGGAAGACAATCTCGCCGTTGAGTTTGCCCAGGTCGGTGGCATAGCTCACGCTCTGGTCGAGCACGGCGTAGGGGATGGAGGGGGACATGGTCGTGATGAGGTAGGCCCCGCTCTCCAGGAAGAGCCGCTCAATCTTGCCCTCCTGGTCGGGCGTGGCCCCGTGCTCGATGGTGTCCACGCCGCTCTCCAGGGCAATCTCCAGACCCTCCAGCCCCTCCACGTGGGCGGCCACGGGAAGGCCTGCGGCATGGGCCTCGACGCAGCAGGCACGGACCATGTCGGCGGGCATCTTAAGCTGGCCGGGGGAGCCGGGCACCGTCCCGTCCATGACGCCGCCGGTAATCATGAGCTTAATCAGGTCGACCTTGGAGGCCACCCGTTGCCTGACCATGGCCACAGCCTCGGGGACGGACTCCGCCACCTGGGCCACCGAGCCCGCCATGTGGCCGCCAGCTGCGGTGATGGCCTCGTTGGAGACCAGCATGCGGGGGCCCAGGCGCCTGCCCGCGTTGACCTCGTCGCGGATCTGTGTGTCGAAGTCAGCGATGCCGCCCACGCAGCGGATGGTGGTAACGCCGCTCAGGAGCTCGATGGATGCGTACTTGGCGCACAGGCCTTTGGTGATGGCCCGGGTGAAGGGGTTGCTCATGAGGGTGGACACTAGCTTGGCGTTGTCGCGGGGCTTCTTGGAGATGCCGCCGTTGCCGGGCAGGTGGACGTGGAGGTTGATGAGGCCAGGCATGACGTAGCGGCCAGCCAGGTCGACGACCGTGCGTCCCTCGAGTGAGACGGTGGACTCGTTCTCGACGGACGAAATCTTGTCTGCGTCAATCAGGATGGCCTTGCCAGGCTGGGGCTGCATATCCTGGCTGCCGTCGAGCAGGATGCCCCCGACGAGGGCGAGGGAGTTGGCGGTCATGGTTTCTCCTCGAGTGCCCGCCGGCGCGTGGCGGGACGTAGACGGGTCGCGGGACTAAGGCAGGTGACGGGACGCAGACGGCTGGCGGGGCGTGGACGTGTGCGTCAGCTTGATGTAAACCATCATAGTAGCGCAGATGGGGTGGCGGGACGGCCGTATACCACTCTCTCTGCCGGAGACGGTCTGACATCTGTCCGGCAAACGGCCGGGCGAGAGGGGAGCGGGGCCCGTGGCTGACAAGCCTGGTCTGCGCAGGCAGGGCGTGCGAGCGGGGAAGCCGGCGGCGACGCCCCTGGCCTTCATCATGTCCTTTGGCGTCGTGAGCATGCTCATGGACGTCGTCTACCAAGGTGCCCTCTCGGTCCAGGGGCCTCTGCTGGCCTCGCTGGGAGCCTCGGCCGCCCTGGTGGGCATCGTCTCGGGTGTGGGAGAGGCCACGTCCCTGGCCGGCAGGCTGGTCAGCGGGCCCACGGCCGACAGGACCGGCCGCTACTGGCTCTTCGCCATCCTGGGCTATGCCATCACCGGCCTGGCGGTCCCGGCCATGGGCTTTGCGGGCAGCGTGGCCGGCGTGTCCGTCCTCGTCATCGTCGAGCGCCTCGGCAAGTCCCTGCGCACCCCCTCGCGCGACGCCATGCTCTCGCACGCCGCGGCCAAGGTGGGGCGGGGCAAGGGTTTTGCCCTCCACGAGGTCATGGACCAGATTGGCGCCTTCGCCGGACCGCTGGCGGTGGCGGCCATCCTGCAGCTGACCCACAACGCCTTCGGCCCCGCCCTGGGCATCATGCTGGTCCCGGGCCTGGCGGCCATCGCCGTCCTGCTGGTCCTGCGCCGCCGGGTGCC